>DGYA01000061.1:25006-25328 GCA_002396505.1 Cyanobacteria bacterium UBA5018 | reverse complement strand
AAAAATCTAACCTAAATCAATGCAAGTCAATGCAAATGAAACAGGTTAGATGCGTTTCAAGGCCTAGTTTTTGTAATTTGACTAGGCGAGATGCTTGTTAATAGTGCTCATCAGGGTTTGCTTGGGAACAGCGCCGACAACTGTATCCTTCTTTTCTCCCTTGACGAAGAGCATTAATGTGGGAATACTACGTATGGCATATTCGTTTGCGATGTGGGGATTTTCATCGGTGTTCATTTTGTAGACCTTAATTACATCCTTAAGTTCAGTGGCGATTTCATCTACAATTGGACCAACCATGCGGCAAGGACCGCACCAGGGC
>DGYA01000061.1:0-24838 GCA_002396505.1 Cyanobacteria bacterium UBA5018 | reverse complement strand
AAGCCGGGGCCATCATGCGGCAAGGACCGCACCAGGGCGCCCAAAAATCAACCAATACAGGTACATCACTTTTTAGCACTTGCTCTTCAAAGCTGGCGTCGGTGACGGCGGCGACTGAGGACATCCTGAAGTGGATCGCTTTGCGGGCAATCTAGCAAGGGAGGCAGGCCTGAAAAGCCTGCTGCAGCCAAGCGTTGCAAAAGACAAAAGGCCCGGGAACACCGGGCTGGAGGGTGTGAGGAGTGTGTGAGCCGTAGCCCCCACACCAGTCAGGATAGGGCTGCTGGTGGCAGACCCTATTTGCCCATGCCCAATTGCTGGGCCTTCTGATAAACCTTGCCCTCGGTGAGCAGCGAGGGGGCCACCACCACCTCCACCTGTTGCATCTCCTTCAGGTTTCTGGCCCCCAGGGTGCCCATGGAGGTCCTGATGCAGCCCAACAGATTCTGGGTGCCGTCATCGAGGCTGGCCGGTCCGCGCAGGATCTTCTCCAGGCTGCCGGTGGTGCCCACCTGGATGCGGGTGCCGCGGGGCAGCACCGGGCTCGGGGTAGCCATGCCCCAGTGGAAGCCGCGACCAGGGGCCTCGGCGGCGCGGGCGATCGGCGAACCGATCATCACGGCGTCGGCGCCACAGGCCAGGCACTTGCAGATGTCGCCTCCGGTAACAATGCCACCATCGGCGATCACAGGCACGTAGTTGCCACTCTCTTTTTCGTAGTCATCGCGGGCCGCTGCGCAGTCGGCAACGGCGGTGGCTTGGGGAATGCCGATGCCCAGCACGCCGCGGCTGGTGCAGGCGGCGCCAGGGCCGATACCCACCATCAAGCCGGCGGCGCCTGCGCGCATCAGCTTCAGAGCCACTTCATAGGTGACGCAATTGCCAATAACCACCGGCACGCCCATCTCGCGACAGAGAGTCTCCAAATTGAGACTTTCCTGGCCGGCGGGGCCGATGTGCTCGGTGCTCACCACCGTGGCCTGCACGAAGAAAAGATCGGCGCCGGCCTCCGCGATCGCCTGGCCGAACTTCAAGGCCGCCATCGGCGTGGCGCTCACAGCGGCAATACCACCGTTGGCCTTGATTTCACCAATGCGAAGCCGGATTAGCTCCTCTTGCACCGGTTGGCTGTAGAGCTCCTGCATCAGAGGCACAAACTCCTGTTTGCCAACGGAGGCGATGCGATCGAGGATCGGGTTGGGGTCCTCGTAGCGGCACTGCACCCCCTCCAGGTTCAGCACGCCCAAGGCACCTAGCCGACTCAGTTCCACAGCCATTGCCACATCCACCACCCCGTCCATGGCGCTGGCGATGATCGGGATCTCACGGTTGATGCCCCCTAGGCTCCAGCTGCTGTCGGTGACGGCTGGGTCGACGGTGCGGCCTCCGGGAACCAGGGCGATCTCATCGATGCCGTAGGCGCGGCGAACGGTTCGGGAACGGCCGAGCTGAATCTCCACCTGAAATACGGACGCAATCGCGACAAACTATCAACCTGCCTGAGCTCGTCAAGTAGGTGCGAGCCCTAAAGGGGCTTTCAGCCCCCGCGAAAGCCGCGCCAGCTGCTGGCCAGGGCTGCGATCAACCGCTGGCGCTCGTCCCTGTGCAGCAGGCGAGGCCCCCCGTAGCGCACCAACCAGATCACGGCCACCAGTTCCAGCAAACCGGGCAGCAGCGGCAGGCTCTCCAGGGCGGCGAGCAGACCCGCATAGAGGCTCAGCAGCAGCAGCAAAGCCAGCAGGCCAGCAAGCAGCAGTG
The DNA here is from genome assembly GCA_002396505.1 of Cyanobacteria bacterium UBA5018. GTDB lineage: Bacteria > Cyanobacteriota > Cyanobacteriia > PCC-6307 > Cyanobiaceae > UBA5018. The sequence goes on along the minus strand of DGYA01000061.1, from coordinate 23,080 downwards.
AGGGTTTGCGGGCCTGGCTCGCCAGGGCCATCAGCTGGCCACTGGTCCACCAGGTTTGCCACTTACTAACCAGCAGCTCCCACTCGCCGCCCGGTTCGCTGCCCGCTAACTGCTCGCTTGCTCCAGGCAGAGGCGGTACCAAAATACTGCTGGCCACACTGGGGAGCTGGGCTGCACTGGGTTGTGGCGCGGAGCTGGGTTGCAGAGCTGCGCTAGGAGGCCAAGCTGCGCTGGAATTGGGGAGCTCGCCCGGAGACACCTCGGTGGCAGATCTGAACAATCGCTTACCACTGGCAGAAGCTTCGTTATTGGCCCCAGTCGAAAAAAATTCAGCCGCATCAATCTCAGCCGCATCAATCTCAGTCAAATCGATCTCAGTCAAATCAATCTCAGTCAAATCAGATTGGCCAAATTCAGATTTGGCAGATTCAGCACCTGTGAGCTCTGAACCAGCAAGCTGGGATTCGGAGTTCCCTGTGATGCCCATGGGCAGGTCCACATCGCATCTTCCCGGGAAGCTTAATAGCGGTTACTGATCACCAGCTCTCCAGCCATCAGTTATCAGCAGGTCAGTTTTCAGGACGTCAGTTTTCAGCACGTCAGGTTCCAGCACGTCAGTCTGCCAAGGGCACCAGAGTGGAGCGCGATCCAAGGCTTTGCCATGGCAGGCGCAGGGGGAAGCGCCCCTCGCGCAGGCGGCAGACCAGCTCCTCAGCTGCCGCTGCCGCCAAGCGGGGGCTGTGGGCTGGTGAGCAGGTGATCGGGCGTCCCTGCAGGGTCAGTTGGCCGCTGAGCAGCTCGGTGTAGCGCACCCGGCCCAGACACGGTTTGAGCCGGCGCGGAATGCCCAGGTCGAGCACCGGGGCCTCCAGTAATTCAGCCCCGGCGGCGGCCTGGCGAGCGATGCTGAGGTTGAGCAGAGGTACCGCCGCCGCCACCGGCAGCAGCAGGGCGGCGCCATGGCCCTCGAATCTGCAGATCCGCAGGCTTCCAGATTGCAGCTGATGCAAATCGACACTCACGGCAGCGCTTGCCCCCGGAGCCAGGGCATGACCCAGAGCTGAACGGGGTACCTCTGGCTGATGACCGCTGCCGGGCCCCACCACCCAGCCGATCGCTCCGCCCACCAGCACCGGCGAGCCCGGCCCCAGCAGCCCCAAGCCTGGCATGGTCAGCCCGATGCTACCGGGCCCGCCGCAGGCGTACAGGCAGCTGACCAGCGGACCCACCAGCGGCCCCAGGTGGGTGGCAGTCAGTCCAGCCGAGCTGCTGATGCCAACAATGCCGTTTTCAACGATGGCGCGATGCAGCAGCAGACGGCCGCCGCCAATCTGATCGAGGCTCAAGCTGGCGTTCAGCTCACGGCGGGGCTGCAATGGCGTGACCTCACCAATGGCGCTGAGCTCGATGCTGCCGCCCGCCAACAGTGCAGCCAGGCTCGGCAAACTCGCCGCCGATAACAGCAGCTCACCTGAACCGCTGCCACAGAGGGCCTCCAGGCCATCAAGCTGGGCCTGGCGCAGTCGGATCGGTGGATCGCTGGGGCCCAAACTGAGTTGCCAGCTCACCTGGTTGGTGAAACCAGCGTCCGCAGCCACCACCACATCGGTGGCCTCGTAGGCCTGAGCCAGCCCCTGCTCGGCCACCAGGGCGCGAAATTGCTCGGCGGTACGCACCTGCAACAGGCCGCTTTGCTGGCGCTCGATCAGCTGCCCTTCGCAGCGAGTGGAGCCCAGATCGCTCACAGGCCCTTTAACTCACACCCGTCACAGTAAAATTATTACTGCTGAGGGCGTTGCTGCATGGCCGAATCCAACGGAGCTCAGACCCCCGGAGACTCTGACGGACGGATCATCCAGACCGACCTCCGCAACGAGATGTCGCGCTCCTACCTGGAGTACGCGATGAGCGTGATTGTGGGACGGGCCCTGCCCGATGCCCGCGATGGTCTTAAACCCGTGCATCGCCGCATTCTCTATGCGATGTACGAATTGGGTCTCACCAGCGATAGGCCCTATCGCAAGTGCGCCCGCGTGGTCGGGGAGGTGCTCGGTAAGTACCACCCCCACGGAGACACCGCCGTGTATGACGCCCTGGTGCGGATGGCCCAGGATTTTTCGATGCGCATGCCGCTCATCGATGGCCACGGCAATTTTGGTTCGGTGGATAACGATCCGCCGGCCGCTATGCGATATACGGAATCACGGCTGCAGTCGCTAACCACGGATGCGCTCCTCGATGATATCGAGAGCGAAACTGTTGACTTCGCCGACAACTTTGACGGCAGCCAGCAGGAGCCCACCGTGCTGCCAGCGCGGTTGCCCCAATTGCTGCTCAACGGTTCCTCCGGCATTGCCGTGGGGATGGCAACCAACATCCCGCCCCACAATCCTGGCGAATTGATCGATGGCCTGTTGGCCTTGATTGCCAATCCCGAGCTTTCCGATCGAGAGCTGACAGCCCTGATTCCTGGCCCCGACTTTCCCACGGGGGGCCAGATCCTTGGCCGCAGCGGCATTCGCGAGATCTATGCCACCGGTCGTGGCTCGGTGACCATGCGCGGAGTGGCTTCGATTGAAACCCTCGAGGTGCCGGGACGGCCAGATCGGGATGCGGTGATTATCACTGAGCTTCCCTATCAAACCAATAAGGCGGCTTTAATCGAGCGAATCGCCGAACTGGTAAATGATAAAAAACTCGAAGGCATAAGCGATATTCGCGACGAATCCGATCGAGATGGCATGAGAATTGTCATAGAACTTAGGCGTGATGCTTATCCGCAAGTTGTGTTAAATAATTTATTTAAACTAACTCCTCTCCAGAGCAACTTTAACGCCTACATGCTCTCGCTGGTGGCCAGTGAGCCCCTGCTGCTCAACCTCCGCAAGATGTTGGAGGTGTTCCTCGAGTTTCGAATCGAGACCATCGAGCGTCGCACCCGCTATCTGCTGCGCAAAGCGGAAGAGCGAGATCACATCCTGCTCGGGTTATTAATTGCCCTCGATAATCTCGATGCGATCATCGCCCTGATCCGTAGCGCCGCTGATGCTGCCTCCGCCCGCTCTGAACTTACCCAGCAGTTTGGCTTGAGTGAGCTGCAGGCCGATGCCATCCTCCAGATGCAATTGCGCCGTCTAACGGCCCTGGAAGCAGACAAGATTCGGCTGGAGCATGAGGATCTACTTGCTAAAATTATCGACTACCAAGATATCTTGGCTCGTCGGGAGCGAGTGCTTGGATTGATCAACGAAGAGTTGTATGTGCTGCGAGAGCGCTATAACTCACCCCGCCGCACTGTCATCCTCGACCTGGAAGGTGGTCTCGAGGATATCGATCTGATCGCCAATGAGCGCTCGGTGGTGCTGCTCACCAAGAACGGCTACCTCAAGAGGATGCCGGTAAGCGAATTCGAAGCCACCAGTCGCGGCACCCGAGGCAAGGCCGGCACCCGTAACCAGGCGGAAGAGGCGGTGCGCCTGTTCATCAGCTGCAACGACCACGATTCCCTGCTGCTGTTTAGCGATCGGGGGGTGGTGTACTCCGTGCCGGCCTATCGCGTGCCGATTTGCAGCCGTACATCCAAGGGCACTCCCACGGTGCAACTGCTGCCAATTCCGCGGGAAGAGCAGATCACATCACTGCTGGCAGTGAGTGAATTTGCTGCCGATGGCGTGTTGGTGATGCTTACCAGAGGTGGCTATATCAAGCGCACTCTCCTATCTGCATTCGCCAATATTCGCTCTAACGGCTTGATTGCAATCTCCCTGGAAGATGGCGATGCCCTCACCTGGGTGCGCCTGGCCTTGCCTGGAGACAGCGTGCTGATTGGCTCCCGCAATGGCATGACCATCCACTTCCGCCTCAGCGATGAAGAGCTCAGACCCCTGGGCCGCTCAGCCCGGGGCGTGCGGGCCATGAATTTGCGGGGCGGTGATCAGTTGGTGAGCATGGATGTATTGCCGGCTGAATTGGCCGATCGGGTGGCCAGCAGCGTCAACGGCCAGGAGGAGGAGCTAGACGATATCGAACTGGTGGAGGACGGCACTGCGGTTAGCGAGGGGCCCTGGGTGCTGGTGGCCAGTGCCTCTGGGCTGGGTAAGCGGGTGCCGGTGGACCAATTCCGCCTGCAAAAACGCGCTGGCATGGGCCTGCGGGCAATCAAATTTCGCCGCGATGGCGATGTGCTTGTGGGGCTGAAGGTGCTGGGTTCCGGCGAAGAACTGCTGTTGGTAAGTGAGCGCGGCGTGATCGTCCGCACCCGCGCCGATGCGGTGCCGCAGCAGTCGAGGGCAGCAACCGGTGTGAGACTGCAGAAATTGGATGCCGGCGACCGCCTGGCCGAGGTGGTGCTGGTGCCTCCAGCCCCCGATGACGAACTGAGTGAAGAAACCGCAGCGGTGGGAGTAGGGGATCCAGAACCGCCAGCCGCCTGAGCGACTGACGGCCAGATTGAACGGCCCAATTGACTGGCCAGATTGACTGACTGCCCGATTTTCTGACTGCCTGATGGACTAGCTGATAGTTGCCGTTGCGGCTTATCCGGTGGTGGCCAATTTAGCTGCGGCAGGTGCGGTGGTGACAGGTGCGGCGGTGACAGGTGCAATGGCAGCTATCAAGTAGCGGCCGCGGCCGACTCGATGGCCCCCGGCGCAGTGGCGGCTTATCCGGTGGCGAATGGCTAGATGCACCCGGCTCGATGGCGGCTAAATCGACGGCAACTGGTTTAGTGGCAACTGACTTAGTGGCAACTGGTTTAATGGCAGATAATCAATAAATATCTTCCAATGATGAACGATAAAATAGTAATTATCCAACGGAGATTATCTAATAAGCATCTCGAAAAGATCCCCTGCCATGGCCGAATGGTCCAGCCAACCCAGCTGCACCAGTGGCCCTCGCCGCTAGGCCCAGGGGAGCCGGTTTTTTTCTGGAGCTGCCCCAATGGCGATTAAGCAATGACACCATCGTTCCGACGCGATCACGCTAACGCGATCATTCAAACGCGAACGCCCTGACACCTGCATTTCGACCCTGCATTCGGGCACCTAAACTCTTGCCTTTTGCATGCCTGTACAACGTGCGCATGCAGCTTGCATTATTGACTTTTATGTTTTATGCTATGGCGTGGAAGTGGTTGGCGTGCAAGTGACTGATTTACTGGTGACTGATTTGCTGATGACTGATTTGCTGATGATTGATGTGCTGGTGACTGATGTGCTGGTGATTGGTGGCGGACCAGCGGCCCTGGCGATGGCGGCGGCCCTCGGGGCTGAAGACCTGGAGGTGGTGGTGCTCTCGCCCAATGATCCCGGCGATCCCTGGGCGAATACCTACGGGATCTGGGGAGAAGAGGTGGATGCCCTGGGATTGAGCCACCTGTTGGGCCACCGCTGGAACCACAGTGTCAGTTTTTTTGGCGCTGGCGAGCCAGATCCGAATGGTGCGGCCAATGCGCCAACTGTTCTCGGCCGAGACTATGGCCTGTTTGATAAACACAAACTGCAGGCCCATTGGCTGCAGCTATGCCAGCAGACTGGCGTGATCTTCCAGCGCGGTACGGCTAGTGAGATCGGTTTTGTCGATGGCGATGGCCTACCAGTAACTGCCCATACCCCCGGTTCTCGCTGCCGGGTTTGCGGCCCCGCAAATTTAGAGCTATCCGCCCGCTTGGTGGTGGATGCCTCGGGCCATCAGCCGGTGTTCGTGACCCGCGCCGATGAGGGCCCCGTGGCCGGCCAAGCCGCCTATGGCCTGGTGGGTCGCTTCAGCGCAGCGCCGGTGGAGCCAGGTCAGTTTGTGCTGATGGATTTTCGCTGCGATCACCTCACGCCGGCGGAACGGCTTGCTCCCCCCACCTTCCTCTACGCGATGGACCTCGGCGATGGGCTGTTCTTTGTGGAGGAAACCTCCCTGGCTCTAGCGCCGCCAGTGCCGGTGGCGGACTTGCGCCAGCGGTTGGAGCGGCGCTTGGCCCATCGAGGCGTGGCTTTGCTGGAGTTGCACCACGAAGAGTTCTGCCTGTTTCCGATGAACCTGCCACTGCCCCACCTGGATCAACCGGTGTTGGCCTTTGGCGGGGCGGCGGCCATGGTGCATCCGGCCTCCGGTTACCTGGTGGGTGCCTTGTTGCGGCGGGCTGGGGGCCTGGCCAGGGCCATCGCCGCCCAGCTGGCTGTGCGGGAGCCCACCAGCGCCGCCGCTTTGGCGGCGGCCGGCTGGCAAGCGCTCTGGCCGGCGGACCTGAGGCGCAAGCATGCTCTATACACTTTTGGCCTCGAGAAGTTAATGCGTTTTCGAGAGGATCAGTTACGCCATTTCTTTGCCACTTTCTTCTCCCTACCGGGTCCAATATGGTATGGGTTTCTAACCAATACCCTGCCGCTGCCTGAGTTGCTCTGGGCGATGCTGCGGCTGTTCCTGCTGGCTCCCTGGGATGTGCGCTGGGGCCTGATGCGGCAGCGGGGCCGCGAACTCAGCCTGGCCTGGCGATTGCTGATTCCGGCCCCGCCCAAATCAGCAAGCCCTAGTTAGGGCTTGAGCGGCGCGCCCAATCGGCCGAATCTAGGTTGGGGAACAGGCCGTCTTCTCGCTGCACTCCATCCAGCCAGATTTGGGGCAGTTCAGTGCCATTGTCGATCGCATCGAGCAGCCGCCAGAAGCGATCTAAATGGCGTTCGATCCGTTCCCGGGCCAGTTGGGTGGTGGTGCCAGCCCTGAGGATGAAACTCCAATCGGAGCTTTGGGCCAGCAGCAATTCCCTGCCTGCCTGGTGCAGCAACTGCCGTTTCTGGACACTGCCCACCCCCTGACTAACCCGACGCACCATCGCCAGGGATGCCTTTTGCCATTCGGGAACAACCCAGGCATTGGTTTCGTTCAGCCAATAGTTGTGGTAACCGCCCTGCCCCCAGCTGCTGGGGGAGGGATTACACACCTGCAAGGATTCGCCGCTGCTGAGCACATCGCGCAGGTGCACCAGTCGCACCCCCTGGGCTGCGGCATTGGCGAACAGGGCCGCCAGAAATTGGGGGCCTTCAAACCACCAGTGGCCAAACAGCTCGGCATCAAAGGGGGCCACCAGCAGGGGGCGCCGCTGCATGGAGCTGGCCAAGCTGCTCAGTTCGGCGGCACGGCCCGCCAGGTAGTCGGCGGCATGGTCTTGAATTTGGCCACTGGCGACCTCTGGCTCATAGGGCGCTTTGGCCTCTAGGGGGCAGCCCTGGCCCGTAACGCGATGCAGCTTCAGGCCCAGGGGCCGGCGGCTATTGATGCCGGCAGCGCTGAGCTGCTCGTCCGACAGGTCCCAGCCCAAATCGCGATGGAATTCACGGTAGGCGGGGTGGCCCGGATAGCCCTGGCTGGCACTCCACACCGGCAGGGTGGAAGTGCTATCTCGGCCAAAAAAGGCTACCCCAGCTGGCGAACAAATTGGCGCAAAAACTCCATAGCGAGGCCTGGGCATTCCATGCAAAAGGCCATGGGCATCGAGCAGGGAATAGCGGAGGCCATTGCTAATTAATTGTTCATCTAGCCCTTCGTAGTAGGCGCATTCTGGAATCCAGATTCCCAGCGGCCTCTCGCCAATCTGGCGCTCGTGTTCGCGCACAGCCGTACGCAGTTGGGCCCGTACTGCCTCCGGCACGCTGCGCAGCAGGGGCAGGTAGCCGTGGGTGGCTGCACAGGTGATCAGATCCAGCACCCCCTGGGACTGCAGGCGGCGGAAGCGGGGCACCAGCTGGCCGCCATAGCGCTCCCACTGGGCGGCGATGCCGGCCAAGGTGCTGGCCAGCTGCTGGGCCGCCGGCTGCAGTTCTGACTGGGGATCGAGCTGGGCGAGCAACTCTCGCCGCACCGCCAACCAGGCGGGAAAGCGGGCGTTTAACTGCTGATCGGCCAGCAAGGACAGCAGCGTCGGCGAGAGACCGAGGGTGAGGCGGGGGTTCTGCAGCGGATCTGCCGCCGCAGCCTCCAGCACCGCCAGCAACGGCAAGTAACACTCCTGCAGGGCCTGGAAATACCAGTCCTCCTCCAGGGATCCAGGTTCACTGGAGCGCACATAGGGAAGATGGGCATGCAGCACCAGCGCCAGATCCCCGGCGGCGGCTAAGGGGCGATGCTCATCTGGCTGCCCCCCTGCCGCCAGGGGCGACTCCTGCCTAGGGATGGGCTGAAAACTGGCTCGGCTACCAGCCTGGCTTTTAAGTTGATGACTTGCCAGATCACCGGCCAGATCAATAGTTTCAGCGCTGGCCAGATCAATGGTTTCAGCGCTGGCCAGGCTGGTGACCAGATCAATGGTTTCCGGGCCAACCCGGGGGCTGCCCAGGCTGCTGTCCGGCTGCCAGGTTTCAGGGCCAATCCGAGCCCTGGCCGCCTGAACGGTTTCAGGGCCAACCTGGGGGCTGGTTTGAATGGTGGCCTCAGAGGCGGCGCCGAGATCCCTCACGCCTCCCCCGGCGGGGGTGTCGCTGGCAGCCATGGGGGATTCGAGCTTGAGACAGCTTATAGGCAGCTTCCTAGGCTGTTAACCATGGAACCTCGTAACGCCCGCCCCCTGCAGCTGGCCCTGGCCGTGGATGGCCACAGCATGTTTTATGCCCAGCAGAAGCTGGGCTGGTTTTTTGATCCGCGACGGCTGCTGGCCTACGCCAACCGCCAACCGGCCATGGAGTTGGGCAGCGCCTTCTGGTACGCCGGGCTAAAGGACCCCACCGACCAGCGCCCCTTCCGCGATGCCCTGGCCAGCATGGGCTACACAGTGCGCACTCGCCCCCTGAGGGAACTGCCCGGGGGCGGGGCCGATTTTGAACCGCATCGCCCGCCTGATGCCCGCAACCCTGACCCTCGGCCAGGGGAGCCGCGCCTGGTGGAGTCGCGCCACGGAGAGCAACGCCACTACGTGCGCGCCAACCTGGACGTGGAGATTGCCATCGACCTGCTCTGCGTGGCCCCCCGCACCGACGAGGTGTGGCTGCTGAGCGGCAGCAAGGATCTCGAACGGTTGCTGGAGGTGCTTAGGGCCCAGGGACTGCGCACCACGGTGATCACCACCGATGGCATGGTGGCCAGGGAACTGCGCAATGCCGCCGACCGCTTCGTGGAGATGGCCGGCCTGCGCCAGGAGTTGGAGAAGTCAGAAGCCCTCCACCAACCTGTGTTTATGCGCGGTGACAGCGCTGCCACCCCCAGCATCCGCCCGCGCCCGGCGGCCGTAGAATTAACTAACTCATAGTTGTTCCGCATAGAGGCGCCGGTATGGCTTGCGACCCCGGCCGGGTTTTGATTTTTGACACCACCTTGCGCGATGGAGAGCAATCTCCTGGCGCCAGCTTGAATCTGGAGGAGAAGCTGGCGATCGCCCAGCAGCTCGCCCGTCTGGGCGTAGACATTATTGAGGCCGGCTTTCCCTTTGCCAGCGCTGGCGATTTCAACGCGGTGCAGCGCATCGCCGCCAGTGTCGGCAGCCCCGAGGGGCCAGTGATTTGCGGTTTGGCTCGCGCCGCCGCCGTCGACATCAAAGCCTGCGCCGATGCGGTGGCCCCCGCCGCCAGGCGCCGCATCCACACCTTTATCGCCACCAGCGACATCCATCTGGAGCACAAGTTGCGCAAGAGCCGCAGCGAGGTGCTGGCGATAACTGCCGAGATGGTCGAGTACGCCCGTTCTCTGGTGGATGACGTGGAATTCTCCTGCGAGGACGCCGGCCGCTCCGATCCAGAATTTATGTACCAAGTGATCGCCGCCGCGATTGAGGCCGGCGCTACCACTATCAACATCCCCGACACGGTGGGCTACGCCACTCCCGCAGAGTTTGGCGACCTGATTGCTGGCATTGACGCCCATGTGCCGAACATCAATCAGGCGGTAATTTCCGTACATGGCCACAACGATTTAGGTCTGGCCGTAGCTAATTTCCTGGAGGCCGTTAAAAACGGTGCCCGCCAACTGGAGTGCACCATCAACGGCATTGGTGAACGGGCCGGCAATGCCTCCCTGGAGGAGTTGGTGATGGCGCTGCACGTGCGGCGCAGTTACTTCAACCCCTTCCTGGGCCGGCCGGCGGAGAGTGTCGAGCCGCTCACGGGGGTGCGCACCGAGGAGATCACCAAGACCTCGCGCCTGGTCTCCAACCTCACCGGCATGGTGGTGCAGCCCAATAAGGCGATTGTGGGCGCCAATGCCTTCGCCCACGAATCGGGCATCCATCAAGATGGTGTGCTCAAAAATCGGCTCACCTACGAGATCATCGATGCCCGCACCGTGGGCCTCAGTGATAACCGCATTTCCCTGGGCAAGTTGAGTGGCCGCAGTGCTTTTCGGGCTCGCCTGGAGGAACTCGGATATAATCTGGAGCGGCAAGATCTCGATGATGCCTTCAGCCGATTCAAGGAGTTGGCCGACCGCAAGCGAGAGATCACCGATCGCGACCTCGAGGCGATTGTCAGCGAGCAGGTACAACAAAACGACGAAGCGATCTACACACTCAAGAGGGTTCAGGTGAGCTGCGGTACGGGCCTGCAGCCCACGGCCACCGTCAGCTTGATCACGGCCGATGGTGCGGAACTGACCGAGGCCGCGATCGGTACCGGTCCAGTGGATGCGGTATGTCAGGCCCTCAATCACCTGGCCCAGGTGCCAAATGAACTGGTGGAGTTTTCAATCAAGAGCGTCACCGAGGGCATCGATGCCATGGGCGATGTAACCATTAGGCTGCGCCATCAAGGCGTGCTCTACTCCGGCCATGCCGCCGACACCGACATCGTGGTGGCGGCGGCCCAGGCCTTCGTGAATGCCCTCAATCGCCTGCTGGCAGGTAGCCACAGCCAGCCGCTACATCCCCAGAAGACCCCCCTGCCGCAGCTGGGGGAACTGCCCCTGCACCAAAGGCCCCGGGTCTAGCTGCCATGGCGCTGCGCGATTCCAGCTCCAGGGGCTCCAGCCTGGCCACGGGGCTGCAGTTGACCCTGCTGCTGGCCCTGGCCCTGGCGATGCTGGTGCCCCTGCTCTGGCTGGTGAGCACCTCCTTGAAGGGCCCCGGCGAGGACATCTTCACCAGCCCACCGGCCCTGCTGCCCAGCCAGCCGAGCCTGGAGGCCTACGGGCGTCTGTTCGCCGGCCATCCGATGGCCACCTATCTGCTGAACAGTTCGCTTGTGAGCGGCTTGGCGGTGCTGGCCAATTTGTTGTTTTGTTCCTTGGCGGCCTATCCGTTGGCGCGGTTGCGGTTTAGGGGGCGCGGCCTGGTGCTGGCTCTGGTGGTAGCCACCATATTGATTCCCTTCCAGGTGGTGATGATTCCGTTATATCTGCTGATGGTGCAGATCGGCCTGCGCAATAGTCTTTGGGCTCTGATTATTCCCCAGGCGGCCACGGCCTTTGGCATTTTCCTATTGCGCCAGAGTTTTCTGGCGGTGCCGGTGGAGCTGGAGGAGGCGGCCCGCAGCGATGGTTGCACGCCCCTGGGGGAGTGGTGGAACGTGATGATTCCAGCGGCCAGGGCCGATCTGATCACCCTGGCCATGTTTGTGTTCATCGGCACCTGGAGCGATTTCCTCTGGCCCCTAGTGATCCTCGACGACCCCAAGCTGTACACCTTGCCCCTGGGTCTGCAACAGCTGGCCAGCAGCTTTTCATTGGATTGGCGGCTGGTGGCGGCGGGCTCGGTGGTGTCGATCCTGCCGGTGCTGCTTTTGTTTATCGCCCTGCAGCGCCATATCTTGCCCAGTGCCACTGGCGACGCCGTTAAGGGTTGAGGCTGGGCAGGCCTGGGCTTGGTTTCAGCGGCGGCAGGGGCTGTAGGGGCATCCGCTCCGAATTGGAGCTGTTTTGTTTCAAGGCCTCCGTGCGCAGTTGGAACAGCTGCTTCTGCAGATCTTTGCTCTCGGCGGAGAGCGAATCAATACGGCTGGTGTTGCGTTCCAAGCGCTGCAGCCGCTCCACGGCGGAGCGCAGCTGTTGCTCCAGGGCGGTGGTGCGATCCAGGGCCCGGCTATTTTCCAGCCCCTGCAGCCGCTGTTCCAGCAGCTGAATTTTGATGCCCTGCTGGCGGCCCTTGTCCAGGATTACCAGGAACAGCACCGCCAGCAGGGCGGTGAGGCCCACCTGGATCCAGATTGTCCATTCGGGTAGGAGCGGCGGGGACTTGGCAGGGTTGCTAGCGGGGACCATTGCGGGGCGAGGCAAGGGAACAGAAGCGCCGGTTGATCCTGCCGCTTGGGCAGGCCGCTTGGGCAGTCAACTTGGGCAGGCTGCCTGGACAGGCAGCTGGGACAGGCAGTTGGGACAGGCAAGGCCAGGCTATTGGCGAGCCAAGGGCAGTAGAGCCGGGTTCAAGTAGAGCCTGGTCCAGAGAGCAGCAGAGCTGGGGCCCTTTCTTGATATGGGCAGTCTGGGGTTATTGGTTGCCGCTGGGCTGGGCATTCGCTTCAGCTCCGGGCCGCCGCTCCCCGCAACAACTCCCTTTCGGTGGCGGCGTAAACGGCCGCCGCCTCCGCTGCGGAGCGGCCGATGCAGGTCATGCCCAGCTTGCCGTACTCCGACAGGCAGCCCAGCAGGTGAAAGACACTGCCCCGCAATCGGGCCGGGTCGTAGTGCAGGCCGGCTTCCGCCACGATGTCAATCAGATCGATCGGCAGCAGACCCCGCAATTTCGGATGGCGGAGGTTATCGGTGGCCTCGTAGTGCAAGGGTTCGCCGGTGGGGGAGAGATAGAGGCCAGTGGTGGGGTCCAGCTGGCCGGCGGTGATCGCATTCAGAGCCATGTAGGGATGGGTGGTACCTCCTTGGCGCAGGTTCACCTCGATCGCCTGCAGGTCCCAGTGGGAGCCATAGCGGCGGGCGATGAAATCCACTGCGTAGCGCTCCAGGGCGCCAGCGGCGGCAAGCGCTTCTCCCACCGCCTGACCATGGCGCATCAACTCCAGCCGATAGGCCGAATTGGCCGGAAAGCGGCAGCCTATATAGGTTTGTTGGTGCTCTCCCCCCAGCACTTGTTCGTGGCTAGATATCACTTCCACCGGGGAATTTACTAACGAAAACCCCTGGCCGCCGCCCTGAATTTTAGCAATTTTTTGATATTGATTCCCGTCAGGATGAATAGTGCCCTGCACGCTGGGGGAGCTCTGCTCATCTCCCCCCTCCAGCCAGGCCTCCACCAGGGCCCCCTGCTGGGCCAGCAGGGGCTGCCAGTGGGCCACCGGCATTGATAAATGCTCCAGGGCGGAGCGCAGACAGCGGCGGCGCTCGGCGGCGCTCTTCTCGGCTAGCAGCAGCGGTGCCAAGGCCAAGGGGGCATTGCCCTCGCCACTAAAGCCCTCGTTCAACTTGACCACGCAGCGGACCAGCTGGGGCTGACTTTCCCAGAGTTCGGCCGTCACCTCGCTGAGATCGTCGAGGTTGAACACCAGCGGCGAGCCGGCTGGATGGGGTACGCCACAGCGCTGGAACAGCTCGCGGCTGCCGGCCTTGCTGCCCCAGTAACCCAGGGCCGGATCGGTACCCAGCAGGGGAATTTGGAGGCGTTCGGATAGCTGCTTCTCCAGGGGCCCCACCACGTAGCAATTGATGAAGCTGCGGCCTGGTCTGAGCAATTCGGCAATCCGGGCCAGCAGGGCCGGTCGCTCCAACAGTTTTTCGGTGAGCGGTCGATCGGAGGCATCGTCGGTATCCACCAGATGCAGGCGGCGGCGGGCATGGGAGGCGGGAACCCCCGGCAGCAGTTCCAGCACCGCGTCCACCACCAGCTCCGCCAGGGGTTTGCTGGTGGCGTAGACGATGCGCACGCCGGGATTGCGCAGGCGCATCAGGGAGAACAGCTGACGTTCTTCGTAGTGATGGGCGCCAGCCACCAGGGCGATTTGGCTGCGATCCACCGAAAGGGAGGGCACCATCAGCACGTCCAGCTCCAGCCCCTTGGCGGTGGAATCCCTGCTCCACTGGGGTTGGAGAGAGCTCTGCAGCTCGCGAAAACTGAGCGGCGCCATCGGTGGGAGGGTGGACAAGCGGAATTGCAGAGCGACTGAGTACCACGCTGAGCGGCTAATTTCCACTCTGAGCGGCTGAATACCAGGGGAGCAATTTGCCCCGCCATGGGGATCGCCTTAGGCGCTAAATGCTTTGCGACTGGGGATGGGATAGGCGATGCGCCGGTGGCGCATGCGCTTCCACACCCGCACAAAGGCCCGGATCACCAGTTCCAACTCGGCGCGGCCAAGGCCACTGTGGTCGAGTTGGCCATCGAGGGCGCGGGCTTCCACGATGCGGCGCACCATGGCGGTGGCCTCCTTTTCGGTGGTGTTGGGGGAGAGGGAACGCAGGGCCGCTTCGCAGCCATCGGCCAACATCAAAATCGCCGTCTCCCTGGAGCGCGGATTGGGGCCGCGGTAGCGAAAAGCCGACTCCGGCACGCTGGGGTCCCGCTCGCGGGCCTGGTGCAGGAAGTAGCCCATTTTGAGCGTGCCCTGGTGTTCGGGGATGAAATCGGCCAGGGGACCGGGCAGCCGGTGGCGGCGGGCCAGTTTGATCCCCTCATCCACGTGGGCCTGGAGGATGGCGGCGCTGCCGTGGGGGTCGTCCAGTTGGTCGTGGGGGTTGAGGCCCTCCTCTTGGTTTTCGATGAACCACTGGGGGGCGTGCAATTTGCCCACGTCGTGATACATGGCCCCAGTGCGCACCAGGTCGAAGTCGGCGCCAATCGTGCGGGCGCCCTCCTCAGCCAGGCCGGCGATCATCAAGGTGTGCTCAAACGTGCCCGGTGCCTCACAGGAAAGACGGCGCAACAGGGGCCGTTCCAGGTCGGCCAATTCCAACAGCCGAGCGCGGGTGAGCAGGCCAAAGAAACTCTCCACCAGCGGGGTGAGCAGCAGGCCCACCATCAGCAGCCCCCCCATCAGCAGCGCTTCGCTGAGCAGCTCGATCGGGGCGATGCGGGCCTCTGGCCTGGGCAGCAGGGGCAGTTGCGATAGCAGCAGTTGCAGCAGGAAGGCGCCGATGGGCAGGATCACCGCCAGTTGCAAAAATTCGGCCCGGCTGCGCTGGCGACCGGCCACCACGGCGGCCATGGCGGCCACGGCGCAGCCCAACAACAGGCGCTCGGCCATCACGGCGGTGAGTTGCCCCCCCCAGAGCAGGGAGGCGCTGGCCAGCCAGGCCAGGCCGCAAACCGTGCCCAGCCCTTGGGCGAGGAGCAGGGTGGGGGGCACCAGCAATACCAAAGGACTGGCCAGGGGTCCCAGCCCCAGGCGCACCGCCTGCACCGCCAGCAGGATGCCGAGGCTGAGCAGCGCCTGGCGCGCCTCCAGGCAGGGTCGCCAGCGCCGTTGCAACAGCAACAGCACCGCCGCGGTAGCCACCGCCTCGAGAAAATGGCCCAGCCAGGCCAGGGGCCGGGGCCGGCGGTTCACCAGCCCGAAATAATCGAGCACATCAAAGGCCTGGCGGCTGATCTGTTCGCCTTGACGGGTGATCAGATCACCTTGGCGTACGGAAATTGTGGGTATGCCCTGCTGGGTGATCAGCGCCTCGATGCGGTGTTGGCTGAGGCTGGCATCGGTGCGCAGGTTGGTTTGACCCTGGAGCGAATTGCCGATCAACCTGGCCGCCAGATTGCGCTGCGGGAGCGGCAGATTATCCAGCTGCAGGGCGGCGGCTTCCAGCAGCTGACCATCGGCGAGCCCACCGCTGAGCCCCTGGCTGAGCATGCGCAACTGGGCCTGGCGCACCTGCCGCTGCCAGCGGCTGAGCTGTTCGGGGTTGAGCTGGCGGAGCCACTGGCGCTCAGGCGGCGTGAGCGGGATGGGCTCCAGCCGCTGCTGGGCCGTGCGCAGCTGGGCCTCCAGCTTGCCGAGGCTGTCATTGAGCTGTTGCTGCAGCGCCTTGGTGGCCTGCTGATCGATCACCTGCACGCTGGTGCGCGGCAGCTGTTGCTGGCGCCGTTCCAGGGCGCCGCTGTCCACGACGCGGGCGGTCTTGGGGGCGCGGGCGGTGAAGGGAGACAGCATGCCGGGCTGCAGGCTGGGTTCCACCAGCCAGGGCCAGCTGGCCAACAGCCCCACCAGCAGGCAGGCCACCATCACCGCCGCCCATTCACCGCTACGCCAGGCGGTGGGCAGTTGGCGCGGTCGTTCGAGGCGCAGGGCCCAGCGCCAGAGGAGTCGCAACCGCCGCTTCAGCATGGCCAAACGCTAGCTGTGCCCGAGGCCCCTGGCCATGGGGCGGCAGCGAGGGGCGGCAGCGAGGGGCATGGGAATGAAATGCGGCCCTGTTACTTGGCGATGGGGCATTGAGATAGGACGTGGCGGGTTGCAAGCTGGGGAAGCCCAGGTGTTCTTGTAGATGGCCACCCGACTGGATGGCCGCCAGCTGGCGGCGGAACTGGAACTGCGCTTGCAGGCGGTGGTTGCCGAGCGATTGCAGCGGGCCGGCCGGCCGCCAGGCCTGGCGGTGTTGCGGGTGGGCGACGACCCCGCCAGCGGCGTCTACGTGGCCAACAAGGAGAAGGCCTGCGGGCGGATTGGCATCCGCAACCTCGGCGCCCACCTGGCTGCCGACACGCCGGCGGCAGCGGTGTTGGCCAGCATCGAAAAGCTGAATGCCGATCCGGCCGTGGATGGCATCCTGCTGCAATTGCCCCTGCCTGCGGGGTTGGATTCGGGCCCCTTGCTGGAGGCGATCGACCCGGAGAAGGATGCCGATGGCCTGCATACGCTCAATTTGGGCAGGCTTGTGAAGGGGGAGCCGGGGCCGCGCAGCTGCACGCCGGCCGGGGTGATGGCACTGCTGGCCCACCAGGGCGTGGCGCTGGCGGGCCGGCGGGCGGTGGTGGTGGGCCGCAGCATTTTGGTGGGCCAGCCGATGGCCTTGATGTTGCAGGCCGCCGATGCCACGGTGAGCGTGGCCCATTCGCGCACCGCCGATTTAGCTGAACTCACCCGCCAGGCCGATGTGCTGGTGGTGGCGGCGGGCCGGCCGGGGATGATCGGCGCCGAGCACGTGAAACCCGGGGCGGTGGTGGTGGATGTGGGCATCCATCGCATTGAGCCGGATCCAGCCGCTGGCGCCACCGCCAAGGCCAAGTTGTGCGGGGATGTGCGCTATCAAGAGGTGGAACCCTTGGCATCGGCGATCACACCGGTGCCAGGCGGAGTGGGTCCAATGACCGTAACGCTGCTGCTGGTGAATACGGTGGCAAGCTGGTGCAAACGCTGCGGCCTGGACCAGCCTCTGGCCGACCTGCTGCCCTAGGGACACCAGCTGAATTTTTTAAATTTTGGCGCGGAATTGTTTAAGATTGCCCCGGCCTTGCTTGAGGTGCTGGGGTGGAAACAAATGGCCTTGTCGTGAATGGGTAATCAAGGACTTGGCTTTTAGGAGACTCTAGAAAACCGCCATTTCGGCAACCAAGTCAACTCAGAACCATTGCAGCGTCAGGGCTCTCTTGATCATTGCTCGTGCTTTCCAGAGCTTCCGTTACGGTCGAGCCGCTTGGTTGCATGTAAATATTTAATTGATCTGCTGATACTCAAGGGCACCCGTTGCCAACACAAAGCTCTGTATACTATACTTTTGCCATGGCTAGATGGTGAATATCAAGGGGTTCTTCAGTGGTTAGTAGCTGGGCTAAGCGATTTAAAGTGGCTATCCGCTTATTTTCTTTTTGAATAGCTTCGAGGGCGTGGATGTGCAATAGTTTTCCGCAAATAAGGTGTTATTATGCTAGCAACCATGCTGATTGCAAAGCATAAAAGATGTCTAGGTAGACTTTATTCGTACCGGTGGCTGGCCTGGCAGGAAAGTATTGACCTCATTAGGGTAGTGGTTTTTACTGCCATCGTCCCGCCGGCAGCCTCGAATGCTGTGACATTCTAGGGGTTAGGTTTCACAGCACATGCCAGCCTTGCACGGGCGGCAGAGCTCCTGTGCCCGCCAGCTAGGGGCAAGCCAAGCGCCACAAAACTTCTTGCATTGTGAGTCCGTTGAGATTGGGATTTTTTTCGACGTGCCTTAATCTCATGATCTAAGAAAGTCTTACAAAGGTCGAGTTTCCCGCCACTCACCCTAGCGGCAATACAATGCCTCAAAATTCTTTATATTTATTCCGAAAGTAACATAAAGCGAGATGGCCCAAGTGATCACCAGTCAAACCAGCTCTTTTGTTGCAAAATGTGAAGATGTGCCCGGGTGATTCTGCGTGGCATTGGCAGATTGACTCAGTTAGTGTTGTAATATAAGCCAACAACTAAAACTGAACATGAACACTATGAGTTATTTTGTAAGCTCGGATCTTATCCAGCAGCCTCCTGTATTACGCGCGGCCTATTCCGATCGAACCGCATGGATTCTGGCCGAGCTCAGTAGGTTGGTGTATGAAAAATTGCCGGTGGAGATTCAGGTTGACGAGTTTGTGAAGGAAATCATCACGGCTGCGGGTTCATCGAAGGGACCGGAGCTGGTGCGGGAGTTAGTAATTCGCTCCCAGCAGCGGGGCAATCAGGTGCCAAGCGAATTTGAATCCATTCTCAGTAAAGCCGGAATAGAATTAATTGAATCCTATTCAACTCGCGATCTTTTGGCTGATAGTCAGGCGATCCTTGTGCGTCTGGGCACGGATGAATCTCCAGTTTCCCATCGCATGTTGATACTGGCATTCAGGGGCACCGAGGTAAAAAAGATATCAGACGTAGCTTCAGATTTACTAGTTAATTTGGTAGACGCCCCCGGGGGCGGCAGGGTCCACAAGGGTTTTTTGCATGCATTTCAACTGCTTGAAGATTCCTTGAAAAAGACGCTAAACAAATATGCAGACATGCCACTTTATATAACAGGGCATTCTCTTGGCGGTGCCCTGGCGCTACTGGCTACCCGCTATCTTGGATATAATAGCACCGGCGCTTGTTACACATTTGGCAGTCCTCGGGCAGCAGATGATTTGTTTTATGAACAAGTAAAAACACCGATTTATCGAGTCGTAAATGCATCTGACGGGGTGGCTCGCATCCCGCTTGGCTACAGTTTAATGTTGATAATCAATCTGATTCAATTAATACCTTTCAATGGAACTACTTGGATAGCACGCTGGCTCAGGCGCCAGGTACTAGGTTATTGCCATCCAGGAAGCTTAGTGTATCTTTCTGACACTCTAAATATAGAAGATGCCAACGGCATTCCCTATGCTGGCTTGCGGGTGGAGCTCAGCCCGGATCCCGCATGGCAACTGCTGAATGTAGCCCAACGCTTTGTGTCTTCCGGCGGAAAATCAGTGGTTCAAGATCATAGTATTTCCATCTACGCCAGCAAATTGCTGGCAAACGCGCGGCGCAGAAACCGCTGACTTGACGGAGATGAGGTGAGGTGAGGTGAGGTGAGTAGACTCCGGCGAAGAGGCATAGCTGGAGAGAAAAGCTGGGGAGACTAAGAATTATATTTTCAGCAAGTCTATTTTAGGATACTTCGAAAATTGCCCGTTTGGCTCCTGCAACTCGTGGACCGGCCAGACGCAGCAATGCTTCTCAGTTCATGAGAGCGGAAATATTTAAAATTTTTCGAGGTGGCCATTATTCGAATACTTAGGCGGAGGCTAGGGCCTTGGCCCCCATCACATCCGCCTCCCGCTCCAGGCTGGCGTCGTCGTTGACGGCCACGCCGGGAACGGTAACAATTCACATGAGTCAACGCGGGCGCGCCAACTGACCCTGCTGGAGCCCAACCCACCAGGCCGGGCCAGCTTTGGGATCTCTGAGGTGTAAAAGAGGTGGGCAGGTGAGCTCAGGGCTTACCGCTCACTCCTCATCATCAACACCACCGGCGGGCACTAGACGGATCTGCTTTTTGCCGAGCTTAATCTCAAACTCATCGCCGGGCTTGAGGTCCAGCAGGGTCGTGTAGGCCCTACCCACCAGCATGTTGCCATTGAACAGCACCTTGGCCGTGTAGCTCAAGGAGCGTCCGGCCTTGCCTTTGCGGCCGCTGTCAGCGTCTTTGAAGCTGACTCCCTTGGCCTCCAACAGCGCCGCATAGAAGGCCGTGAAATTCAGGCGCTCACCTCCATCCTTTTTGCTGCTCACGTAGCCGCAGCTGCGCACCAGCTCAGACTTGGAGACCTCGCCAAGCTCCTTCACTTTGGCGATCAGCTCACTTCCACTCAGCATGGTCGATCCGTTTGGTACAAACCAGACTACCGAACCACTGGGGCAAGAGCAGCGCCAATGGTTCGGGATACCGGCCAGTGGGGCATGGACTAGCTATCAATCCTTTTCGGCTTGCCGCTAAGGGCGGGTGGCTGGCTAGCCGCGAGATCCTGTATCTTGGTGTTGTGAGCTTTGCCTTACACTGAAGCGGTTCCAATGCCTGGCGGCAGAGGCAAGGCGGCCCATCCCCAGCTGGCAGCGCTGGAGTCGGGGCAAGCGGCACAGCCAGGCGGGCAAGCCCAAAGAGAACAAGCCCACTCGCGGCTTACACCAGGCTTAGCCCAGTGCCCACAAGCACGAGTAGCAACATTTCCATGAGCGCATCCCCCAGAAAAGCGCCGCCCACAGCAGGCGCCGAGGATCGACTCAATCTGCCCCTGGGTTTGCGGCTGCCTGGGCGGTGAGCATCCAAAGCTCCCGGGCCAGTTGATTGGAGCGGGCTTCGGCACTGGGCTCTCTAACTTCAAACCGCAACCGCCCTGGCCCCAGCACCCTGTTGCTCCAGTACTGAAAGCCAAGCGGATCCGGCGGTGACACCGTGGCCAGATCAGCTAGCAAGGAACCAGCTCTGGCGGGCGTTTCGGTGAGCCGCAACAGGTCGCGGGCCACCAGGGCGAAAAGGGTTTGCCCCAATGGATTTTGACTGCGGCTGTAGCGGAAAAAGCCACCACTGTGGCGCGGGATCACCAGCCCAGGACTCCAGGCGAGCACCGCCAGGGCCTGGCCCTGCTCCCGCAGCTGCCGCTCCAGCTCCCGCGCCATGAGCAGATTGCACAGCTTGCTGTCCTTGTAGGCCTTCTCGGCATTGAAAGGGCTGCCATCGAGCATCGACGCGCCAGGGCCCTGGCGCAGCCCAGCCAAATCCCCCAACCCCGCCGCTGCCCCCACCTTGCCACCGGCGGTGGTGGGGTCGTGCACCTCCGAGCTCGTTACCACCAGCCGAGGCGCTTTGCCCTGCAGCAGCAGGGGCAGCAGCCGCTGCAATAGCAGCTGATGGGCTAGGTGGTTCACCGCCATCGTGAGCTCAAAGCCCTGGGCCGACCAGCGCGGCTGCGGATCGCCGCTGTACTGCAGACCAGCATTGAGCACCAGGCTGTCGATCGGCTCTGCGGCCATCAGCAAAGCCTCTGCGCAGCGCTCGATGCTGGTTAGATCACTCAGATCGCAGATCGGCGTTGCCAACCGACCGCCCAGGCTTTGGCCAAGGCGATCGGCGGTGGCCTGATCCCGGCAGAGCAAGGTGAGGCGATGGCCGGCCGCCAACAGCTGCAGCGCTGCCTGGAAGCCGATGCCGGAGCTGCCTCCGGTGAGCAGCAGGTGCCGTGGCTGCCCAGTGACGGCCCTAGCCCCAGACCTTTGTTGAGCGGTAACAGCTCTGGCATCGGCCATGGCGTTCATCAGCCCCCAAAGGCCAAGCCTGGCAGGCAATTCAATTTGTCAGTGATCAGCCAGCTCCTGACCGGTGTCATCTTTGTTGAACGCGGGGGCGCCGCCGCCCCTGCATCCAACACTCTCAGTGGTTTCCGAACAGCTAACGAGCTCCGAAATCGCTCAGCTAAGGCAGCAGAAGCGAGCAATCGCCGCCTACGCGCAAAGGGTTTTCAGCTTGAGGCTCAGCCAGCGCCCCTGATCCAGGAGGGCTAGCCATGAAGAACATTGCTGGCCTCCAGGCCCACCACTTACCCAAACACGATCACCGTGGCGCCATAGCTCCGCAGCTGGGTGTCCAAAGTTAGCAACAGCATCGGCTCCACCCGGCTCTGGCACACCAGCAGGCGATCAAAGGGATCCCGATGAACTCCATCGGTTTCCAGATCCCCCACCGCCAGCAGGTGGGCGTTGCTGATCGGCAGCCAACGGAAACCCTGCAAGGGCACCTGGCGTTCCAATTCGGGCAGATCCACCTGCAGCCGGCCGATCGACGCCTTGATCGCCATCTCCCACAGGGACGCCTGGCTCACGAACACCTCCGCCTGCTCCGCCTGCACCCTCTCCATCACCGGCTGCGGCAGCCGTGGATCGCCGTTCAGCCACCACAGCAGCAGATGGGTATCGAGCAGCAGCCGCGTCAATGGAACGCCTCAAACAACCCGTCCAGGGGCGCATCGAAATCATCGGCCAGGGCGATCTGGCCGCGCATGGCCCCAGGAGCCGCCACCGGCTGGGCCAGAGCCTGCCAGGCCACCAGCCGGGCAATAGGGACCCCCGAGCGGGCGATCACCACCTCCTGCCCTTGCTCCACCTCCTGCAGCAACTGGGAGAGATGGGTTTTCGCCTGGTGCACATTCACCAGATGCTGGTTAGCCAGGGGCTGGTTGGTCAGGGGTTGTTCGGCCAGGGGCTTCTTCGCGACGGCCATGACGCACCACTGTGGACTAAGTCTTAGTTTAGTCGCCCCGCGATGCCATGGCTGGGCAGCGATGTCGAGCTGGGCCGATGACCTCCCCCCGCACCCTGGTGGGAGGCAACTAAAGTGGTCACAATTGGAGGATCCGGCGTGTCTGAAGTAGTCGCAAGCCGGGTGTCGGTGCGGGATCTCAAGACCCACCTCTCCGAATGGCTTGGCCGGGTGCAGGCCGGTGAGGTGGTGGAGGTCACCTCACACCGCAAACCGATTGCCCGCATCACGGCTGTGCGGCAAACGGAGCCGGTCTCCACCAACCCGCTGCAGAAAGCAATTGATGCTGGCATTGTCAGCTGGAATGGTCAGAAGCCGGTGTTCCCTCCACCAGTGAAGCTGCGTGGTGAGGGAAAACTCGTCAGTGAAATCGTGATGGAAGATCGGGGTTGAGTTGGTGATCCTGTTCTGCGACACCAGTGCCTTGATCAAGTTGCTGATCAGTGAGCCCGAATCCGATCAGATGGAAGAGAGCGGTGACTTTTAGGAAAGGTGTCAC
>DGYA01000009.1 GCA_002396505.1 Cyanobacteria bacterium UBA5018 | reverse complement strand
CTGTCGCGACCCCTGAACGCGTACAACTCTTGAGTGCAGAAATCTCAAAATAAGTGAATTCCCCCGCAAGCTTCTTTTCAGCGAAATCCTTCAAAAACTCGATCTTCGCGGCGCCAGCATCCCAGGCATCCCAGAGGAGGCATTCTCATCCGATTCAAGTCATTCTTACAACAGCTGCCTCCCCGCTCTCCGCGCCCACGTCCTGGATCTAGAAGTAGAAGCCATCCCTATCAACAGCGTAAAAATCCTTGTGCTTGGCAATGGCGGTGTGGGCAAAACCCAGCTCTGTCGCCACCTCGCTGCAGAAGCCTTCGATCCAACGGTGCCCTCCACCCACGGCATCGCCTTGCGCACCATTACACCGGCTTCAGATGGGGATGCCACCTACTACCTCTGGGATTTCGGCGGCCAAGACATCTACCACAGCGCCCACACCCTGTTTATGCGCACTGCGGCGGTATTTGTGGTGCTCTGGACGCCGGAGCAGGAAGCCCTGGTGGCCAGCGACAACGACGACGATCCCCTGCAGCGCCGCCACCCGCTCACCTACTGGCTCAATTATGTGCGCACCCTCGGCCGCCCCGACTCCCCCGTGGTGTTGGTGCAAAGCCAGTGCGACACCCCCGCCCAAGCGGTGCCCGTGCTGCCGGTGGATGCGGCCCTGCTGCAAAGCTTCGGCTGCCTGAGCGTCTGCAACTTCAGCGCCCGCACCCGGCGCGGTGCCGCCAGCCTCAAGGAGGCCCTGGCCGATGCAACCGCCTACCTGCGCGATCGCGATGGCATCAGCAGCATCGGCAGGGGCCGCCACCTGGTGTGGCAACAACTGGAGGCCTGGCGCCAGGCCGACCAACAGTTGCCGGCCCAGCAGCGCCTGCACCGCACCCTCAGCCAAGCGGATTTTGCCCGCCTCTGCGAACAAATCGGTGGTGTGAGTTCAACAGATGCCCTGCTGCGGTTTCTGCACAACAAGGGCGTGGTGTTTCACAGCCCGGATCTCTTTCACAATCGCATCCTTCTAGATCAATCCTGGGCGCTTGATGCGGTGTATGCGGTGTTCGAACGGGATTCCACTTATCCGCTGATCAAAGCCAACGACGGCCGCCTCTGGCCTTCCCTGCTCGCCAATAATGTGTGGCGGGAGTATGAGCCAGAGGCTCAAAAGTTGTTCCTGAGCCTAATGCGCACCTGCGGCATCGTCTTCCCCTACCGCGAGGCGGATGACGCCATGGGTCTGGAGGCCGAATACCTGGCTCCTGATCTACTGCCGCCTAGATCTTCCCCTCAGGTGGGCAGGCAACTTCAGGGTCGCTGGCAGGGTAGCGATCCCTGCCTAACACTCACCTACTCGTATAACTTCCTGCATGGCGGCCTGGTGCGCGCCCTGCTCTGCGATCTGGGCAACCATGCCGGCGATGGCGGCGTCTACTGGCGCTATGGCGCCTGGGTGTACGACGCTCGCCAAGGCTGTATCGCCCTGCTGGAGCAGCAGATGGAGAACGACCGCGCCGGCAGCATCTCGATCCGCTTCCAGGGTGACGGCAGCAACGAATTGGCCGATTGGTTCCAGCAACGTCTGGCCGAACGCAACCGCCAATTTGGCTATCCCGATCTCCAGCCAATCAGCTCCGGCCCCTTAGCCAGCCAAGCTCTGGCCGGCGAAAATCGCCAACGCATGGACCGGAGCGATGGCGGCGAAGCGACAGCCGCGCCTCCCCCCGAACTGGTGCCAGCACCGGTGGAAGCATTCCACAAACCTAGCCGGGAAGTTTTCATCTCCTATGCCTGGGGAGATGCCAGCTCTGAAGGCAAAGAACGCCAACAGATTGTGGATGGGCTTGTCGATGCCCTGCGCAAGCATCCCGAGCCGATTACGGTACGAATCGATCGCGATGAAATGCGGCCCGGTGACTTGATCAGCGCCTTCATGGATCGCCTGGCCGCCGCTGATCGGGTGATCGTGGTGATCAGCGCCAAATACCTCACTTCGGAGTATTGCATGTATGAGCTGTTCAAGATTTATCAAAACTGCTGCAAGAAAGCAGAGGATTTTCATCGACGCATCATCCCGATCATCCTGCCCGATGCGGGCCTCTCCGGGAGAATCGCCGCGCGGTTGAAGCCTGCTGGCGAATGGGATAAACAACGGGAAGAACTCGAAACCACTTTCGCCAAAAATCCTGACATCCTAGGCGAGAGAGGCTATAAAAAATATCGGCTGATTTGTGAATTCTCACGCAACACCTTCGATATGCTCGACTACCTCCTTGACCAGCTCCAGCCCCGCGACTACGACCGTCAAATGGCGGAGGGTTTTGCTGAACTCTGCGAGCAAATTCTGGCGGGGTGAGGAGTGAACTGGGGGCGGGGCAGGGGGCTGGTGCTGGCGGACTCGTGGGTGCAATGGATTAGCCCCCAGGCCAGCGCATCACGCGATCGGCTGTTGCGGTTGGCGCCATTCCTCAATCATGGTTACATGGCGGTATTCACCCTGTTCGTAGAGCTGGGTGGTGCGCACCCGATGGTCGTCGCTCACCAGGGTGATCACCTCGTTGTAGTGGGTTAGCACACCACGCAAGCTGCGGCTGCCGCTGTATAGCAACACATGGTCACTGATTGGCCAGGCGATACCGGAAAATGCGGTGGCCTTTTCACCCGCCAGGGTTACCACCTCATCGGTGAGCGGAAACACCAGCCGGCCATCAATGAAGTGGCCGTGATATTGCGCCACAATCTCCCCAGGCGTGTCGATGCGCACGGTATTGGTTTGCAGGTACTGATCTTTGGCGATGGCAATTTCCACCCGCACCCGATCGCGATCAACGCAGCGCCCTTCGCTGTCGATGCGCCGCGCCGTTCCCTCCCAGAGGGCACAGTGGCGGCGAAACACCAGCGGCACTCCCCAATCGTCGAGTGTGATCGGCGGAATGCTGCTGAAGCAGGGCTGAAACGGACCAGAAACGGGATCGGTCATGGGCGGCGGCTGCCGTTAAGGACAGAATTGGGATGGCTGCCCCATCCTCACGCCACTCCCAACCCACTCCAGCAATCCAATCCACAAAGCACTTTAGGAACGCATTTCCACTAGCACCAGCTCCATTTTAGCAACACATTCCCACCACCCATTACATTCCAGAAACCTAATTCGGTAATGCGCTCTAGAAACGCACTCTAGAAACCCAATCCAGCCCATTCCATTCCATTCCATTCCATAAACGCTTTCCAGCCACCTATTTCATTCCATTTCAGCAACGTATTCTATTCCAATCCCGCACCCAAGCCTGATCCCTCACCCTTCATCCCTGATTTCTCATTTCTAATCCCTCATCCTTAGACGTAGTTGTGGTGGGCGCGGGTCTCTCGGGTCTGGTCTGTGCGCGCGAGTTGAAGCGCCAAGGCCTGACGGTGCGGCTGCTGGAGGCTCGCGACCGCTGGGGAGGTCGCATGCACGGCCACACCAGCGCCTCCGGCCTGCGGCTCGATTTGGGCGGCCAGTGGGTGGGCGCCAGCCATCATCGGCTGATCGAGCTGCTGGCGGAGTTCGGCCTGCGTCGCTACCCCACCTACTACGACGGCCAGGGGATTTTCCACTGGCGGGGCCTGACCCACCGGGCCGGCGTGGAGCACGACTTCCGCTCCAGCCTGCTGTTCTTCAAGCCCCAGGAATTGGACCTGCCGGCCGCCGCAGTGGCCGAAACCCTGGCCCTGCAGCTGCGCTTTGCCCAGCTGGTGGAGCAGGTGCCCCCCCAGGCCCCCTGGAATGCCTCCAATGCGAGCGAGCTCGATCGGCTCAGCATCGCCGCCTGGCTGCAGGGGCAGGGGGCAGGCGAACTGGCCCGCTATTCCCTCGCCTGGCTGGGCCGCCTGGGCGGCTCCGGCGGCTTTGAACCCCACGAGAGTTCGATCCTGCACCTGGCCTGGACCCAGGCGGTAGCCCCCCAGCAGGAGACACCTGAAGCCTGGCTGGTGGAGGGGGGCGTCGCCCAGTTGGCCGCTCAATTGGCGGGCGAATTGGCGGAAGTAATCCAGTTGCAGGCGCCGGTGGCGGCGATCGAGCAGGAGGGCGATGGCGGCCTGAGGCTGAGTTACGGCTGCGGCGAACAGCTACAGGCGGCGGCGGCGGTGGTGGCGATCCCGCCGCCCCTGCGGCTGGGCATCCGTTTCAGCCCGGCCCTGCCACCGGATTGGACCGCTCTGCTGCAGCGCTCGCCCATGGGCTCCATGGTGAAGATGCTGGCGATCTACTGGGAGCCGTTCTGGCGGCGGCAGGGCCTCAACGGCTTGGGCATCGGCAACCTGCCCACCCTGGAGCTCTGCGTCGACAGCTCACCGCCCGGTGGGCCAGGTGTGTTGGCGGGTTTCATCGCCGGCGAGCGGGCCTGGCGCTGGCAGCGCCTGGGCGCGGCTGAGCGGCGGCAGGCGGTACTTAACGACCTGGTTAGCTGGTGGGGGCCCGAGGCCGCCGAACCCCAGGAATTGGTGCTCCACAACTGGAACGAAGAGAGCTGGACCACCGGCGCTTTCACCAGCTTCCTGGCCCCCGGCACCTGGACCAGCTACGGCCGCGTTTGGCAACAAGCCCATGGCCGGGTGGTGTGGGCAGGCACCGAGGCCGCCAGCCGCTGGCCCGGCTATTTCGAGGGGGCGATCGAGGCGGGCCTGGCGGCCGCCGATCAGGTGCGGCAATTGCTGGGCGGCCGCTAGAGGCAGCTCAATTGAGCTTCGATGCACTGCCACGCAATTCGGCGCGTTTCAGCGTTTGCCAATGGCCTCCTTACCAGGGCAACAGCTCCCCATTGGCATGCCAGAAACTGCCGGAATTTTCCAGGTTGAGGGCGTCGATGCGCTCCAGCAGCCCCCGCACCGCCTGCTCCGGGCTGATGCCCTGGGGGTGAAAGCTGGTCATCCGGGTGCTCACCAGGCCGGGGTGAAGGATGGCTACGGCGATGCCGCGGGGTTTTAGGTCTATCGATAGCGACTTGCCGGCCATGCATAGCGCCACCTTCGACATCCGGTAGCCATAGGAGCCGCCGGAGCTGTTGTCGTCGATCGAGCCCATGCGGCTGGTCATCAGGATTAGCTTGGATCCGGCATGTAGTTGGCCCAATAGGGCAGCGGTGAGCCGTAGCGGGCCCACTGCATTCACCTCGAACTGGCGGCGAATGCTCTCCAGATCGAGATCCTCCAGGTTGGTGCGCTCCAGTATGCCGGCGTTGTGGATCAGGCCATCGAGCGGCAGGCCATCGAGCCGCTCCACCAGCCCGGCGATGGCGGCATCGGAGCTGATGTCCACCCCCGTCTCGATTCGCACCCCCAGGGCCTCCAATTCCGGCGAAACCGTGCGGCAGGCGGCGATCACCGCATCGCCCCGGGCCTGCAGTTGGCGGCAGTACTCGGTGCCGATGCCCCGGTTAGCGCCGGTGATCAGGTGGGTGGCCATGGGGATAAGCAATGTGGGCAAATCGGCGGGAAGATTGGCGCCGTATGGGTGCAAATCAGAATGGGCGCAAAACAGAATAGGTGCAATCAGAAGACTTCACGCAGCTGTTTTGCCACCTACCGGCGTCATGAACTCTAGATGACTGGCATTACAGTGGTGGTACCGAAATCGTTGCCCTTGCAGCGCGGCAGTGCCGCCATGGCCATGGTCAGCCCTACATGGTCAGTCTGTACGTGTTAAGCCAGCTCGTACCTGGCCAGCTCGTAGCTGAGGCCGTCGCCGAGGTTGGGGCCGGCCCTGACCATCAGGCGGCTTGCCCGGCGGTGTCAGCAGTTGACCCCTGATGGCAGCCGCTATCGCCCAGGCCCAAGAGATTGACAAGGCAGCCAGGGTTCAGGCCTTCGATATTGCGGCCCCAGCGAATGTCCAAGGGCAGCACTTTGGCGTGATAGGGGCCAAAAGATTGGGCAAATCCAGCCCCACCCCACCCCTCCCGTCACCCTGCGTTCTACCCTCTACCCTCATATCCCTCCTGTTTGCCTACGCCCCACCTCCCTATCCTCCCACCCCCCTATCCTCCCTGCTCCCCCACCCCCCCCTGCAAGGAGTGATTCCCCGCAGCAATTTCAGGCCTATATCCCTACCCCCTACCCCC
>DGYA01000017.1:302-26731 GCA_002396505.1 Cyanobacteria bacterium UBA5018 | reverse complement strand
TCCAGGACGATTGCGCGTCATGGCCTGAGCCATGCCACCTTGCCGCCCAGCCTTTTGGCGACTCTCCCCGATGGCGAGCGATTAAGCACTCTTGGCACATTGGCTGTGGCGGGTGAACGCTTGCCGGAAGCGCTGGCCCGCCGCTGGGCCGCCGACCGGTCTTTGATCAATGCCTATGGACCAACTGAGGTCACGGTGGGCGCGACGCTCCATCTCTGCGCGGCGGATGCGTCTGGCGATCCGCCCATCGGCCGCCCAATCGCCAACACCCGCATTTACGTGTTGGATGGCGATGGCCAACCCGTGCCAATTGGCATGGCTGGAGAAATTCATATCGGTGGTGCCGGAGTGGCGCGTGGCTATCTGAATCGCCCGGAGCTGACGGCGGAACGGTTCCTGCCGGATCCCTACGCCAATGAACCAGACGCTCGCATGTATCGCACAGGTGATCTGGCGCGCTGGCTGCCGGACGGCAACCTGGATTACATAGGCAGGCTGGACTTCCAGGTCAAAATTCGCGGCTTTCGCATTGAGCTCGGCGAGATCGAGACAGCCTTGCGGGGCTGCCAGGGTGTGCGTGATGCGGTGGTGCTGGCCAGAGAAGATGGAGCTGGCGATAAGCGGCTTGTCGCTTATGTGACGCTTGCTGAGAGCGCAAAAGTCGCTGGTGCCAACCCTGGTGCCGATGGTGTGGATGTTGCCGACAAAGTCGACACCACTGCCGTCGTCGCGGACATTGCCGCGTTGCCAGCCACGCTCAAAACCCACCTGCAGAGCAGCCTGCCCTCCCACATGGTGCCGGCCGCCTTTGTGGTGCTGGAGAGCTTGCCCCTCACACCAAACGGGAAGCTGGACCGCAAGGCCCTGCCAGCCCCTGAGGCGGACGCCTACGCCACCGGTGCCTATGCCCCGCCAGAAGGCCGGATGGAGGAAGTGCTGGCGGCGTTGTGGAGTGAGCTATTGGGGATCGAGCGGGTGGGTCGCCATGACGACTTCTTTGCCCTCGGCGGCCATTCGCTGTTGGTCCTCCGCCTGCTGAGCGAGCTCGATCAAGCCTTCGGCGTTCGCCTGCCGGTGGGGGTCGTGTTCCTGCGGCCCACCCTCGCCGGGCTCGCCGAGGCGGTGGGCGATTCCCGGCTGGCGGAGGAGGCTGCCGCCTTGGTGCCCTTGCAGCCCGAGGGCCAAGACCCGCCCCTGTTCCTGCTGCCCGGCGCCATCGGCTCGGTGCTCTACCTCCAGCCCTTGGCGGAAGCCCTGGGCAACGGCCGCCCGGTGCTCGCCCTGCCCACTCCTGGCCTGGATGGCCGGCCAACCCTGGAATCGATGACGGAATTGGCCGCCCACCATCTGCGGACCTTGCGCCGCCGGCAGCCCCGGGGCCCTTTTTTCCTAGCCGGCCATTCCTACGGCGGCCGGGTGGCCTTCGAGCTGGCCCGGCAACTGGAGCGGCAGGGCGAAACCGTGGCCCTCCTCGTGATCCTCGATACCAGTGCCCCCGATCCAGGCCAAGATCGGCCCAACCGCACAGAGCGGGAGGTGTTGGCTGATCTGGTGGCGGTTTTCGAGGAGTTGGGCGGCGTGGCGTTGGGGATCAGCCCGGAGGCCATCCTATCCGAACCCAACGCGGAAGATGCTTATGCCAAGGTCATGGTTGCGTTCCAGGCGAACGGTGTGCTCTTCTCTCGGAGTGCTGCCGTGGCCGAACTCAAGGCTCTGGCTGCGGTTTACCGCTCCGCGCTAGATGCCCATCAAGACCTGCGCATCGCGGAACGGTTGCGCGCCCCGATCCATCTGCTGCTGGCTCGCGATCGTGGCGGGTCGGAGGCCTTTGTGGATCAGCGTCCAGCCTGGGGCTGGGCTGAGGGGACCGAACAGGGGGTGGTCGTCGATGAGGTGCCCGGCACCCACATCACGATGATGGCGCAGCCGCATGTGGCCGTGCTGGCCGAGCGGTTGGGAGCCATCTTGGCGGCGGCGTGCGGGGGGGCTGAGAGTGGGATCACGACCCCGGCAAAGGCGGTAGCGGTGGCCGAGGCGGTGGCTTAGGCATCAACCGAGGCGCTGGCGGGGGGCGGTTTAGAAGCGCCGCTGATCCGCCGGCTTGTGTCAACAGCAACCCTTAGGAACGACCGCAAGGGTTCATCCCCGCCATCAGGGGCGATCAGCTCAACTTCCCAACACTGCGGGCCATCACCCCGGTTCACCGTCGCTGGGGTGAAGCAGGGGTTGCCTGGCGATGCGAATCCCCGAGATGATCTGAAGACCCCACAAAATCTCGATGGTCCAATAGCCAAACGGCAATAGCAGTACCCCCGCAGCGGCCAGCAGGCTCAAGTAACCAGCCTGGCGTTCATTGTCGAGGAGGCTCTCCTCAAAGCCATCCGCCAGGTTCATCAACAGCTGCATCTGGCTCAGGTCGTCCTCCATCAGCACCACCTGGGCGGCATCGGTGGCCACCATGGTGGCTCCCCTCAGGGAGATCGACACCTCAGCCTGGCGCAGGGCAATGGCGTCGTTGATGCCGTCGCCAATGAAACACACCCGCTTTCCCTGCTCCTGGAGGGTCTGGATGCGGAAGCACTTCTGCTCCGGCATGGTGTTGGCGAACCAGCCATCCATCTTCAGCGCCGTGGCGAGGTTGGCGGTGGGCGCCTCCTGGTCACCAGAAAGGATGTACAGCGAGAGGCCACGCCGCTTCAGCCAGGCAACCGTGGCAATGGCTTCCGGCCGCAGGACCGCTTCCAATTCAAGAGCGCCCGCGACCGCGTCCGCCACTGCCACGAACACAATCCCATGACCAATGGCATGGGCGGCGGTTTGGAGCTCCGCAAGTTCCGGTGGTAGCGCCAGCCCTTCCATGGCAAGAAAACGCTCGCTGCCGATTCGCACCAACTGGCCCGCGATCTGGGCCTTGAGCCCCAAACCCAGTTCAACACGGGAGTCCTCCAGGGCTGGGAGGGCCAGCTGTCGCTCCATCGCGGCAGCCAGGATGGCCTGGGCAATGGGGTGACTCTGGCGCTGCTCTGCGGCGGCGGCCAACCTCAACAGCTCTTTCTCGGCAAAGGGCGGTTGGGCATGAATCTCGACCACCTGCTGCCGATCGAGGGTGAGGGTGCCGGTCTTGTCGAACACCACGGTATCGATGGCGGGAAGCCGCTCCAGCGCACGGCCGTCCTTGATCAGCACGCCCCGCTCTGCTGCCGTGCCCAGCCCGTTGAGCAGCGTGAGCAACCGCAGGGGAACCTCAGTTAGCATGAAGTTGCAGCCCAGCATCCTCAGACCTGTCCCCGGCCCCCGCAGAAGCCAGCCAAGGGCACCAGCGCCAATCATGGGCCAGCGATACTTCTCGATCGCCTTCATCTGATCCGCAAGGCGTATCTCTTGCTGCTTCACGGTTTCATCGAGCACCTCGCCGATGCGGGCTGCGGTGGTTTCAGCGCCGGTCTTCTCCACACGCACACCGATCTTGCCGCCGAGCACCAGGGTGGCGGCCAGCACTGGGTCTCCAGCCATCTTCTCCACCGGCTGCGACTCACCCGTGAGGCGGTGTTGATCCACCGTGGCGGCGCCTAACACCACCACGCCATCCACCGGCACGGGCTGGCCGGCGGAGAGCACCAGGGTGTCTCCAATCTGTAGATCCTCAAAGGGGATCTCGCTCTCCTCTCCCTCACGCACCACCCATACCCGGGAGGGTTGCTCGCCCAGCAGATGGGTCAGGCTGTGGCGGGTGGTGGTTTGCGTGAGCAGTTCAACTTTTTGTCCCAAACTGCTGAGTAGAATGCCAACCATCCCAATCAAAAAGTTGCCACCAAGCCATAACGACAGCAAGTAGATCAGCAGCAAGTGCATCATGCTCAGGCGTCGTTCCTGCACCACAATGCGCCAACCTTCCTTCACGAATGGCCAAGCGCTATAGAGTCCGATGACGATTACGGCAGGGGTGAGCGGCCAGCGGGTGAGGCTTCTCAGGCCCAGCAGCATCAACCCGCCCACACCTAACACCAGGCGGCGATTCATCTCTTTTTCCTGCGCAATCATCTCCCGCCGACCTGTCGGCGCCAGATCACGCATTTGTTCGTCCCGCAACTGACTGATCAGCAAGGGGTCTATGCGCGTCTGAATCAGGCTCTGATAGCGATCATCCAGGTGCTTTAGGCTGCCGCGCAGGGCACCTATGGCCTCGGCTGGCAGATCCGTGGGTTCGCCGTCGGGTTCCACACGCGGTGGGCTGAGCATGTCAACCAGCGATGGCCGCCGCCGCCGACCCACAACAGAAGCGAGCAACGCAGCTCCGCCCAAGCCAACAAGGAGGGCGGGAATCATTGCCAAGGCCCCCAGCTTCGCAGATAGAGCGCTGGATGAGACAGCAGCATGGAGAGCAGAGAGCTGGACGGGTTGCCAGCGGTAGGAGATCAGCAGAATAAGGCATAGACCGACCGAGACATGAAGCTCCTCACACACCCTTAATGCTCTGAGTTATTCACACCATTGCGGCGCTCTCTGCGTCGAACTAGCGAAATGATTTGACCTCCATTAGCCATGCAGAAAGCCTGAATAATGGCGAGAAAGCGAGGTGATTAGTGGGCACAACCGACCATCACAGCGACAAACAACATAGCCAGAAGCCCTTATCGAAACCGGAAACAGAAAACAACTGGTGGGCTTACCTCAGGAAAAACCACATGCGGCAGCTTTCATCAAGGCAGTTACAAATTTATTCGGCATCAGCCACCGCAGGCCAAAGCAGCAGGGCATCACCGCCTATTCCCATGGCTTAAGCATAGATTGTTGCAAGGTCTCCCCTCACCATGCAGAAAAAGAATTCACGGCAAAAAGTGGCTGCAGGTGATCAATGTGGTACGTGATCAATGCGGTAAGTGATCCACGTTTTACCAACATAGTTGCTGCACAGATCGTGACCATCCTGGCTTGGTGGCAATTTTAGATGGGCCAAAAGTCTACCGCTGGCCTGGTATATCACAATTTAGCCTGAGCCAACAAAGGGTAAATTCTACTTTCTCCACATAACGGATGACACCTGTTCAAAGTTCAGGATGCGTCTCCGGACCAATCAGCCCCTGGTTGCTTAGCGCTGAGGGGGAAAGGAAATGGCGGCTTGCACGGAGCAATTCAGGGATATAGAGATCAGAAAAAACTCAACCAAATCCAGACAAAAGAGCTACACATTGGTCTGCAGAAGTCGTCCACCTTTAATGTGGTTCGGGCCCGGGGTGATCTGGAAAAACGGTTGAACCGTCAGGGTATTACCGTGACCTGGTCAGAATTCACCTCTGGGCCTCCACTGTTGGAAGCGTTGGCAGCAGGCAAGGTGGATGTAGGAGAAACTGGCGATGCTCCGGTAATTTTTGCCCAGGCAAAAAATGCCCCGGTCGTTTATTTCGGTCAATCTCAGCCTAATCCTGAGGCCGTTTCTCTTTTGGTGCCCCAGGGATCGCCGATTCGTACGTTGGCTGATTTGAAGGGCAAGAAGGTTGCCTATGCCAGGGGCTCCAGCGCCGTCCTCCTGGTTGTCAATGCGCTTACCAAAGGTGGTCTAAAGCTATCAGATATTACATCGGTGTATCTACAGCCACCTGATGCGCGTGTGGCCTTTGAATCAGGCAAGATCGATGCTTGGGCTGTTTGGGATCCCTTTTATGCTGCAGCAGAGGTGGGTGGTAGCGCCAGGGTGCTGGTTAATGGCCGGGGTTTTACCAGTTTCCGCCTGTATTTTCTTGCCAACAGCAACTTCGCAGCCGCTAATCCTTCCCTACTACCTATATTGATCAAAGATCTACGTGCCGCCGGTCAGTGGGCCTTGCAGGATCCGAAGCGATCTGCAGAGTTTCTATCCGGCGTCACCAAGGTGCCCATTCAGGTTCTTCAGGTTTCTGAAGCTCGGCGTTTGGGCCGCTATCAGGTTTCACCCATCCAGTCGGGTGGGATTAAAGATCAGCAGAAAGTGGCAGATACTTTTGCCAGGTTGAAATTGATACCAGAGCCGATTCGGGTTAACGATATCGTTGTAAATGTTGGCTATTAACAGCCACGCCCCAGGCCGTTTAACAACCTGGGGCTCGCCCGATCCCATTCTCCCTAAAACCACCTGTCTATAGCAAATTGGTGCGTTTTATCGGGAAAAAACACTAAGCCACGAGGTTATTAGCAGTCGCTCTCCCCAGGCTACTCCGTTCCAATCGTTTCTGGCTTGCCTCACCCAGCAAGGTATATGCCTTTAGCTGGACAGCTCTGCCCAGAGAGATTTTTCGGCCGGAGCACAAGTTATTTGAGCAGCAGGCATCCATGGCTGAATTAGGAACTGCTACTAAAGACATAGGCTTTGGCGAGCAAATGTGGGTGCCTTTGCGTAAAGAAACTCTCGATGGACAATTTTTCCAGCTGCCTTGAGGAATCCCTGGAAAACCGCCATTCCTGCGACGCAGCTAGTCGAGAGTCATTGCGGTATCAGGGCTGCGTTGATCATGGCTTCGGCTTTCCCGAGTCTCGCTAAATTCAGATGAATTTGTTAACTGAAACCCCCGGGCCCCTTGCTATAAACAATCTACACGGCAAGCGTATCTCCCCCAATCCTTGCTAT
The DNA here is from genome assembly GCA_002396505.1 of Cyanobacteria bacterium UBA5018. Classification (GTDB taxonomy): domain Bacteria; phylum Cyanobacteriota; class Cyanobacteriia; order PCC-6307; family Cyanobiaceae; genus UBA5018. Next base: position 20,130 of record DGYA01000017.1, on the reverse strand, counting down.
AAATCATCTAGGCAGCCAACGTATCTCCGAAGCCCTGCCCTTATCCCCAATGGTTCCAGAAGCCGCCCCAGTCGCATCCCCAGCCACAGCCCCAGTTGCAGCGCCAATTGCAGCCCAAGCAGCGGCCCCAGCAGCGGCCTCGATTTCGGCTGCGGATTACCCCAGCCGCAGCCAGCAGGGCTTCCTGCTGGATGGGGCCTGGCAGCCCCAGCTGGAAGCCCTGCTGGCGGCCGGTCGTGCCGCTGGGGCCGATCTGGTGGAGGTGTTCCTGGAGCGCAAGAACCACCTGGGCGTCCTGGCGGAGCAGGAGCTGATTACCAGCGTTAGCCCCGCCTTTGGCATGGGCGCCGGCATCCGCGTGTTTCGAGCCGAGCGGGATGGCTTCGTGAGCACCAACGACCTCAGCGAGGCCGGTCTGCGCAGGGCGCTTGAACAGGCCTTGGGGATGCTCGGCTTGCAGTACAGCCCCAGTGGCCGCAGCGGCTTTGAGGGTTTGCCGCAGCTGCGGGATTTTGGCGCCGCCAAGGCCGACTGGCTGGCCCGCTGCCCTGGCCTGGCGGAAGCCACCGCCGTGCTACTCAAGGGCACCGATGCCCTGCAACGCCAAGGTAAGCACCTGCAAGCAAGGCGCAGCAGCTACGCCCGCGATTGGCAGGAGGTGCTGGTGGCCGCCAGCGACGGCAGCTTTGGCCGCGACATCCGCCTGCATCAATCGGTGGGTTTAAACGTGTTGGCGGCCGATGGCGACCACCGCTCCTCCGTGGGCCGCCGCTACGGCACCTCCGGCCGCCCCGATGACCTGCGGCAATGGGATGCCCTGGCCTCGGCCCAGGAGGTGTGCGAAAGCGCTGGCACCATGCTCTATGCCGACTACGTGGAAGCCGGCCAGATGCCGGCGGTGCTGGCCAATCGCTTTGGCGGTGTGATCTTCCACGAGGCCTGCGGCCACCTGCTGGAGACCACCCAGGTGGAGCGGGGCACCACCCCCTTTGCCGAGCAGGTGGGGGAGTTGATTGCCCACGAGGCCGTAACCGCCATCGATGAAGGCCACACCGATGGCGCCTTCGGTTCCCTGTGCATGGATGACGAAGGCCTGGAATCCCAGCGCACTGTATTAATCGAAAACGGCATTTTGAAGCGGTTCCTCAGTGATCGAGCCGGCGAACTGCGCACGGGTCACCCCCGCACGGGTAGTGGTCGCCGCCAGGGCCACTCCTTCGCCGCCGCCAGCCGCATGCGCAACACCTACATCGCCGCAGGCCCCCATAGCCCTGAGCAGCTGATTGGCTCGGTGGATCGGGGTCTCTATTGCAAGGCGATGGGTGGCGGCAGCGTCGGTCCCACCGGTCAGTTCAACTTCGCCGTGGAAGAGGGCTATCTAATTGAAGACGGCCAGCTCACCAAACCGGTGAAGGGGGCAACTTTGATCGGCGCAGCCAAGGAGGTGATGCCCCGCATTTCGATGTGTGCCAATGATTTGGAACTGGCGGCGGGCTTCTGTGGTTCGGTGAGCGGCAGCATTTTTGTAACGGTGGGTCAACCCCACATCAAGGTGGATTCGATCACCGTGGGAGGCCGTTAACCATGGCGTCCAGCTACACAAAAGCGGGGAGCACAGCCGCTATCAACAGCGAAATCAGCCCAGCCACCTTATCTTCCCCAGCCAACCCTGCCATGACAATCAACGCTGCCGGGTCAGCGGATATATCAGCTGGTGTTTCAGCTGGAATTTCAGCTGGTAATTCAGCTGTAACCAGCCAAATCTCCCAGAGCGGCCCCGGGGCCTCTGGTCTCGACGCGCCGGCCCTGCGGACAACCCTGGAGCGGCTTGCCGCCGCCGCTGGCATTCGCCAGTGGGATCTTGGGGCCGCCTGCAGCAGCGACACCTCGGTGCAGGTGGATAGGGGGGAGGCCAAGCAGATGAAGGGAGCCCAACGCAGCTCGATCACCCTGCGGGTGTGGAATGCAGATGGTTTGGTGGGCATCACCAGCACATCAGATTTATCCGAGAGCGGCCTGGAGCGAGCCCTGGGCGGCGCAAAGGAGGCGGCCAGTTTCGGCAATGCCGCAGACACCCCTCAATTTTCTCCCCTGGCCACCGCTGCCTTGCAGCCCCTGGAGCAGCCGCTGCAGGAACCGCTCGGCATCCTCAAATTGTTGGCAACCCTGCGGGATGCGGAGGCCCAACTGCTGGGGCGCCACCCGGCCATTGGCACCGTGCCCTACAACGGCCTGGCCGAGCGGATCAGTGAGCACATCTACCTGAACAGCGACGGGGCCTGTCGTCAACAGCTGCAGAGCACCGCGAGCATTTACTTATATGCCAGGGCGGAACAGGAGGGTCGCAAACCCCGCAGCGCCGGCGCTATGCGGTTGGCCTATGGCGCCGCGTCGCTCGACCTGGCCGGCTGCATCGATGAGGCGGCCGAGCTCACCATCAGCCACCTCGACTACGCGCCAATCAACACGGGTCGCTACACCTGTGTGTTCAGTCCGGAGGCGTTTCTCGATTTGATTTCAGCCTTCAGCAGCATGTTCAATGCCCGTGCCGTGCTCGATGGCGTCAGCCTGAGCAACCGCGAAAGCCTTGGCCAGTCGCTGGCAGTGCCCTTTTTCAACCTGCAAGACAACGGGCTGCATCCGGGCAATATCGGCGCCAGGAGCTTCGATGGCGAGGGAACCCCGATCCAGCGGCTCAGCCTGGTGGATGCAGGTGTGCTGAGCAACTTTCTCCACTCAGAAGCCACCGCCCGGGCCTTTGGGGTGGCCCCCAGCGGCCATGCCGGACTCGGCGCCAAAGTTTCCGTGGGGCCCAATTGGTTGGAGATCGGCCCCACACCGGGCAGCGGTGGCGGCCAGCAGGGGCTGAATCGCTATGCCAGTGGCAACGGCGCGATCGTGTGGATCGATTCCCTATCAGCACTGCATGCCGGCGTAAAAGCCAGCCAGGGGAGCTTTTCGCTGCCTTTCGATGGCTGGTTGGTGAAGGATGGCGAGCGGCGCTCAATCGAGGCGGCCACCGTGGCCGGCGACATCCGCAGCCTGCTGAATGGCATCGTTGGTTTCGAAGGGGAGGCCAAGGTGAGCCCCGATGGCCTCTGTCCCCACGTGTGGGTGGAGGGACTTTCGATCACCGGCGAGGCCTGATCGAGCCAACTGTTGAACCAACTGTTGAACCAACTGTTGAGCCAACCAGATTGACCAAACCAGATTGAGCAAACCATGAACATTCTGTTCTGGGGCACCCCGGCCTATGCCGTGGCCAGTCTCAATGCCCTGGTGGCCGCCGGCCATCAATTGGTGGGGGTGGTGAGCCAACCGGATCGGCGCCGCGGCAGGGGTAAACAACTGCAGGCCAGCCCGGTGAAAGCCCGCGCCCTGGAGCTGGGCATTCCGGTGTTCACACCCGAGCGCATTAGGCGGGATCTGGACTGCCAGGCCCAACTGCGGGCGCTGGCGGCAGATGTTTATGTGGTGGTGGCTTTCGGCCAGATCCTGCCGGCGGCGGTGCTCGCTCAACCGGCCTATGGCTGCTGGAATGGCCACGGTTCGCTGCTGCCCCGCTGGCGGGGCGCCGGACCGATCCAGTGGTGCCTGATCGAGGGGGATCGCCAAACTGGCGTGGGCATCATGGCCATGGAGGAGGGCCTGGACACGGGCCCGGTGCTGCTGGAGCAGTCCATCCCCATCGGCTTGCGCGACAACGCCCAACAGCTGGCCGAGCGCCTGGCCAGCCTCACCGGCAGCTTGCTGGTGCAGGCCATGCCGCTGATCGAAGCGGCCGGACCAGGGCCCGAGGCCGAACGGCTGGCGCGCCTGGGGGTGCGGGCCCAGGGCGAGCAGGGGATCACCTACGCCCGCATGCTCCACAAAGACGACTATCAAATCGATTGGAACGCCTCGGCACTGACCATCCACCGTCAAGTGATGGGTCTTTATCCAGGGGCCCATAGCTTCTGGCGGGGCAAGCGGCTGAAACTGCTGGATAGCGAACCGCTGGTGACGCGGTTGGGATCAGAACTCAGCCCGGAAGCCGCAGAGCTTGCCCAGCGCTGGGCAGCGCCGGGTTTGGTTGACGGCGCGCCGCTAGCGGACCCTGACCAGCCCGGCAAACAGACTGCCGGCCAAGTATTGGAGGTGGCAGAAGGAGTGGGGCTGGTGGTGGCCACCGGGGGATGCCCCCTGCTGATCCGCTCGGCCCAATTAGAGGGAAAACAGGTAGCCAGCGGCTCGATCCTGCTGCAACAACTGGACCCCGCAGCCGGCGATCAGCTGGGCCAGCGGCCTGATGGGGCCACAGAATAGCCCGAAGGACTACAAAACAGTCTTCGGGAGCACAAACTAGCCCATGGGGTTACAAAAGTCTTTGAGGCTACATACCAACCTGGGGAGGCTACAGAATAACCTTAAGGGTCACAAATAGCCTGCGGAGCTACAGCATATCCGGAGGTGACAAGCAAAAACTGGGGGACCAGAGCCGAATGCCAGCCGCTCAAAGCAGACTTCAGGAGGCTCAGGAAAACCGCCACTGCGTCAGCCCAGCCAGCTGAGGTGCATTGAGGCATCAGGGCTCCACTAGCCTTGACTCGGGCAATTAAGAGGCTCCATAGCAATTAGACATATATGGCCTCAAAACTAAATACCAATCGTTACGCTAGATTTTGCGTGGAGCTCGGCACCCCGCCGATCCCCGAGAGGGTAAGTAGAGAGGAAACAGCCTCTTAGCAATAGCCATGAATAGGCATCTTGACAAGCAACTGTCATATGTGAGCGAGACGGGAAACAGTTGCCAAATTTTTCGCAAAACCCGTGGCAGCTACGTGAACAGCTCCCAGATGAGCAGCTGCCAGGCAAGCAGCTCCCGGGCAAGCAGTTCAGAGGCAAACAGTTCAGAGGCTTGCAGTTCACAGTCAAGCAGGCGGCATTGCCACTTTGGCCAGTGCCTATGCCGCCTGCCAAACGATCAGTCGTTGGATAAAACCGGCTGGCGGCGATGCAGGGTATGTAGACCCTCTAACTGAAGATGAACCGACCTAAGTTGGTCGCTAATGTGGTCACTGTTTTCGATCCGCTGTAGGTTAAGCAACATTGACTCGATCTGGCTTTTGCAGTCGATCAGGATGCGGCACTGGGGGGATCCGGGCTCGTAGGGCATGAGACGCTGCACTGACAGCTTCATCTCAGCGTACAAGCCCCAGGCGGAATGTGTCGGTAGGCACCAGATCCAGCCAAACCACAGACGCCAACGCCGCCAAGTGGCCACTCGGATCAGGCGCCGGGATCAGGCGATGGCACAAAAATGCTGGCAGCGCTCGCAGGGGCCTTCCGGCAGCACCGCGCAGCGCAGCAGTGGACTGCGGGCGTTGTAGCGGCAGTTGGGATCGCCGATCACCCAGCCATGGCGCCAGCGGCGGGCATCGGCGGGCTGGCGCTGGGCCTTGACCTGCAGCGCCACCGCCGCCAATTCGTAGCGACCATTGCTAAGCCGGTAACGGTGGGTCCGCTGCATCACCAAAAAACTGCGCTCGCCCAAATCCAGCCAAAGGCCTGGCTGGGGGATATCGGCCAAGCCCTCCACCTCCAGCTGATCAAGCAGCTGGTCGGTGCCGATTTGGCGCAGTTCTACAAGCATCAAGCCCGCCCGATCACTCAGCTTCCGAGGCACTATCAGCCACGGAGAGGCGCGCCGAAAATCCCCAGGCAAAAATAAGTACCACGCTGAGCAGCAGCGCCCACTCGGGAATCACCAGCTCCGGCAGCACCAGCCGCAACAACAGGCGGATGCCCACCAGCCCCACCGCCACATAACCAGCGGTTTCCAGGTATCGATAAATCTCCAGCCAGCGAATGAATAGCTCAGCGGTTAACCGCAGGCAGACCACGCCAATCACGCCGCCAAGCATTACTAGCGGCAACCGATCACTCACCGCCACCGCCGCCGCCACGCTGTCCAGGGAAAAAGCCAGGTCGGTAACCGCCAGGGTGGCCACCACGCGAACCAAGCTGGCCTGGGGATGAAGCTTGGCGCCAGCAGCGCCGCCGGATTCGGCGCCAGGGTCTGGATCTGGTGACGCCAAATTCCACAGGTGACTGCCGCAGAGCCAAAGCAGGTAGGAGGAAGCCGCCAATTGCAAGGGCCAGAAATGCAACACCCATTGGGCAGCTGCAATCAGGCCAAGCCGAAACACCAGGGCCAGCAGCAGGCCCAGATTCAAGGCCACCTCCTGCCGAGCGCGGTCGTGCAGGCTGCGGGAGATGGCGGCCAGGGCGATGGCGTTATCCGCCGACAGCACCACCTCCAGGGCCACGAGCAGGGGCAGCAGCAGCAGCAGCTCACCCCAGTGGTCAACCCCTTGGATCAGGGGGGATAGGGACTGGATCGACTCGGCTTCCATCACGCCCTGCGAAGGTTGCACTCTAGGAATCGATCACTGCTCCCCGGGAAGCCCGATGCAACTGCAGGCCCGTCTGGTGCATGCCGAACCAGGAACTCGGGTGGTGGAGGTCTCGGCCCACCAGCAGGGTCGCCGGCTGGCCAGCGCCCTGGGGGAAGCCGCCAGCGCCGAAGCGGCAGAGGATCGGGCCATCGAACGGTTGAGCCAAAGGCTGGGGACAGCCCTAAGCAGCGAGCCATGGCCAGCCCCTGAAGCGTTAGAGAAGGCGCCACGGCCAAAGCCAAAAACTGGCAACCGAGCTGTTCCAGCTAGCAGCAGCCCTGCAGCTGCCGCAGTTACCGCAGCTACAGCCAATGGCCCCCTCACCACCGCGCCTAGCGCATCGGGCTCAGCTGGTGAACCAACGCCAAAGCAGGCGCCAGAAGCTTTAGGAAATCGCCGGCAAGTGATCAGGAGCGCAGCAGGATCCACCAGCTCAGAACCAGCCGCAGAATCTGGCCCTGCTGCGGAAGCTGGCCCAACTGCCGCCACTGACTTTTTAGTTGATCCAGCCAGTGCAAAGCCAGTGGCGGAGGAGCCGGCAGCTGACCCGGAGGACTGGAGTAGTGAATTGGCACAGCTCGAACTGGAGCTAAAGCGCCTGGGCTGGCAGAGGGAGCAGGAGAGCAGCTACCTGGAGCGGGCCTTCGGGCACCCCAGCCGCAGCCGCCTCACCACCTACGCCGACCTGCTGGCCTACCTGCAAGCCCTGGCGGGCCTGGAGCCGGGCTCTGATCCAGCCAATGCCGCGATTCCCCTGCGCCGTCGCGACCTGTTGCTCCAATGCGATCAACTGATGAGCCAACTCAACTGGGATGCCGGCAAAGGTAGGGAGTACCTGGAGCAGCAGTTCAACCTGAACAGCCGCCAACAATTAAGCGATTCACAACTGCTGCATTTCAACATGCTGCTGGAAAGTGAATGGATAAACACGGAAAGCTGAACTGGTTCCTGAGCAGTGACCCCTGAGCAGTGACCCCTAGCCAGTGCCACCCCTGCGCTGACCCCTGCGCTGCGACCAAGGCTGCGCCATTCCAAGGCTGTGCCCTATGTCAAGGCTGGGCGGGGGGCGAGGCTGTGCTCTTCGCGAAGGCGGTGCCGAGGTCAATCAGATGTGGCAGTTGATGCTGTGCGCTGGCTGGGTTTCGATCAGGATGTGTAGTTATGGATAACAACGACATTGAACGTCCTTTCGCCACCTGGCCCGCCGCCATGGCCATCCTGGTGCTGGTGGGGCTGGCGGTTGGCATGCATGTGATCCAAAAGCAGCCTGGCCACAGGCCCGCCAGCGAGACCGAGCGCCCCTGTGTCCCCAGCGAGGAATTGGTCTGCATCGACAGGGATCACAACGAACGGCTGATCGATACCCAAGAGGCAGGAGGAGAAAAATCTCCTGGGGCGGCGGAGAGCTTCAGTGAATAACCACAAGAACAGCCACTGATCAGCAGCATCAGCAGCAGCGCCTCCTCCAAGGGCATTAGCGCCAATACTTATCATCAATACTGGACAACAAAACCAGGGCGCAGTAGCGGCGCAATAGCTCAGGGCCCAGGTGGAGCAGCGCTTGATTCGCATAGGCCTCGCGCTCCAATTGCCGCTCCAGGGCCGAGGCCTGGCGGTATAGGGGCTCCTGCAGTACAGCAGCCAGGGATGCGGGCATGGTGGTGGCCAGTCCTAGTGGTTTAGCGGCCAGGGGCCAGGGGCCGCCCCTGCAGGATTGGGCCCCATGAATGGCCTCATGGTTGAGCACCTGGGCGAAGCCAACACTGCCCCGAGCCACCACCTGCGGTTGGATGAAAATAGTGCGTAGCAGCGGATCCCATTCACCCACTGCAGCTGGCCGGCGCGGCGCGGTGACCAAAACCCGTATGCCCACACTTTTGAGTGCCGCCAGCAAATTGACAATCGCCTGCCGCTCGGGTCGGTAGCCAGGGGGTGATGCGAGCAAGGCGCGCAGTTGGCCGATGCTGAGGGCTGATTCCCCCGCCCGGCGCCTGTAGGTGTAGCGAATCGCTCCGTTGGCTAGCAATTCGGCATTGGGTAGCCACTTTTGATCCGCCTTGGCCAATTGCTCTAAAAGTACCGATTCCTGGAGGCCCACCAGTCCCGCAGGACCCTTATACGGCCGTCCCGATAGCCTGTTCACAATCGCCTCCGCCAGCGGCAGGGGCGACCTTTGCCGCAGCAGCAAGGGCAAGGCCGAGGCAGCCAGCGCCCCGAACAGTGCAGCCCCGTTAAGTGCCGCCGCGATCGGTGCCGCCACCATTAGCAGCGCCAACGCCAGCAGCAGCGACAAGCGGCCCAGCCACCAAGCGGGTTTCGGCGGCCCAGTGCCAGTGGGTCGCAGCCCCGGAGACAGCTTGTTAGACAGCCCCATGGCAGGCTTCTCCCGGCAATCGCCCTGGGGCGGCGGTGGCGATCGACATTCCCAGCGGCGATTCTGGCGAAGCGCTGCCAACGGCGCCTTAGGCCAGTTGCCACAATCGACACCTGCCGCCCCGCCGCCGCCATGCCCCTCTCCGCCCTGGTGCGCCAGCTGCAGCAGGCGCCCCTCACCGGTGAGGTGCTGGCCCGCATCGACCGCCCCGAGCGGCTGCGGCTCAGCGGTGCCGGTCGAGCGGCGAGGGCCCTGGTGAGCAGCGCCCTGGCGGCCTCCGCCAAATCCTCGCTGCTGGTGATCGTGCCCACCCTGGAGGAGGCCGGCCGCTGGGCTGCCCTGCTCGATCTGATGGGCTGGAGCAGCAGCCATCTATATCCCACCAGTGAAGCCAGTCCTTACGAACCGCTGGATCCCACCAGCGAGATCACCTGGGGGCAGATGCAGGTGCTCAGCGAGCTGCTGGATGGCGGCGAGCGCTTGGCGATCGTGGCCACCGAGCGAGCCCTGCAGCCCCACCTGCCGCCGCCGCCGGCGCTGCGCGCCCAGTGCCTGAGCCTGCGCAAGGGCTGCAGCTTCGATCTAGAGAAGTTGGCCCTCAGCTTCAGCCAGCTGGGCTACCAGCGCGTGCCCAGCATCGAACAGGAGGGCAGTTGGAGCCGGCGGGGCGACATCGTCGACATCTTCCCGGTGAGCGCTGAACTACCGGTGCGGCTGGAATTTTTCGGCGAGGAGCTGGAAAAGTTACGGGAATTCGACCCGGCCAGCCAACGCTCCCTCGATCCAATCGAGGTGGTGCGCCTCACCCCCACCGGCTATGGCCCCCTGGTGGCCGAGGCCCTGCGGGAGGCGATGCCAGACGCTCTCGATCAGTTGCTGAGCCCCGAGGCCTGCGACCAGTTGCTCGAGGGCGGCACCCCCGAGGGCATGCGCCGGCTGATGGGCCTGGCCTGGGCCCAGCCGGCCTCGCTGCTCGACTACCTGAGCGAGCAAACCCTGGTGGTGGTGGATGGTAGGCGCCAGTGCCTATCCCACGGTGAACAGTGGTACGAACACAGCGCTGATCATTACTCAGAATTGGTGCAGGAGCTCAGCCAGGCCGAGGGCAGGGGCAAGGGCGGGAAGCTTGGCAGCGGCACCAGTCCCGTGCCAGCAGCTCCGCTGCAGCCGCGGCTGCACCGCCCCCCAGCGGAGCTGCTGGAAGCGGTGAACAGCAACTGGCGCGGCTTCGACCTAGCCGAATTGCACGAGAGCGACCAGCACGCCAACAGCTTCGATCTGGCCTCGCGCTCGGTGCCTGCCCACCCCAATGCCTTCGGCAGATTGGCCGATCTGGTTAAGAGCTTCCAGCGCGAAAAGGCCTGCATCTGGCTGCTATCGGCCCAGCCATCGCGGGCCGTGGCCCTGCTGGAGGAGCACGACTGCATCGCTCGCTTCGTGCCCAATGCAGCCGATCAACCGGCCATCGATCGCCTGGTGGAGCAGAGGACCCCTGTGGCGTTAAAGGCCCGGGGCACAGCTGAACTGGAGGGTCTGCAACTGCCCGCCTGGCGGCTGGTATTGATCACAGATCGGGAATTTTTCGGTCAGCACTCCCTGGCGGCCAGCGGCTACGTGCGCCGGCGCCGTAAGGCCACCAGCCGCACGGTGGACCCGAATAAAATGCAGCCAGGCGACTTCGTGGTGCACCGCAACCACGGCATCGGCCGCTTCTTGAAACTGGAAAAACTAGCGATTGGTGGCGAATCACGCGATTACCTGGTAGTGCAGTACTCCGACGGTCTGCTGCGGGTGGCGGCCGATCAACTGAGTAGTCTAGGTCGCTTTCGCGGCACGGGCGATAGCGCCCCAGAACTAAACCGCATGGGCGGTAGCGCCTGGAACAAGGCCAAGGAGCGGGCGCGAAAGGCTGTACGCAAGGTGGCGCTAGACCTGGTGAAGCTCTACGCGGAACGCCATCAGGTGCAGGGATTTTGCTTCCCTCCCGATGGCCCCTGGCAGGACGAATTGGAGCAGTCCTTCCCCTATGAGCCCACCTCGGATCAGCTCAAGGCGATCACCGATGTAAAGCGGGACATGGAGCGCCCCGAACCGATGGATCGACTGATATGTGGCGACGTGGGATTTGGTAAAACCGAGGTGGCCATTCGTGCCATCTTCAAGGCCGTCACCGCCGGCAAACAGGTGGCCATGTTGGCCCCCACCACGGTGCTGGCCCAGCAACATTGGCGCTGCCTCAGCGAACGCTTTGCTCCCTACCCGATGAAGGTGTCGCTATTGAATCGCTTCCGCACTGCATCCGAGCGCAAAGTGATCCAAGACGGCCTGGCCCAGGGCACTGTTGACGTGGTGGTGGGCACCCATCAGCTGCTGGGTAAAGGCACAGGCTTTAAGCAACTGGGATTGCTAGTAGTTGATGAAGAACAGCGTTTCGGCGTACAGCAAAAGGAGAAGATAAAAGCCCTGCGCAAAGACGTAGACGTACTAACTTTAAGTGCTACACCAATCCCCCGCACCCTTTACATGAGCCTTTCAGGCGTGCGAGAGATGAGCCTGATTACTACGCCGCCGCCCCTGAGGCGACCGATCAAAACCCATCTAGCTGCTTTAGATGAAGAGGTGGTACGCAGCGCTATCCGTCAGGAACTAGACCGAGGTGGGCAGGTTTTTTATGTGGTGCCGCGGGTGAATGGCATTGAGGATGTAGCCGCCCAGTTGCGAGCAATGATCCCAGGCTTGAGACTGCTGGTGGCCCATGGCCAGATGCCTGAAGGTGAACTGGAAAGCGCGATGGTTGCCTTTAATGCCGGCGATGCCGATGTAATGCTTTGCACCACGATCGTGGAGAGTGGCCTCGATATACCCAGGGTAAATACTATTCTAATTGAAGATGCCCATAAATTTGGCCTGGCCCAGCTTTATCAACTGCGGGGAAGGGTAGGCAGGAGCGGCATTCAGGCCCATGCCTGGCTATTCTATCCCGGTGACTCCTCCTTGAGCGATGCGGCCCGCCAGAGACTAAGGGCGATCCAGGAATTTGCCCAACTGGGCAGCGGCTATCAACTGGCAATGCGAGACATGGAAATTCGGGGAGTCGGCAATTTACTAGGAGTGGAACAGAGCGGCCAGATGGAAACCATCGGCTTTGATCTGTACATGGAAATGCTACAAGAATGCCTGGCGGAAATCCAAGGGCAAGACATCCCAGCCGTAGACGACACCCAAATCGACCTGCCGATAACCGCCTTCATTCCTAGCGATTGGATTAGCGACAACGACGAAAAAATAGCCGCCTATCGAGCCGCCGCCGATTGCCGTAGCCAGGATTCCCTACTGGAACTGATTGCCGGTTGGATGGATCGCTACGGCAGTTTGCCGCCGCCGGTGCTCTCGCTGGTGCAGCTGATGGAGTTGAAGCTGGTGGCAAGGCGCTGCGGCTTCTCACGGATCAAACCAGAACAGGCAAATATCGCCCTGGAAACTCCGATGGAAGAGCCCGCTTTCCGGCTTTTACGCCAGGGTTTACCCCAACATCTACATGGGCGCTTGGTTTATCAACCTGGCTCCACCAGTAGCGCCAAGGTGCTAGCCCGAGGCCTGGGCGTGCTGCCGATGGATAAGCAATTACAGGAACTTACCAATTGGCTGAAGGCCATGGCTGAAGTGATTCCCGGAGCCGATGGCCTCAACAATAGCCAGCGCAGCCAAGAGCTAGCCGCAAAAAATAATGCCGTATTGAGTCTATAGCGGGCTTCAATTCTAGCGTGGTCTCTAATGCTTATCGGCATTGATCAACTGATCCACCAGGGCCAACTGTTGCGGCAGGCAGACGCTGCGCAGATCAAAGCGTCGGATCACCTGCTGGCGGGCAGCCTCCCCGAGGGGGCGATAGGCGGCTGGCTCTGCCAGTACACCAGCAATACAATTAGCCATTGCCTCAAGATCAAAGAAATCAACCAGTAGGCCAGTGCGCCCATGTTCGATCACCTCCTGAACGGGAAGAGTTGAGGATCCAATTACTACAGTGCCACAGCTCATCGCCTCCAACAAACTCCAACTAAGCACGAAAGGATAGGTTAAATAGACATGGCAGGCGGCCACCCTGAAGAGATCATGCAGCACTGAATGGGAAATTCTGCCCACAAAATGAATGCGATTCAGATCCAACTGTCCAGCCAGCTCCGCCAGTACTTGCTGGCGCCAGCTGCCGCCGCCGGGGGGTGGCGCCCCATAGCTAACACCATCAGAGCCCACAATAATCACATGGGCATTAGGTCGTAGTTTTTGCAATAACGGTAACATGCGCATAAAACTGTGAAAGCCGCGATAGGGTTCAAGGCTGCGGGATACAAAGCTGACCACTTCATCGCCTGGCTGAAAACGCAATCCCAATTTCTGCAGCTGAATAAACGAGCCAGAACGCGGGGCAATTGCATCAGTATCTACACCTTCATGGATCACGCTGAGTCGTTGACGATATTCAGATGGCACTGTACTGGCCTGAAATTCAGTGGGAGCGACACCCCAATCAAGATCATGTAATGCCTGCAGTTGATGCAACCGTTTCAGCCTTAGTCGCGTACGGCTGCGCCAGTCTGGCTTGGTAAATTCAGGATCAAAGTCGGTGTCTCCATCTCTGAGCTGATAGATGAGTTCCACCTGATGCCATACAGGTACATCTGGGAAAATATCCTTGATCATCAATAACTCACCCCAGCCTGGATGGCCGATCACCAGATCGGGATCTAAACCCTGCTCCAACAACTGCATCAGCAATTCACCGAGGGCCTCGGCCCGAATGCACTTGGTCTGCAGGTCGGCCACCCAGCCATGGCAGGCCGGCACCCCAGCGCGAGGCCTTGGGTCATAGCGATGCAAATTCACCCCAGGTATTGCCTGGGCCGTCGCGGTTCCAATCGCCGTGACACGATCACCCCTGCTTACCAGCTCCGCAGCCAAATGCGGAAACTGGCCAGGAAAGTTTTGGTGAAGAAACAAAACGTGGCGAGACACCGCGATCCCTTTCAACAGACGCTGCAATAGTAACGCTTCCAACCAGAGAAGTTGATAGTAACTAGGCCAGATAGAGAATTTATTGAATTTATTGTCCCATGGCAGCGAGCTGCCAAGCGATGAATCGGATACCGCTGGCTCAGGTTGCCGCTAAAATCACCTTATCTGCAACACAAAGAGCCAAGACGGCAAGCTAGGTTAACAAAATCCGCGGCAATAAAGGAAAGTGCATATCAAAAAATCGCAGATCTCACCGATCTCATGAAACGAGAAGCGTTGCAGCGACTTGCTTGCCTCTAACTCGCAGGAGCCGAATGGGAATTTTTCTAGCTGCCCGAAACTAAAAATTAGACCACCCGGGCATGCAGATAGCGTCCAGAAGCCGCCATTGCTCTCGGCCTAGCGGGTCCTTGTGATTCAGGATTTTTTGAGCTGCCCGGAAACTGTCCCGGAAGCACTGTCTTTGATCTGCCCTGGAGCTCTCCCGGCAGAGTGGTCAAAGCCTGGTGGGCAACTTTCCTGACGCGGGGGGCCCGCCCCATTTCAGCCGCTTAACTGAGTCATCGGTTATTACACCAAGAAAATCGTGTCTACCGAACGTGGTCGTGAGGGCCGAATCAGTTTGGACGGTCTGCACGTAACTGACAACGATCCCAATGGAGCAGATTGAGCTCACCGGGGGGCAGCCAAAGGTTGCCATCACGCTCCTGGTCCATCAGCCAACCTTCACAAACAAAACACCATGCTGACCCTGCGTACCTCTTCCCCTTTTGATCTCTTCGACCGCCTAGAGCAGCAATTACATACCGCTGAACGGGTACCGGCTGCTGAAGTGCATGAAACCGCTGACGCCTATGAGGTAGTGCTTGAACTGCCCGGTGTCAACAAAAAAGCGATCACCGTTAAGGCTACCGATCGCAATCTGTTGGTGAGCGCGGAAAGGCCATCCAGCCTCGAACGCAAGGCCACAAATGTCACCAAACCAGAAGCTAGCGACCGCACCGAGACAGGCCGCGGCCTGTTGCTGAGCGAGTTTCGCCCTGGCACCTGGAGCCGTAGTTTTCGCTTCCCAGCGGAGATAGATCGAGAACATCTGGTGGCCAGCTACCGCGACGGCATGCTCAGCGTGACCGTTCCCAAAGCCCGCAAGCTCACCACCGTGTCCGTGAACGTGGAAGACTGAAGGGCGCCGGCCAGTGCTGGCTGGGGCGGCGGCTTGATCTGCTGAGAACAGGTCGGCGGCTTTGCTTGCCCTGGAGTTGGCAAGCTCAAGCCCCGACCTGCTTGCAGCGGCTGAGCTGGAACCTCAGCCGCAAAAGGCTTCAATCCTCCTCGTCGGTACCGCCGAGGGGAATGAGCTTGATCTGCTTACGGCCCAGCTTGATCTCGAACTCGTCACCAGGCTTGAAGTCAAGCTGCACCGTGTAGGCACGGCCCACCATGAGATTGCCATTAAACTGCACTTTTGTGTGATAAGTGAGCTGCCGCCCCCTGCGGCCCTTGCCCTTACTGGAAGGCTCGCCGAGGCTGACGCCCTTTGCCTCCAGCAATGCCTCATAGAAGGCAGTGAAGTTTAGGCGCTCACCCCCATCAGCCTTGATGCTGACGTAGCCGCAGCTCCGTACCAGCTCAGATTTGGAGGCTTCCCCGAGGTCCTTGACCTTGGCAAGCAGTTCAGGTCCGGTGAGCATGGCAGAAAATCGTGGATGAGCACATCCTAGCTATCGGTTTGTCCCTGTCCAGGGGTGGATCCCCTGTTTCAAACCACTACAAGGCCAGCGCTCTGGCTGAGTTGACCCAGGGAATGGGGCCTCAAGGTTGTCAATAGGTGGCATGGGGTTATGATGTAGTGCTCCGCCGCTCAGGGCTATACGGTTCCAGGCTGGTTGTTAAGCACCGAACCATCCGCCAAGCTGGCGACTCCACCTGTCAGAGCTGCCTCCCCTTCCGCCAGTGGAGGCAAGCAACCTGAATGCTGTTGCTTGGCCAAGCCTGCTTATCTGGACCGTAGTTCGGGCGTAACTTTGCTAAAAAGTCTGTCCCTCACAGGGTTTTCTAGTTCTCTTGAGCTGAAAGCCATGGCCGGCATCGCCAGGGCAAACCCACCAGACACTCAAGTGAGCTAGTCTTTTTGGGATTTCAGCTCTGCATCACCCCTAGGCCAGGCCCAGGGGGAAGCGATCCAGCAAGGGCCGATCAGCCCCCTGGCAAGCGGCCAACCACCAATTGAAAGACTTGGCAGCAAAATCAACTCATACACTTCATTTGCCGCAGATTTGACCCGTTGTTATGGGTCAAATCTGCGGCACTACCCACTGAAGCGCCCCCAGAGCAGCGCTGCCTTGGTTGAACCTGGCCCTGAACGCCGCTGTTTACAAGCAGGCTTGAAGCCGAGCCATCCAGTGGCTTTGGCCCCTGCCTAGCCCATAGTCCAAGTGGGATCAAATCAGCCATTGACACCCAGCATTCCCGACCGGCTTTGCCGATCTCCTGGCCACCAGCTTTTGACCACTAGCTCGGGGCCAGGGCGCCCATGCCGGTTTACGGAAGCTAAAGCATTCAGGCCAAGGTGCCTGGCGATCAGTGCCCTGGGCCCCAGGCTTGCCTGGCGGGGAGCCAAAAAACCGAAACAGACGGACACCGGCCCATTCTCCCGACGGTCAACCAGCCGTTGAGCACAGTCGCGCTCATCACGGCGCCAATACAGCATTAACAACCCTGACCACCTGCAATCCCATTCAAAACCAGCCCTGTCCTAGATGCTGACACCGAATAGAAAGCTTGATGCTGCTGCAGCCATGCGAGGAAACGGCTTTCGCGACATTCACCTCAACAACGTGGGCCTTCGAGCAATTAGCCCTAGCGATATTAGTCCTAACAATATTAGCCCCGGTGATATTAGACCTGTTGATATTGAATCTGATGATATTGGATCTGGTGGCATTGGAGCCGGTGATGCTGACCAATTAGCCCAGTGCCTTGGCGCCCTAAGGCTGGTGGTCCGCGATCTAGGTGACCAACTGGCTCAAACTTACCTGCCACCAGTAGTCCATGGGACGGTGTGGCAACGGCTAGGTGAGGGGGCAGGTCAATCGCTGCAAGGCTTGTCGCGGCGTGACATCGATGAGCCATGCTTTTGCCGCTGCCCTTGAGCAGACACGAGAAAGCCCAAGTCGCAGCCATTGCTGCTGCCCTAATGCCGCCACAAAAATTTTCCTGCGGCAGATTGGCAGAAATAGCGGTTTTCCAGAGTCTGTTTAAGCGAGAATCTGGAGGTGGAGAAGCGGTTCACGAAAGCCGGTGACTGGATTTGAACCTGCGACCTACTGATTACGAATCAGTTGCTCTACCGCTGAGCTACACCGGCATCTTAGAGAAACTAGCATTCAGACCCGCCAAGCCGTGCGCAGCCCGTGGACTCCAAGCCCCGATCCTCAAATAGCCGCCTGGATCCCGCCCTGCGGGCCAGGCTGCTGCAGGAGGCCCGTACTCCCTGGCGGGGTTTGCGGAGGGCCCTGTGGCTGGCCTTGAGTGCCTCCGCTGGCCTGGGATTGGCCACTATGGCCATGCGCAGCGCTGCCGGGGCCGAGGTGGCATCAACCGATCTGTTGATCCAGATCGCTGCCCTGCTCATCTTTGGAGGTTTGCTCTGGTTCGACCGCAATGCTGAGATCGACGCTGACATCGAGGTTGGTGACCGCTGAAGCAGTGAGCGCTGAAGCAGTGAGCGGCGAAGCAGTGAGCGGTGAAGCAGTGGGCGCTGAAGCTGTGAGCGCTGAAGCAGTGAGCGCTGAAGCATTGGCGGCAGAAGCAGTGGCTGGGTTGCTCTCCAGCTCGGGCTGGCCTTGGCCAGGCGGCTGAAGTTCCACAGCTGCTGAAGCGACTGCAGATCTTGGTGGAGACTCGACGACAAAGGGCGACAGCAGCAGCAGGGGTAGGCCAAGGCAGAGCCGTTGCTCCTGCAACTGTTGTTGGCTCAAGGGGCTGATCGACTCAAGGCTGGCTGGCGAAAGCGTCAGCAAGACAACCGCCTGGCCCAGCTGTTGCCATTGCCAGAGCAACAGGGCCAGCAGGGGAATGCTGAGCAGCAGCAGCACCAGCCGATTGGCGGCGGGCAGGGGCGCCAGCGGACCAGCCAGGGCCGCATTGGCATCTAGCCACCAAAAAGCGACCAGCAACAGGGCAGCGCCGCTGATTACCAACAAGCGTGGCGTGATGCCGCTTTGCCAGGCGGACAAGCGGCGCTGCTCGCTGCTGCGAGCCCGCAGGGGCACTTGAGCAAACAGCAGCGAAAATGGATCGGCGGGGTAGCGCCAAAGCAGTAACGCTGGGCCAAGGGCACCAAGGCCCCAAGCCAGCAGTCGCTCCAGGGCTGGCACCGGTCCCGGGTCGGCACCAGCCAGGAGCAGCAGGATCAGCAGCAGCTCGAGCGGCATGGCCGCAGCTCCCAACAGCTGCAGCCAGATCATCGGTTCGCGGCGGGCGTTCACCACGACGGCAGCACTCAGAGACTGAGGGTGCGTCGCTGGGTGACCAGCTTGAAGGCCTCCACCCGGTCGCCTTCCCTCCAGGCATTGAAGCGATCGCAACCAATGCCGCACTCGAAGCCGGTGGCCACCTCCTTGACGTCGTCTTTGCTGCGACGCAGGGAATCCAGATCGCCCTGGAAGACCACCTCCTTACCGCGATGGACGCGCACTTTGCAATTGCGTTGCAATTTGCCGTTGGTGACATAGCAGCCAGCCACGGCATTGCGGCCAATCATGAACACGGCACGCACCTCTGCCTCGCCGAGACCCTCCTCCACCAGCTCCGGTTCCAGCAGGCCCTCCATGGCCATTTGGATATCTTCCAGCAGCTTGTAGATAACGTCGTAGTCGCGCACATCCACCCCCGTGGCATCGGCGGAACGCCTGGCCCCTGGAGCCATGGAGGTGTTGAAGCCCACGATCACGGCGCCGGAGGCGGCCGCCAGATCGACGTCGGTCTCGGTGATCTCGCCAGGCGCCGAGAGCAGCACCCGCACCTGTACCTCCTTCTGGGGCAGCTGCTCCAGGGCCCCGAGGATGGCCTCGACAGAGCCCTGCACGTCGGCCTTGAGGATCAAGTTGAGCTCCTTGAGGTCGCCATCGCTGACCTTGCTGGACATCGAGGCCAGCGAGACGCGGCGGGAAGCCATCTGCTGGGCCAGACGGGTGGCCCGGGCCTCGGAGGCTCGATCGCCCACCACGGCGCGGGCACTCTTTTCGTCGGGATACACCTCGAATTCGTCGCCGGCGGTGGGCACCTCGCTGAAGCCGAGGGCCTCCACGGCGTAGGAGGGACCGGCGGCCTTAACCCGGCCACCGGTGTCATCCACCATGGCGCGCACCTTGCCCAGCACTGGGCCAGCAGCCACCACATCGCCGGTGCGCAGGGTGCCGTTCTGGATCAGCAGCGTGGCCACTGGTCCCTTGGCCTTGTCCAGGTGGGCTTCAATCACCGTGCCCTTGGCCAGTCGATCCGGGTTGGCCTGGAGGTCTTCCACCTCCGACACCAACAGAATCATCTCCAGCAGGGTGTCGATGTTTTCGCCCTTGATGGCACTCACCGGCACCATCACGGTATTGCCGCCCCAGTCTTCGGCCACCAGCTGCTGACCAGATAGTTCCTGCTTCACCCGCTCGGGGGAAGCCCCCACCTTGTCGATCTTGTTGATCGCCACCACGATCGGCACCTCGGCGGCCCGGGCGTGGCTGATCGCTTCCAGGGTCTGGGGCCTGACGCCGTCGTCGGCGGCCACCACCAGCACGGCCACGTCGGTCACCTTGGTGCCGCGGGCACGCATCGCCGTGAAGGCCTCGTGACCAGGGGTGTCCAGGAAGGTGATCTTGCGCAGCTCACCGCCCACCTCGAGCTCCACTTGATAGGCACCGATGTGCTGGGTGATGCCCCCGGCTTCGCCAGCAGCCACCCTGGTCTTGCGGATGGCATCGAGCAGGCTCGTCTTGCCGTGGTCCACGTG
>DGYA01000017.1:0-120 GCA_002396505.1 Cyanobacteria bacterium UBA5018 | reverse complement strand
CGTGACCCATCACCGTCACCACCGGTGGCCGGCGAATCAAGTGCTGGAGATCGCTCTCCTCGATCATCTCGACGGTCTTGCGGGCGGCGGCCTGAACGTCGTCCTCCAGCACCGGCACGC
>DGYA01000049.1:20853-59798 GCA_002396505.1 Cyanobacteria bacterium UBA5018 | reverse complement strand
CAGTTTTCCCTGTCGCCTGACAGCCTTCATTGCCAAGGCCCTTGCCGACATTGCTCGGGCCCAGGGGATGACCCAGGTGGCCAGAGATTCAGGACTTTCCAGGGAAAGCCCCTACAAGGCCTTGTCTGGAGAACGCAGTCCGAGCTTTGGCACCACCATGAAGGTGTTCACGGCTCTGGGTCTGAAGTTGAGAGCGAGTGTGAGAAGCGAAGCGGAGGTGACTTGAGCTTTGCGCATGAGGCGTAGGTCTGCTTACGTTGCCTGTTTAGCGGCGACACCTTCGAACAAGCCCCTGGAGTGGACAGGCCGCCTTCGAGTCTGCTTCGATGGCAATAGCTCCTTGCCTGCCACTCAGGACCAGCGTTAGCTGGACTGAAAGAACAACCGTGTGCAAGATAGGTGAGTTAAACTTACAAGGGCGGAGCGAGGATCTTTGTCAGCCATTTGCGTCGCATCCTAGAGTGGTTCTGTCGTCACTTCTGTGAGGTGTAAAGAACCCAAGTGTTGATTACCTTAGCTGACCAAATCAAACTGGTCACAACTACTCCCTAAGCCACTGACGAGAGAGGGTCCCGTGCCGAAGCTATTCCTCAGCTACCGCCGCGCCGATAACCCCTACGCTGCGGGACGACTCTATGACCATCTAGTCGATGCATTTGGCGAAGAAGAGGTCTTCTTCGACGTGGCTGGCGGCTACGGCGGGATCGACTTTCGCAAGCTTATCGACTACAAAATCGCCGAGTGCGATGCGGTCATAGTCGTGATCGGCGAGAAATGGCTGACGCTTGTAGACGACGAAGGCAATCGGCGCATTGACCAACCCAACGATATTGTCCATATCGAGATTCGATCGGCGCTGGACCGCGGCGTACCAATCACGCCAATCTTTGTCGGTGCCGGCAAGATCCCCAAGAAAACTGAGCTTCCAGAGGTGCTACGTGACTTGTGCTATCGCAATGGTTTCGAGGCTAGTTTTGAGAGTTTCCGAACACAGGTTAAGCCCATCATCACGGCGATACGCAATGGCATTGAACACCACCGTAAGATGACTGCAGCTAGCAAGCCTCCGGTCAAGCAGACCGTCGTCATAGAGAATGTTCCTACTGAGATATTGGAGGCGATCCATTCTGCCGTGCCGGTCGAGGCGGCTACAAGAGCCGGAGAGGAGATTGACGTCTTCATCAGCTTCGCGCATGGCGACAACGCGCCAGTGAGTGCAGACCAGGAGGGTTGGGTGACAAGCTTTCACCGAGTTCTGCAGCGCATGCTCAGCCAGCGTCTCGGCCGACAAGCACGCGTCTTTAGCGATCAAGAGTTGATTCAAGGCGATTCTATGACGATCGACCATGCATACGTCGAGAGACTAGAGAAAGCCACAACCTTTGTCGCAGTGATTACGCCGCGTTACTTGAGATCTAAGTGGTGCATCAATGAGCTGGAGAGATTCAAGCCCACGATTACTAACGGAAGGTCTAATTTATTCCCTGTCTATCGATTTCCGATCGTGAATCGAGATGAGATCCCTGCCCATGCGCAGGATTTGCTAGGTTACCACTTTTATGCCCAAGAAGAAGGTATCCCGATAACGCTTGAAGCCGAGTCCAGAGAATTCATCAACCTTGTCTATACTTTAGTAGTTGACATTTCCCGGACGATTAAGAGTGGCTAGCGGTTGGGCTAAAAACCTGACCCCAGCTATAGAGGCCTAGGTTATCGTGTTCACCGGAGTAGCTGGAAGCGTCAACGCGCGCGCGGCGATGATTCCAAACAATGTGATCATGGTATCTGTGCCGATGCAAGGTGACTTACTTGACCAAAAGGCCAGCAAACAACGGCATACAGCTGACGGCGCTTCACGCCGCCGCTGATGCCGAGCGTTAAGCTTCACCAATCGTTCCCTAGCAAGGCAAGGTGATTGAAGCAGCGATGCTGGGTGTGGTGGCCTGGTGGAAGTGGCTGATGCTTAGCTGGGCCTTCTTCTTGCTGATGCCCTGGCTGATCAATCACTTCTTCGCCAGGTTTTATTCTCATACTCTAATCGATCCCGCTAGGCGAATAGTGGTATTGCAGGAGGCAAGGAAGGGACGCTGGAAGTCTCTGATCGGCCTCCATCTGATCAATTCCGGGATCATCGGTCTGTGCATCGCAGCAGACGGCTGGCTGCAGGCTATGGGCATAGGTAACCTCCATGGAGGACCGCTGGGATTGCGCGGCTGGTTGCTATTTGTTCCTCAGGTGCTGTTGGTGCTGATAGTGTTCGACACCCAGTTCTACTGGGTGCACCGCGCCGCCCATGCCTGGCCAATGCTGTACCGGAGGCTGCATCGCGACCACCATGTAGATCGCTTCCCGGACACATGGAGCGCAATGAAGCAGCATCCGCTCGATCTATTTCTTACCACAGCGATGCCGATGGCCTGGGTCGTGCTGCTGCCGATCCACGAGATCACTTGGCTGGCGGCACTGCTGCTTGCCAATTACATCAATCTGGTGGGCCACAGCCGCTTCGAGGTCACGCGCTACCTACCGGGCCTGGTTACACCAAACAGATTGGCATTACGGCAGGATCCATACCGGCATGGCATCGCTAGTTGGGTCAACACAGTGTCGACTTGTTGACCGCTGACGGGATCAAGAACAACCGCCGCCCCTTCATTCTGAGCGGCCTGGTTGATGTCGCGCCGTGACTGGTCGTGCTCTGCTCCAGGACCTATCCAGCGCTCCTGCAGCCCTTTCAGCTCCTGTACACCAGATCGTGGGAGCCGATGTCGATCGGAATGAGTGTTTGGCCTTCAATCAGAACTTCTAGCGTGATGCGATAGCTCAGGTTAATGGAAACGGAATGCAGTCGTTGAAGGCGACCTCGTAGTGAATGAAGGCGCAGTGAAGGATGGTGCGGATTGGCTTCCAGCAAGAGCAGGGTTTTGCGGTACGCCTCTCTCATGTCGGGATGGCGCCGCAGAAAACGAGCGGCTCGGCGGTTATACCGCTCGGTGAACACCAACGACCAACTCAAGGCTGAGAATGCGAAGTTTTCACCTCGTCATCGGGGCCTATGGCCATGGCGTCCAAACGCTTGAGGTGATCGTCTACCGATTCGTACACAACGCGGCCGGCGGCAAGGTCGGCGCGGGCTTCCTGCAGAGCAATTTCCAGCTCGCACTCCCGCAGGCGCTGGTAAGCGTCGGCTTCCATCACCACAAACCGCAGTTCGCCCCGCACGCTCAGTCCCACCTCCCGCTCGTGCTCCAGCGCCCGTGAGATGGCGCCGATGCCACCGGTCTTGAGGTCGTTCGCCGAGATGGCCTGCATAGCGCTCTTTACCGCTCGCTTCATCATACGGCGAATCGCACGGTAGAGAGTGGGGTCTAGCCTGACCCCATGGCCGATCCAGATGTCCGCTGGCGCCAGCGGTTCGACAATTTCGAGCGGGCCCTCCAGCTGCTGGAGCGCGGCGTGGAGCTGGCGCGGCAGCGGCCGCTGAGCGAGCTGGAGCAGCAGGGCCTGATCCAGGGCTTCGAGTTCACCCATGAACTCGCCTGGAATCTGCTCAAGGACTATCTGCAGCACCAGGGGATTGCCAGCATCATCGGCTCGCGGGATGCCACCCGCCTGGCATTCCAGAACGATCTGTTGACTTCCTCCCCGGCCTGAAGGCCGGAGATTCCTTCTACGCTGCGCATGAGGGTGCTTCAGCGATCGGGTGGGTTGGCGCTTCACAGCCTGCTGCCACCAAAGCGGTGGACTTATGCGCGGCTCCACGCCCGTTTTGACTCTCCGCCAGTCCGGCGGCGAGGATGTTTTTAGCAGCGTTGATGTCGCGGTCGTGAACCGTTCCGCAACTCGGGCACTGCCATTCCCGAATCGACAGCTCTTTTTTGCCGTCGTTGTGTCCGCAGGTTGAGCACACCTGACTGGTGGGCAGCCATCGGTTGATGACCACCACCTGCCTGCCGTATTGCTCGGCCTTGAATTCCAGCAGGGTGCGGAACTGCCGCCAGCCGGCGTCGGCGATCGAGCGGGCCAGATTTTTGTTTTTGAGCATCCCCGACACATTCAGGTTTTCCAGCACCACCATTTGGTTTTCGCGGATGATGCGAGTCGAGAGCTGATGCAAAAAATCGAGGCGCTTGTCTGAGATGGTAGCGTGAAGTTTTGCAACCTGCCGCTTGGCAGCCGCCAAGCGATTGGAACCCTTTTGCTTGTGCTTGAGGTTCCGCTGCAGCCGCCGCAGCCGCTTCAGCGCAGAGCGCAGAAACTTCGGCGGGGCGATCTTTTCACCGGCTGATGTGACGGCGAGGGATGCCAAGCCCAGGTCGATGCCGACCGCCTTGCCATTGGCAGGCAGCGGCTTTGGCTCCACCTCCACCACAAAGGAGGCGAAGTAGCGCCCAGCAGCGTCACGAATGACCGTGACGCTGCTGGGATCTGATGGCAGATCCCGGCTCCATTCGATCGGAATAGTGCCGATCTTGCTGAGCGTCAGCGACCGCTCTCCGGTGCGGAAGACGTGCGACATGAAGCGGATCGACTGAGCTCCACGACGCTTTTTAAAGCGAGGAGGCTTCACTTTCGATCCTTTGCGCTTGCCGCTCAGGCTGACCCACCAGTTGCGGAACGCCTGATCCAGGTCGCGCACGGACTGCTGCAGCACCACATTGCTGGGGCCTGACAGCCAGGACCTTTCAGGCGTCTGCTTGGCCTGGGTGATGCAGAGCTTCGCCAGCACCGGGTAGCTGGTCTTCTCACCTGCGGCGTACAGCTCACGGCTCTTGGCCAAGGCGTCGTTCCAGACCACCCGCGCACAGCCAAACGCCTTTGCCAGCGCCACCTGTTGATGGGGGTGCGGGTAGAGGCGGTAGCGGTAGCGTTGCTTCATGTCACCACATTGCAGGGGCAAACGAGCACGATGGCCAGGACTGAGACTCTCCAGGTGCGCCTGGCTCCCGACGAGCTGGCAAAGCTTCATACTGCCGCCGCCGCTCGGGGCTGGACCATGGCCCAGTTGCTCCGGGACATGATTCGTCAGCTCCCGGATGAAAAGCCGTCCTGAAGGAAGGGGTTTGTATCCCAGAACAGCCACTGATCAAGGCCCGCAATCAGTCGTCCCACACCTACAACCTTGAGCAGGCCCAGGCGATCGCCCGCGATGTGATCGAAAGCTTCGCAAACCTGTTCGTTGCCCTGCGGAGTCGTTTCACGGCCTTGAGCCAGGAGCCGTCATGACCGTCACTCCCCCGCTAACTTCAGCCCAAGCCACCGGCCTGCCGGACGCGGCCCTCTCGGCCATCCGCCAGGTGCTCGCCAGCCACCCCGAGGTGGAGGCCGCGATCCTCTACGGCTCCCGGGCCTTGGGGCGGCACCGTCCCGCCTCCGACATCGACCTCACCCTGATCGGCCCCGCCATCAGCGCCGCCTCCCTCGCCCGCATCGATGCCGATCTCGATGACCTGTTGCTGCCCTGGATGATCGATCTCTCCTGCCATGCCTCGATTCATCACCCCGCCCTCCTGGCCCATATCGAGCGTGCCGGCTTAGAGCTATATCGCCGGCGGGATGCGCCAGACTGATCCCTGCTTAGTTCATGAAGGCCTGTCACCTCGAAAAGATCGATCAGAGGCCGCCGAGTGAGGCTCCCGAAAAGTGCCTAACAATCCAATACACCTAACCCGCCATCGAAGACTTGCTCGCACACCCACCAGCCCCTGGCGGGCAGATCATGGCAAGCAGTGGTTCACGTATAAACCACCAGAAAAGAAGTTATGCCTCACAGCAACAGAACAGGGCACGCTTCTCAGAGCACTGAGGAACGCTGCCTTCGACCTCGCCTTACTTCGCGAATCTTCAGGTAGAGGACAGAGGAAGAGAGCATCAAGGTGACTACGTTTGCAGCAATTAGCGGGCCATCTCCCAGCAGAACTCCATAGATCAACCAGCAGCAGATACCAGTTACGAACATAACATACATCAGAAGGGAGATGCTGCTCAAGTCGGATGACTTCAGGGCTGTTAGCACTTGGGGCAGGAAGGAAGCGGTGGTCAGGCATGCCGCCACATACCCGACGTAAGCTACAATTTCGTTGTCCATAGGTGGAAGATTTGCCCTTGTGCTTCGATGTTTCAAACCTTAGCGTGTAATAGGGAAATCATATCGTATGGGTGCTCGCAAGCATTGCTAGAGGCAGCGAATGAGGCCTAACCATTCGGTAAATCCGACGCACTCCGGGCTGCGCCCTCCGCGCGCGGCTTGCCTCAAATGTTAGATACATCGAAGGCCGAGGGTGTCTAAACTTGACTTACGCACGGATGCCAGATGCCGACAATTCTGCGAAGCGGGCCCTACAGAGTTTATTTCTATAGTCATGAGCCCAATGAGCCTCCGCATGTTCATGTTGATCGTGACAAGGCTTCTTGCAAGATGTGGCTTAACCCCGTTGCCCTGGCCAGCAGCTTGGGGTTCAAGGCAGGAGAGCTTAGGGACGTGGAGCTCCTCGTGAGCGCAAACAGAGCTATGCTTCTGAAGGCGTGGGAGGAGTTTCATGGCTAACCCTGGCGAACGTGTCATGAATGTGAGCTCTACTGATATCCATCTCATCGTTGAGCTTGAAGACGGTAGAAGTATTTCAGTCCCCTTGACGTGGTATCCAAGGTTGTTGCATGCCACCCAAAAAGAACGAGATGATTGGCAAGTCGCTGGGGGTGGGTTTGGTATTTACTGGCCGTCTATTGACGAAGATCTCAGCGTCGAGGGACTACTTCGTGGGGCGCCCGCACCTCGCGTGCGCGTTATGAGCAGCTAATACTGGCATTCACCTTAGCCACCCCCTGAAAGATACAGATGGAATAGAGTAGTCGTCAGCCTAGTAACGACCACCACCAGCTCTATGCTGCGCCACCTCAGGCTCCGTGCCGCCGGCGGAAGATGGAGTCCGCCTGCTGTTTCGCTCCGCGCCTTCTTGGAGCAGATAGATCAGCGCAGCGGCGGCCCGCTGAATGGACGCCTAGCTGCGATCACAGGATCCCAGTGCTGACGGCCTTTTTACCGCCGGGGCGGACAAGGTTTCGTATTGTAGATCACATTTTTTGTTGAAAAACGGTCGAAGGCCTTGCCAAGGAACTGTAACCGATGATACTTTTAGCTCAACTCAAAAGTTATCCTCCATGTCCAAACATTTTAATTTACGCAAATCTAGCGGCCATTATTTATTAAACAATCTTGGCAAATATTTCCGTTTTGACTGGTCACAAGTTACCAAAAAACCAAACAACTCAGCAATTACTCGCTTATTTATTGGTTCATTGCTTGTTATTTCCCCCGCTTTCCCGGCCATGGCTATTCCCATAAAGGGGGTCACTTCACAGACTTATGGCACGTCGGTGCTTGCGGCCATGGACAAGAATTTATCCAAAAATCCACAAGGTCCGAGGAGACCAGGGACAATTTTACCTAGTTACACACCCGATACCCTAGGTATGGGCCCAAGTCGCCCCACGCTACTAACACCAACTCAGTCAAACCAAAACACTCTTGCGAGCAATGTAAAGCACCCATAGCCGCAGCCAGTACCACAGTGATCATATAAAGATTTTACGCGGTAGTTTAAAGAAGCTCTGAAAAAATCCGGACCATTATCAATGGAACCATGGCGCTGCAGTGATGTGATTTTACCCCTTTAGTTGAGGGTACTTCGAAAATGCTAAGGTCTATCGATGTCGTGCCGCGAGAAATGTTTAAGAAACTTGCCTGCTCCTTGCTCTGGCGAGCGGAGTGGGCAATTTTTAGAGGCGCTCTTGATCTATAGTTATTTCAACCATCCTATTGTTCAAGCCCGATTAGAAACCGCCAGCCCAGCGGGCTCGAGCATCAACTTGCTGGAGCGTACGGAATCATCTAATTCAATTGGATAATTGCCATCGAAACAGGCGGTGCAAAAGTTTGACGATGCGCTGTGGGCTGCTTCCACCATGCCCGCTTTGCTGAGGTAGGCCAGGGAATCGACGCCCAGGTGGCGTTCGATCTCTTCAAGGGTCATTCGCGCGGCAATCAGCTGATCTTGGGTGTCGGTATCGATGCCGTAGAAGCATGGATGGGTGACTGGCGGCGAGCTGATGCGCATGTGCACCTCTGTGGCACCTGCATCGCGCAGGGCATGCACGAGCTTGCGGCTGGTGGTGCCGCGCACGATTGAATCATCTATCACCACCACGCGCTTGCCGCCCAGCACATCAGGAAGGGGGTTTAATTTCACCCGGATGCCCGCCTCCCGCATCGCCTGGGTGGGCTGGATGAAGGTGCGCCCCACATAGCGGTTTTTGATCAGGCCATCGCCAAAGGGGATGCCACTCCACTGGGAATAGCCAATGGCGGCGGGGATGCCAGAATCGGGCACACCAATAACGATGTCGGCTTCTATGGGATTCTCCCGCGCTAGAGCCTCGCCGATCCGCACTCGATAACTATACAAAGATTCGCCAAAGAAACGGCTATCAGGCCTGGCGAAATAGATCATTTCAAACACGCATAGCTTTACTGGCTCCTGGCACCACTGGCTGCGTATCGGCGTGGCATCGCCTAGGCGGAAGTGAACCAACTCGCCGGGCTGAACGTCATCGATATAGCGGGCACCGATGATATCTAAACCACAGGTTTCGCTGCTCACCACCCATTGGGATTGATCGCTCTCGCCCAGATAACCGAACACCAGCGGCCTGATGCCATGGCCATCGCGCAGGGCGAACAGCCCCTCCGGCGTGCCGATCACCAGGCTGAAGGCACCGCGACAGCGGCCGGCGGCCTCCCGCAGGGCATCCGCCCAGTCGAGGCCCTGATCCACCGCATTTTGCAGGGCAAAGGCGATCAGCTCGGAATCGGTGGTGGAGGTGAACTCGGTGTCTGGATTGGCGGCGGCAATCGCCTGGCGCAGCTCAGCGGCATTAACCAGGTTGCCGTTATGGGCCAAAGCCAGCGGCCCCAGCCGGGTATTCAGCACCACTGGCTGGGCGTTGCACACCTTGCTGGTGCCGGTGGTGGAATAGCGGTTGTGGCCAATGGCCAGCTCGCCCGGCATCCGCTGCAGAACCTCCTGGTCAAACACCTGGCTCACCAGGCCCATGTCCTTGTGCAGTCGCACCTGATTTTCGGCATCGAAGACGGCGATGCCCGCCGACTCCTGGCCGCGATGCTGCAGGGCGTATAGGCCGAAATAGGTGAGATTGGCCACCGCCTGGTCGGTCGCCAGCACCGCAAACACGCCACAGGCCTCCTCTGGCTTGTCGGCGGGCTCAGCTGGTAGCTGGGCCAGGGGGTTGATGGGCTCTGGCTGCATTCCCACCACGGGCCCCCTTGGCTCAAGTAGCAATCTCACATTCTGCATCAGTGTGCCGACGGATATTGACTATTCAGGCCGCAGGTGGCATGTCGGCACCGAGACGCCGGGGGATCGCCTGCTCGTAGCTGGCGGCCATGGCGGCGATCGGAAGCCGCAACAAGCTGCTGCCGGCCAAGCTGATCCGCAACTCGGCCTCGGCCAACACCTGCCCCAGGCGCTGGGCCGGCAGGGCTGCACCGCCGGCGCCGGCCAAATCGAGCGCATCTTGCCAGGCGTCGCTCTGCTGGCTGGGCACGCTCACCAAAATGCGGCCACCGCCCTCGGCAAACAGCAGTCGATCCAGGCGCTCGCCCCCCGCCGGCAGGTCCAGCTCGGCACCAAGACCGGCGGCGAGGCAGCCCTCGGCCGCCGCCACCGCCAGGCCGCCATCGCTGAGATCGTGGGCGGAGGCAATCAGATCGTTGCTGATCGCCTGGCGCAGGAAGGCCTGCACGCGGGCCTCCAGGGCCAAATCCACCAGGGGCGGCCTGCCGGTGAGCTGGCCGTGGATCACCTCCAGGTAGCTGCTGCCCGCCAGGCTCACCCGCTCATCGGCGGGCTCCAGCTGCAGGCTCACCCCCAGCAACCAGATGGCATCGCCGGCCTGGCGCCAGGCCAAGCCGCGCACCTGGCTCAGATCATGCACAAGCCCCACCATGCCCACCACCGGGGTGGGATGGATCGGCTGCAGGCGACCATCAGGCAAACGGGTTTCGTTGTAGAGCGAAACGTTGCCACCGGTGACGGGGGTATCGAGGGCCAGGCAGGCCTCGGCCAAACCGCGGCAGGCCATCGCCAGCTGCCAGTAACCGGTGGGGGTCTCCGGCGAGGCGAAATTGAGGTTGTCGGAGACCGCAAGGGGCTCGGCGCCCACACAGCTCAAATTGCGGGCCGCCTCGGCCACCGCCGCCATGCCACCCCGTTCCGGATCCAGGGCCACCCAGCGATTCGGACAGTCCACCACGGCGGCCACGCCGCGGCTGGCGGGCGCCATGGCGCCTTCGCCCCGCTGGGGCCTGAGCCTCACCACCGCAGCGTCGGCACCACCTGGCAGCAACACCGTGTTGGCCTGCACCTGGTGGTCGTACTGGCGATACACCCAGCGCTTGGAGGCGATCGTGGGGTCGTCTAGCAGCGCCAGCAACAGTTCAGCCCAGGAGCGCCGCGCTCCGGCGGCCGGGCCCTGCAGCGGGCAGATGCCTTCCATATCTGCCGGCGGCAGCGATTGTTCACTCCAGCGCCAATGGGCCTGGATATCAGCCGGGGGCTCTTCCAGCAGCTGATGCCGGTTGATCGGGGTGTCATCGGCCAGGGCGCTGGCCGGCACCTCGGCCGCCACCTGGCCGTGCTGCAGCACCCTCACCACGTTGTCCGCCAGCACCCTTCCCACCACGGCGGCCTGCAGACCCCAGCGGCGAAAGCGCTGCATCAACGCCTCTTCCCTGCCCGGCTTAACCACAAACAGCATGCGTTCCTGGGATTCCGAGAGCAGGAACTCGTAGGCGCTCATGCCGCTCTCCCGGGCCGGCACCCGGTCGAGATCCAGTTCGATCCCCAAGCCGCCCTTGGCCGCCATCTCAGAGCAGCTGCAGGTGAGGCCGGCGGCGCCCATGTCCTGGGCGGCCACCACATCGCCACTTTGAAATGCCTCCAGACAGGCCTCAATCAAACCTTTTTCCAGAAAGGGATCGCCCACCTGCACGGCGGGGCGATCGTCGAGGGAGGCCTCGCTCAGTTCAGCCGAAGCAAAGCTGGCTCCCCCCATGCCATCGCGGCCGGTGGTGCTGCCCACATAGACCACCGGATAACCCACCCCCTCGGCTCCAGAGCAAACGATCTCCTCGGTTTCCATCAGCCCCAGGGCCATGGCATTGACCAGGGGGTTGCCGGAATAGCTGGGGTCAAAGGCCACCTCGCCGCCCACCGTGGGTACCCCCACGCAATTGCCGTAGTGGGCGATGCCAGCCACCACCCCCTGCATCAAGCCCACATTGCGGGGGTCTTCCAACGGCCCAAAGCGCAGGGCATTGAGCAGGGCAATCGGCCGGGCCCCCATCGTGAAGATGTCCCGCAGGATGCCGCCAACGCCGGTGGCGGCCCCTTGAAAGGGCTCCACGGCGGAGGGATGGTTGTGGCTCTCAATTTTGAAAGCCAGCCGCTGGCCCTCCCCCAGATCCACCACGCCGGCATTTTCACCGGGTCCCACCAGGATGCGGGGGCCGGTGGTGGGAAAGCCCTGCAGCAGCGGCCGGGAGTTGCGATAACAGCAGTGCTCAGACCACATCACGCCAAACATGCCCAACTCGGCGCGGTTGGGGGCCCGGCCCAGGCGCTTGCAGATTTCTTCGTAATCGGCCTGGCTGAGGTTTTCCTTTTTCAGTGCCTCTGGCACCTCATAGTCGGGAGCAGCCAGCACGGCCAGTCAGTCAGTTGGCTCCAGTGTGGCCGAGCGACCTACGCCAGCGGCAGTTCAAATCCAGCTAGCTCAAACCCAACCAGTTCAAATCCAGGGGTCGTTGGCATCGTCGCCTGGGTCTGGGGCGAATTGACTGGGGGGAGACTCAATTGGGCGTGGCTGGCGGGGGCGCGGGTCAAGGGGGAGAGACTCACGGGATCGCGGCTCACGGGATCTCGACTGGCGGGGCGGCAGCGGCGAGCGCCGTTTCAAGGGGCTTCGCCGCCGATCTGATTCCCTTGCTTCATCGGCCTCAGGTTGACGGTCGTCAGGGCGCTGTCGTTCCATTTCCTCGGCCCTTTCCCTGGCTTCATCCCAGTCATTGTGTTCAGGCCAGTCATTGTGCTCAGGCCAGTCATGGGGCTCGGCTGTTTCCCTGTGATCAGCCATGGCGCTCTGATCGGCAGTGGCCTTGGCCTGGCGGCGCTGCCAGGGGCGATCCCAGGGCTCATCCTGCGGATCAAACTGGCCAGAGGAGCGATCCGGGGGGTTGATCCCATCCCAGGGCGGCTCCTCCAGCCAGCCCTCCAACCGCTGCTCGAAATTGGTGCCGGCCTCTTGCATCTGCTCGCGCCAACGGCGAGAGCGGCTCAATAATTGTTGGCGCACACTGGCCCGGGCCAGGGGCAGATCATCGAGCGATAGCAGATTGGTGAACACCAAACCGGGCCGCTGATCGACGATCCGATCGGTGGTCAACCGCCAGCGGCTGCTGCCCGGCAGGCGGGGGTCGCTGCGGCTCACCAGGTAGTGCAGGATCTGACCGGTTTTGCGATCCACCGCTGCATCCACCAAGCTGCCGATGGGCTGCTGCTGGCGATCGAGCAGGGCGGCTGCAAACAGGGTGGGCAGTTGCTGCACCGTGTCGCTGTCGGTTTCCGCCGGCTCCCCCTGCACCAACAGCTCCAGCTCGCCCAGATCGCGCAGCTGGTTCAGCCGCCACACCAGGCGGCGATCGGTGAACAGCGAAGGCCGGCTCACCCAGCCCAGCAGCCGATGGACCGGCGGATGCATCCAGGCCATCACCCCCGCCCCCTGGTCCAAACCCTGGGAGCAGCGCACGCGCAGCCTGAGCAGATCGCGTACCAGCAGTTGATCTGGAAGGCTCAAGCGGTTACTGGCGCACCTGCACGGGCATCACCAGGTAGGTGAAGCGACTCTCATCGATGGGGGTGAGCACCACCGGGGTGGTGGGAGCGTTGCAGGACATCGCCAACTGATCGCCGGTCATCGCTTTGAGACCATCGAGCAGATAGCGCACGTTGAAGGCAATTTGCAGGTCATCGCCGGAGATCTCAGCCGCCACGGCCTCGGAGCCGCTGCCCACGTCGCCGCCATCGGCCTGGATCAGCAACTTGCCCAGCTCAGCTTCCACACTGATCTTCACCACATTGTTCTGCTGATCGGCCAGCACCGCCACCCGCTCCAGTGCCGCCAACAGCGGTCGGCGTTCCACCACGATGCGACGCGTAAAACTGGCGGGGATCAGCTGGCGGTAATTGGGATAGATGCCATCGAGGGTGCGACTGGTGAGTAGCTGATCTGCCCAGTGCACCACCACCTGGCCCCGGTCGGAGAACAGGCTTAGCGGTTCGCTGGAGTGTCGAGCCGAGAGCAACCGCTCCAGCTCCCGCAGGGAGCGGGCCGGCACCGTAACGGCGAATGGTTCCTCGTCTTGAGCTGCCGTTTCCTGATCTACGGCTTGGCCATCCAAGCCTTGGCCATCCATACCTTGGCGATCAGTGGATGCCTGATCCGCGCCTTTAGAGGCGGCGGCGTTTTCCAATTGCAGCACTGCCAGGCGATGGCCGTCGGTGGCGGCGCATTCCAAGGTGTTGCCGTGCAGCTGGAGGTGCACGCCGGTGAGCAACTGCTTGGCTTCATCACCACTACTGGCAAACAGCGTTGCCCGCAGCCCCTTCACCAGGGCATCTGCCTGGAGGCGGATGGGGTTGCCGCTCTGCTCCAGGGGTAGATCGGGAAAATCTTCGGCGGGCATGCCGCGCATCTGAAAACTGCCCGACTGACTGGTCAGTTCCACCTGTTCGCTGTCAGGGGCGCAACTGAGGGTGATCGGACTGTCGGAGGAGAGCCGGGACACGATTTCGCCGAACAGCCGGGCAGGCAGGGTGATCTCGCCACTGGTGGTCACCGTGGCCGGGATGCTCGTTTGAATGCCGAGGTTGAGATCGAAACCGGTGAGGCTGATGCTGCCGGTACCGGCATCGGCCGTGAGCAGCACGTTGGCCAACACCGGGTGGGTGGGCCGGCTAGCCACGGCACGACTCACCAACTGCAGGCTGGAACTCAGTTCCGATTGAGAGCAGACCAGCTTCATGGAGTGGGGGCAGGGCCTGTTGGTGTGCCCAAGACGGCAGCCACACCCCAGCGATGACTCTGATTCTGCAATGCCGTTTGCTCCCTGCTCAGCCCGCTGGGGGGCGGGGAAACCGCACTTCTCCCCAAACCGGCCGCCTCGCTTCTACGCAAAGAAATAAATTTTTTAAATTAAAAAGAAATAACCAGTAGTAGTAGAGGCTGGGGAATCTGCGGAAACAGGCTTTTGCGCCAACTGGGACCTTGGTTATGGCTGGTTTAGGCCTGTGGATAGGTAATTTTATTTTTGGGAAAAATACCAATTTCCTCAGATTCCCGCCCCTGTGGAAAAGCGTCGATTGATTTTGATGGCATCTCGCCCTGCTTATCCCCATTTTGACAGGTGTTTTTCCCCAGGTCAAAACCTGGACCAAGCTGGGAGCGATCACCAGGCCTCTGGCCTCTATTGGTCCATGGCGGGCCCCTGCCGGAGGAAATAATTTTTTCTGCGATTCCAGCCGCAGCAATAATGCAAATTTTCTAAATTTATTGCAGCATCGTAAAGTTTAAGTCACTAAAAAGTGGAGGTAAAAATAGACGCTTAAATGCTAGGTTTTTGGTATTTATCTGCTAAATTTTGGAGCTGCTAAATGCTGGAGCTGCTAAATGCTGTGGCAGTAATTATGTGGCTGCTATTATTTGATATGTATGGTTTCTGGCGGATTGCTTAGGCTGCTGTTGGCTGGGGTGGATGCTGCTTAAGCACCTGCTTGAGATACCTGCCCGTATGACTGGTGGGATGCTCTGCCACCTGTTCTGGGGTGCCGCACACCACAATCTCACCGCCCTTGTCGCCACCTTCTGGGCCGAGATCGATGATCCAGTCGGCACAGCGAATCACATCGAGGTTGTGCTCAATCACCAGAATTGAATTACCCTTGTCCACCAGTCGCTGCATCACGTCCATCAGCTTGTGCACGTCATAAAAGCTGAGGCCGGTGGTGGGTTCATCAATTAAGTAAAGCGTTTTACCTGTGGCGCGTTTGGACAATTCGGTGGCCAGCTTCACCCGCTGGGCTTCTCCGCCGGAGAGGGTGGGTGCCGGTTGGCCCAGCTTGATGTAGCCGAGGCCCACATCCACCAGGGTGCGCAGCCGGTCGGCGGCCTGAGGAATGGCGGCGAATTCCTCTGCCGCCTGCTCCACTGTCATCTCCAGCACATCGGCAATCGTATGTCCTCTATAGGTAACCTGCAGGGTTTCGCGATTATACCTTGCCCCCTTGCATACATCGCATTGCACGTATACGTCTGGCAGGAAGTTCATCTCGATCACATTCACTCCTTGGCCGCTGCAGGATTCGCAGCGCCCGCCTTTCACATTGAAACTGAATTGACCCACCTGATAGCCCCGGGCCTTGGCCTCCACCGTGGCGGCAAACACCTGGCGGATGGGATCAAAGCTGCCCGTGTAGGTGGCTGGGTTGGAGCGGGGGGTGCGGCCGATCGGACTCTGGTCGATTACGATCACCTTGTCGATCGACTTGATCCCTTTCAGCTCCTCTAGACCGGCGGGGAAAGGTACTTTTAATCCCAGGCGATGTTCTAGGGCTGGATGTAGCAGTTCATTCACCAGGGTGCTCTTGCCGCTGCCGCTCACGCCGGTGACGCACACCAGCCGGCCCAGCGGCACCTCCAGATCAAAACCGGCGAGATTGTTGCGCTGACAGCCAGTCAAAGTGAGCTGACGGGATCCGGCAATGCGGCGTTCCGCTGGGGTGGGGATGGAGCGGCGACCACTGAGGTAGGCGCCAGTAAGCGAATCCTGCGACTCCAGCAGGCTCTGCAGATCGCCCTGGGCCACGATGTGGCCGCCGTGCACGCCGGCACCGGGACCGATGTCTACGATATAATCAGCGGCGCGAATTGTGTCCTCGTCGTGCTCGACGACGATCAGGGAGTTACCGAGGTCGCGCAGCTTGATCAAGGTGGCCAGCAAGCGATCGTTATCGCGCTGGTGCAGGCCAATACTCGGCTCATCCAGCACATAGAGCACCCCGGTGAGACCAGCGCCAATCTGGGTGGCCAGGCGAATGCGCTGGGCTTCGCCGCCGGAGAGGGTCATCGCCGGGCGATCGAGGCTGAGGTAGTCGAGCCCCACATCGAGCAGGAACTTCAGCCGCATGCGAATCTCCCGCAGCACCAGATCGCCGATCTGGATCTGGCGCGAACTCAACAGCGGTTCCGCCCCCTCACTCTCGCCCACCCCCATCAACTTCTCGATGCGTCGCAGGCTCTCGCCAACGCTGGTGCCAGTGAGCTCATGGATGCGGTAAGGACCCACCCGCACCGCCAGGGCTTCTGGCTTCAGTCGCAGGCCATGGCAGCTGGCACAGGGCACCAGCTCCAGATATTTTTCCAGCTTTTGGCGCACGGACTCCCCATTGGCATCCGCCAACTGGCGCTCCAAGATCGGTAAAATCCCCTCAAATGGTCGCTGGTAGGTTTGGCCCTTGCGATAGCGGCTGTCGGCCTGAATCGCAATTGGCTCCTGGCTGCCATGCAGCAACACCTGGCGCTGCTCATCGAGCAATTGGTTCCAGGGAGTTTTAATTTCAAAGCCATAGGCCTCACCCACCGAGTAGAGCAGGGAGAAGTAATAGGCGTTGTCCTTTTCGGCCCAGGGGGCTACGGCGGCATACACCGGCAGCGATGGATCCGGAATCACCCGTTCAAAGGTGAACTTGCGCAGGAAGCCGATGCCATGGCAAGCGGTGCAGGCGCCGTAGGGACTATTAAAAGAAAACAACCTTGGCGACAATTCTTCCATCACCGCCCCATGCACCGGGCAGGCGAAGTTTTCCGAGTAGAGCCTTTCCTGTTCAATCCCCTCTGGCAAAGCCTCGCCGGCCTTGGGCACCACCTCCACCAGGGCCAGGCCATCGCCGCGTTTCAGGGCCGTGCGCAGGGAATCGGTGAGCCTTTCCTGGATGCCCTCGCGGGCCACCAGTCGATCCACAACCACCTCGATGTTGTGGACATGGTTTTTGTCCAACTCGATGTTGTCGGCCAGTTCGCGCACCTCCCCGTTGATCCGCACCCGGGCGAATCCCTCAGCCACCAGGCCGGAGAGCAACTTCACATGGGTGCCTTTTTTGCCACGCACCAGCGGCGCCAGCAGCTGATAGCGGGTGCCCTCCGGCAACTGCAGGATTTGATCCACCATCTCGTCGATCGACTGGGGCCGGATCGAGCGGTCGCAGTCTGGGCAGTGGGGCTCACCGGCGCGACCAAACAGCAGGCGCAGGTAATCCTGAATTTCGGTGACCGTGCCGACGGTGGATCGGGGGTTGTGACTGGTGGATTTTTGATCGATCGAGATAGCTGGTGATAGCCCCTCAATCGCATCCACATCCGGCTTGTCCACCTGGCCTAGAAACTGGCGGGCATAGGCCGACAGCGACTCCACATAGCGGCGCTGCCCCTCGGCGAAAATCGTGTCGAAAGCCAGGGAACTCTTGCCGCTGCCGCTCACCCCGGTGAACACCACCAGGCGGTTGCGCGGAATGGTGAGGTCAACATTTTTGAGGTTGTGCTGGCGGGCACCCCGCACTCGGATCACATCCTCCAGCGTGCCGCCCTCCAGGCTTCCGCCATTGAGCAGGCGACTGGCCGCAGCATCGGCGGCCAAAGCTGAGGGCTTTAGCTTGGCGGAAGCAGCCAACTCGGCTGAAGGCGTCACCTCGCTTGCAGCAGTCAGCTCGCTAGAGCTCTGGTCAGGCAGGCCGTTGGCATCGCCGTTGGCACCGGAGCTGGGGGTGGCGTTTGCGATGGTGCTGGCTGCGGCCCGACTTGCAGCGGCTGAGCCCTTGGCGCGAGGCATGCAGCCTACTCAATAGCAGACAATCCTAGAAGCGCTGTAGCCAGTTTTCTAAGTACCAGGCCAGAAACTGCCAGGGTTGCAAGTGTCGGGCCGCCAAGCACCTGATTCTCAACTGCCGGGGTGCCGTTATCCACCAAGCCCTGGCCTGGAGGCGTCTACAGCCGCCGCTGCCGCTGCCCAGGCGGGGCTGGCCTGGCGACAGAGCTGCTCACTCACCTGCCATAGCCTTTCGCCCTGCAGTGGATCCAGGGCCGCTGGGGCCAGCCTTACCGGCACCGGCCAGCCCTTCATGCCTCCCCACTGGCTGGGGCCGTAGTGACCTCCGGGTTCAGCGGCGGCCTCGGTGGCGGCATACAACAGGGGCAAGGCGCCCATGGCGGCGCTCTGGAACAGGGGGTCTAGCAAGCGGTAGGCCAGGCCTTCCAGCCAGGCGCCGTTTGCCGCCACCGAGGCTGGTTGCAGATTTGTGCGCGCCACACCGGGATGGGCCGCCAGGCAGATCACGCCGCTGCCGCCGGCAGTTAACCGCCGTTGCAGCTCCTGGGCAAGCACTACATTGGCCAACTTGCTCTGGCTGTAGGCGCGCCAGCGGTCGTAGCTGTTTTCACCCTGCAGATCCTCGAAGGCCAGACGGCCAAAGTATTGAGCCCCGGAGCTCACCAGCACCACCCGGGCTCCACTTTGGTGCTCCAAACAAGGCAGTAGCAACCGGGTAAGCGCGTAATGACCGAGGTGGTTGGTGCCGAACTGCAGCTCAAATCCCTGGCGGGTGAGTTGGCGAGGCGGGGCCATCACGCCCGCATTGTTGATCAATAGATCAAGGCGGCCATAGCGCTCAGCCACGTTGGCCGCCGCCGCCGTCACGCTGTCCAGGTCGGCGAGATCGAGGTGGAGCACATCCAGGGGGCCATGGGGCGTCCCAGCGGGCTCCCGGGCCAGTTCATCCAGCAGCTGGGCGCGGGCCCGCTCGGCCTTGCTGGTTGAACGGCAGGCCAACACCACGGTCGCCCCCTTGGCGGCCAGGGCCCTGGCGGTTTCCAGCCCCAAACCACTGTTGGCGCCGGTGATCAGGGCCAAGCGACCGCTCTGGTCAGGGATGGCGGCGGCGGTCCAGGGCGCGGCTTGAGCTGCGTTCGATGGGAATGCAGAACTCACGGCGGAACAGCTGGTTACAGAGGATAATTGTAACCGATTGTAAACAAACCGCTCTTAGGGCGCGAAACCACTGCTCGGGTATAGAACCGCTTCTTTGCCACAAAGCCGCTTCTTGCTTGGGAGATTATGGAAAATCGCTATTGCGGTGGCCACCAATTCTGTGCCCATCAATTTGATAGCCACCGCACCAGAGCACCCTTGCCGCACTGGAGCATCCTCGCCAGAGTGAGGAGCAGGTGAGTTGCCGCAATGCTTATCGCGGCACGGCATCGAGGGATCTAGCTATTTTTTGAGTTGCCCTTAGCAATCGCTGCGATAATCCATGTAATTAGTATTACGATGCTCAGCCCGTAGCTGGCTTATCTTTTATGGATGGCTGAAAATAATGCTCATGCTCGAGGCTGGCCTGGAAAATACGGGTGTGTCAAATAAATTGCTGGCCTTAAACATTTGGTAGCAAACCTTTCGCCGCAAACATTGGCCGCAAACATTTGGCCGTAAACATTTGGCCGCAAACATTTGGCCGCAAATCCTGGCTGGACATGGGTTTTGGTGGTTAATCCAAGTAGCGCTGCTCCAGCAGGCTGGCGGCATAGCTAAAAGCTTCGCTGTGATCGCCGCCGGCCAGTTCGGCCAACTCCTCCTGGCGCTCACGAGTGTCCCGCAGTTGGGACACTCGCATCCGGGTGACGCCATTCACCACCTGCTTGCTGACCCGGAAGTGGTGGTCGGCCGCGGCCGCCACCAGGGGCTGATGGGTAACGCAGAACACCTGCCGGCCACTGGCCAGTTGCCGCAACAGCGTCGCCATGGCGGCGCTCACCCGACCGCTGACGCCCGTATCGATCTCGTCGAACAGCAGGGTCGGTTGGGCATCGTCAGGGGCTAGACAGGTTTTCAACGCCAGCAAAAAGCGGCTCATCTCCCCGCCGGAGGCCACCTCCGCCAAGGGGGCCAGGGGCTGACCTGGATTGGCGGAGAACAAAAAGCGCACCGCATCGGCCCCTGCCTCTGTCGGCGGGGAGGGCTCGATCGCCACGGCAAAACGCACATTGGCCAGCCCCATCGGCCGCAGGGCCGCCATCAATTGTTGTTCCAGGGCGGTGGCTGCCCGCCGCCGCGCCTGGCTTAGCCGGGCATTGACCTGGTCACGGATGGCCAGCGCCGCCGCCTGCCGCTGCTCCAAGGCCGCCAGCTCAGATCCATCGGCGCTGCCATTCAACTGCTGGCGCAAGCGGTCACGCAGGCCAATCAGGGCTGCTAGATCGAGGCCATGGCGCCGCTCCAGGGCCTTGAGCTGGGCCATCCGCTCCTGCAACAGGCCGAGACTCTGGGGATCGCTATCCAGTACTGCTCCGTAGCGATCCAGCTCGCGTCCCAGGCCCTGGAGCTGAAGCAAGGCCTCGCTGGCGCAACAGCGCAGCGGCGTTAGGCAGCCATCCAGCTGTTCCAACACATGCAACTGCTGCTCACAGCTGGCCAACTGATCGAGCAGCGAAGGCAATTCCTCCCCCCCATCCACCAGACGGGAGAGCAGCTCAGTTACCCCCTCCTGGAGGCGCACGCCATGGACTAGCCGGTCCTGCTCCTGCTGCAGTCGCAGCCGCTCTTGGGAATCCTCCAGGCCAGCGGCCTCCAAATCGGCCAACAGCTGCTCCTGACGCTGCCGATCTTGCAACAGCTGCCGTCGTTCGGATCTGGCCTGGTCTAGGGCAGCTGCCGCCAGCCGCTCCTGGCACCAGGCAGTGGCCACCGGTGCCAGGAGCGGCCGCAGGGTTTCACCAGCAAAACGATCTAGCCAAAGCCGCTGTTGACCAGGGCGGGCCAGCTGTTGACTCTGGCCTTGGGCGGTGAGATCCACCAGCAGTGGCCGCAGCTCCTGCACCTGGGAGCGGTTGATCACCATGCCATTGAGGCGATGGCGACTCACCAGGCGCCCTTCACTCAACCGCCATTCCCGACTGAGTAGCAACTCCGGCTCATCGAGCTCGAAGCTGCGCAAATCCAGCCAGCCCTTGACCACAGGGGTGAGGCTGAAACTGGCCTCGATCCAGCTGCGACTAGTGCCCTGGCGTACCAGGCGGGCACCGGCAGCCCCTTGGAGGCCGCCGAGCAGGGCATCGAGGGCATCGAGCAGGATCGACTTACCAGCGCCGGTTTCGCCGGTGAGCACCGTGAAACCGGAGCCAAAATCGAGCTGGAGCTTCTCGATCAGGGCGATGTTCTCGAGACGCAGACCCGTGAGCACCCACCCCTCCTGGATAGAACAAATGTTCTAAACGATAGCCGGTTTTGCCAAATTGCCAAGTTCTGCCGGATACCTGGCCAGGGTTTGCGGGGCCCAGCGGCAAGGTCTTGCAGGTTCCAAGGGCAGGGGCCTGGGGCAGGGCCTGTGGGCTGTAACCAAGCTTGCGGGGCCCGCTAACAGGGGAGGCGTGGGCCGGCTGCGTTTTGGCGGGTTTGGCTTGGGCAGCGCTGGTTTGGCTGGTTTTGGTTTAGTAAGGGCATACCTGCCCTTGCCGTTGTGTCGCTGCAGACCCAGCCCACAGCCCTGGAAGCGGCTGCGGCCGCCATGCGAGCGGCGGTGTTCGGAGAACAGCTGCCCGTCAGCGACGCCACGCCACCCGCAGCGGCCCCCACCAGAGAAACTGTCCAGATCAGCGACACTGCCCGGATCAGCGAAATGGCCTCTACCAGTGAAGCGGCCCCTACCAGTGAAGCGGATCCGACCAACGAAGCGGCCCCGACCAGCCAAAAGCCCCCGACCAGCGAGCCAGGCACAAAAACCGCTGCCCCGACAGCGGCCCCAGGGGTGAGCGGCGGGCCGCTGGTAGCGGGAGAGCCGGTGGTAGCCAGTGAGCCAATAGTGACCAATGAGCCAAGGCTGTCAGGTGCGCCAATGGTGTCTGGTGCACCAAGGCTGTCTGGTGCGCCAATGGTGTCCGGGGAACCTCCTCTGTCAGCTGAGCCAAATCAACAGGCTGAATTGAGCGATTTCCTCGAGGCAGCCGGCCTGCTGCGTTACGACCCGGCGGCGATCACGCGCATATACGCAGGCCATCCGCAGCGACTACTCCGCCGCCTGTGGCAAACCCTCGTGCCCATTGGCCTCTACCTGCTGGCGGTGGCCATGGATTGGCTGTTTGGCCAATTGAAAAAACCCAGCCAGGTGACCGCCCGCGCCAAGGAGGCAGCCGATCTGGTGGCCTCCCTCGGGCCGGCCTTCATCAAGGCCGGCCAGGCCCTCTCCACCCGACCAGACATCGTGCCGCCGCTGTTGTTGGCGGAACTGGCCCAGCTCCAGGACCAGTTGCCTGGCTTTGATCCAGAGCTGGCCATGGCCTGCATCGAGGAAGACCTGGGCAAAGCGGTGGCAGAGATTTATGAGCAGCTCGACCGGGAACCAATCTCGGCGGCCTCCCTGGGTCAGGTGC
Source organism: Cyanobacteria bacterium UBA5018 (assembly GCA_002396505.1). GTDB lineage: Bacteria > Cyanobacteriota > Cyanobacteriia > PCC-6307 > Cyanobiaceae > UBA5018. The sequence goes on along the minus strand of DGYA01000049.1, from coordinate 37,190 downwards.
ACCGCGGCGTACTCAAGGGAGGCCAGAGAGTGGCCGTAAAGGTGCAGCGACCTGGCCTCAGGGAGCAAATCACATTGGATTTATATATCGTGCGTAATATTGCAGCCTGGCTGAACCAAAATGTTGGCATTATACGCAGTGACCTTGTAGCCCTGATCGACGAGCTGGGTCAACGTGTCTTCGAAGAAATGGACTATTTCAACGAAGCGATGAATGCCGAGCGCTTTGCCGAGCTGCACAGCCAAAATCCTCGCATAGCTGTACCGCGCATCTACCACCATGCCACCTCTAGAAGGGTGCTAACCATGGAATGGATTGATGGGGTAAAGCTTACAAATTTAGAGGCGGTGCGAGCCCTGGGTGTAGATCCGAATGAGCTGGTGAGTGTGGGCGTGAGCTGCAGCCTGCAACAGCTGCTGGAACATGGCTTCTTCCACGCCGATCCCCATCCTGGCAACCTGCTAGCCCTGGCCGACGGCAGGCTTGCCTACTTGGATTTCGGCATGATGAGCAGCGTCAGCCGCGAATCGCGCACCGGATTAATCCAGGCCGTAGTTCACCTGGTTAATCGCAACTTTGGCAAGTTGTCAAATGACTTTGTCACCCTTGGCTTCCTGGCGGAAGATGTCAATCTCCAGCCGATAGTACCTGCCTTTGAACAGGTATTTGGCCAGGCATTGGAGATGGGTGTCAGCCGCCTGGATTTTAAGGCGGTCACCGACGACCTTTCCGGAGTTATGTATAAATTTCCTTTTCGGGTGCCGCCCTATTACGCCCTGATAATTCGCTCGCTTGTCACCCTTGAAGGCATCGCACTAAGCGTGGATTCAGACTTTAAAATTCTCGGGGCAGCTTATCCCTATTTCGCCCGCCGGCTGATGGAGGATCCCGATCCCCAGCTGCGGAATAGTTTGAAGGAAATGCTGTTCGATGGTGATATCTTTCGCTGGCAAAGGCTCGATAACTTAATTGCCAGTGCCTCCCAGGGCGCCGATCTGGATCTAGACGGTTTGCTGGATCAGGTGTTGGATTTCCTGTTTTCCGCCCAGGGCGGTTTACTGCGCCAACAGCTGGTGGATGCCCTGCTGGAGCGGCTGGATGCCCTGGCCTGGGAGACGACCCTGCGGCTCGGCATGCGGCTACCGCCGCGGCTGCTACCGCCAGGCCTGCGCCAACCAGCTGCCATGGCGACTGGCCAGCCGCTGCTGGATCTCGAGCCCATCGGCCAGTTGGTGAGCATCCTGCAGGCCCTGCCAGGCTTTGAACCCCAGCTGTTGCTGCGGCGACTACCGAGGCTGCTGGAGGAGCCAGAACTGCGGCGCATGGGGGTGGACCTGGCCAAGGGGTTGGTGGAGCGGTCTGTGGTGCACCTGGTGCGGGACCTGCTGGTGTCGCCCCAGCTGAGATCGGCCTGAACGCAGCCACCCAGGGCGCCTATCGTGACGAGCTGACAGTCCGGGTTGCCGTGTTCCGCCGTTCTCGCCTACGCCGCTCCCTCTTGGCCGCGGCCCTCGGGATCGGTTTAGGTGCAGCTCTGCCCCTGGTGAGCAGCACGGGCGTGCTGGCCGCCGACAATCTGGTTTTCGTTAGCGGCGGCTTCCGGCGTTCGATCCCGGTGGCAGATCTGGAACAGCTAGCCAGCACCGGCAAGGCGCAAGGGCTGCTAGCAGACCTGCTCAGCTTCAGCAAACAGCCGCCTGCCCAGGTGGCCAAGCTGCTCAACGAGTCGATCAGCCTGCCGGTAACCCTGGTCAGTCGGCTGCTCAACACCCGCATTGGCGAGGCCGTTCTGGAGCGGGTGGCCCAGATCGTCTACCCGCTCAAAACCCCCGGTGTCGGCTTGCCGGCCCTGCGCTCAGCGATCGTGATGGGTCTGGTGGAGGGTAAGGGCTCGCTCACGGCGCTGCGCTTCCTGCGGGCTTATCCCAGCCGCAACATGGAAGTGAGCATCCCGGCCCTGCTCAGCCTGATGGACAAAACCAGTTCGATTTCCGATCTGGTGCGCTTCTTCTCGGAAGCGCCGCTGAATGGACTGCGGGGCGAGCCCTAGATTCGCGTCAGTTTGAGCTGCCCCCAGTGCCCCTGATCCAAACCCTGCGGCAACTGGGTCTGGGCGGCGCTCGGGCCACCATGCAGGACTGGCCAGGCCTGATTGAGGCCTACCGGCGCTGGTTGCCGGTGAGTCAAAGCACCCCGGTGATCAGCCTGCGGGAGGGTGCCACGCCCTTGATTCCAGCGCCGGTGATCTCCGAGCGGATTGGCAAGGGGGTGCGGGTGTATCTGAAATACGACGGTCTCAATCCCACCGGATCGTTCAAGGATCGGGGCATGACCATGGCGATCAGCAAGGCCAAGGAGGCGGGATCAGAGGCGGTGATCTGCGCTAGCACCGGCAACACCTCCGCCGCGGCCGCTGCCTACGCTCGCCGGGGCGGCATGCGCGCCTTTGTGCTGATTCCCGATGGCTATGTGGCCCAGGGCAAGCTCGCCCAGGCCCTGCTTTACGGGGCTGAAGTAATCGCCATCAAGGGAAACTTCGATAGGGCACTAGCCATCGTGCGTGATGTGGCTGATCGCTATCCTATTACCCTGGTAAATTCGGTTAATCCCTACCGGCTTCAGGGGCAAAAAACTGCGGCATTTGAAGTGGTCGATGCCCTATCGGATGCCCCCGACTGGCTATGTATCCCCGTTGGTAATGCCGGTAATATTACCGCCTACTGGATGGGTTTCAATGAATATCGCCAGGCCGGTCATTGCCGCAAGCTGCCTCGGATGATGGGCTTCCAGGCCGCCGGATCCGCCCCGCTGGTGTTGGGACACACGGTGGAACAACCAGATACGATTGCCACGGCCATTCGCATAGGTAACCCTGTAAATCGCGATAACGCGCTAAAGGTTGAACGGGAAAGCAATGGCGGATTCATGGCCGTCACCGATGCCGAGATAATCGATGCCTACAAGTTGCTGGGCAGTCAGGAGGGTGTTTTTTGTGAGCCAGCCAGTGCTGCTTCCGTGGCAGGTCTGCTCAAGCGCCGCGACGAGGTGCCAGCCGGCGCCACCGTGGTCTGCGTGCTCACCGGTAACGGCCTCAAGGATCCCGCCACCGCCATCGAACACAACGACTCCAAGTTCCACACAGGCCTGGAGGCCGACACTGATGCCGTGGCGGCAGTGATGGGCTTTTAACGCTTATGCCAGCAGTGGTTGGCGCCGCCACCGCTGCCATGGTGGATAATTTCGATATTCTCCAGGGCAATGTGGAGAACGGTGGCGTCACTGAAGAAAGCACCCCCAACTGCATCGTCATTAGCTCTGCAGTTCTCGTCAGAGGCGAGGCCCTGTACCTGTTCAACGGCGACACCAGGCTTGGTCAAGCCGTTGTGAACAACAGGGTAAAAACTGGTCTTTCACCATCAACATTTCTCACTAACAACATTTCAGCGCCCCGGGCAGCTGGGAAGCTTTGCAGCATCAAGGCTCCATAGGTCTGTCCTGGCTCGGTTTTTCCAGGGCTGCCTCAATCGCCACCACCTGCCAGGGCCGAACAGCTCCGCCAGGGCCGCCCACCATCCGCTAGCGCCGAACAGCCCCGCCAGGGCTTTTTTGCACCCGTTAGGGCCTGCTTGCACCCGCTAGGGCCGCCCAGCAATGGCGGGCGATTTGACCCTCCTCATCGGCCGGGATCACCAGCAATTGATGGCGGCCCAGCCAGCCCAGGGCTGCCGCCAGCTCCCGGTGCAGGGCGGTGTCGTGTTCGCCGATGCCGCCGCTGAGGGCGATCACATCCACCCCCCCTAGGCAGGCGGCCATGGCGCCGATGCCCTCCAGCAAGCGCTGGCGAAACACGTCGATCGCCAGGGCTGCGCCGGCGTGGCCCTGGCCTTGGGGCGGTGGCAGGGCCGCCGCCCGCAATTCGCCCATGTGGCCGCTGAGGCCGGATAGCCCCAGCAGTCCCCCTTCCCGTAGCAGCCCTCGCTCCAGCTCGGCTAGATCCAGACCAGAGCGCAGTTGATAGAGCAGCAGGCCGGGGTCCACCGTGCCGCTGCGACTGGCCATCACCAACCCCTCCAGCGGCGTGAAGCCCATGGTGGTGGCGATGCTGCGGCCATCGCGGATGGCGCAGAGGGAGCAACCGCCCCCCAGGTGGCAACTGATCAACCGCAAGGGGGCCTCGCTGCCGTGGCGGCGTTGCACCTCGGCGGCTACATGCTCGTGGTTGAGGCCGTGGAAGCCGTAGCGGCGCAGTCCCTGGCGCCGCCAGCTGGCCGGGATGGCGTAGGTGCGGGCGGCGGGCGGCAAGCTGGCGTGGAAGGCGGTGTCAAAGCAGGCCCACTGCTGCAGGGCCGGCCAGCGCCGCCGCAGCGCATCAATCAAGCCCAAAACCTGGGGATTGTGCAGCGGCGCCAGGGGATTGAGCTGTTCCAGCTTCCGGCGCACCTCGGCGGTGATGCGGGTGGGGGCCAGGAAGCGCTCGCCGCCATGCACCAGCCGGTGGCCCACCAGGGCCAGGCCTGCCCCATCGCCCGCCAATTGTGGGGGCAGGGCCGCCGCCAGCCAGTCGACCAGCGCCTCGGCATCCCAGTCAGCCAGATGGCCGGCCGAGGGCCAGGGCCGCTGGCGCCGCCATAGACAGGCGCCAGCGGCGTCATGTAGGGAGGCCTTGAGATTGGTGCTGCCGGCGTTGAGCACCAGCAGCGGCGGCCCGCCAGTTGCTGGCCCGCCGATCCCTGGCTCACCAGTCACTGGCCCGCCAGCCCCCAGCGCCATTCGGTGAGTTGCGGCGCATCGATGCCCTGCTCGTGGGCGTAGGCGCGATGGATCAGGATTGCCTCCTTCATCCGCTCTTTGACGTGGGCGGCGCGGGAACCCAAGCGTGGCACCCGGTCAATCACGTCGATCACTAAATTGAAGCGGTCGATTTGGTTGTTCATCGCCAATTCCATCGGCGTATTTATATTGCCCATCTCCTTGTAGCCGCGCACGTGGAAGTTTACGTGGTTGTGGCGGCGGTAGGTGAGCCGATGAATCAGCCAAGGATAGCCATGAAAATTAAAAATAACCGGCCGATCAGTGGTAAATAAACCATCAAAATCTCGGTCGCTGATGCCGTGGGGGTGCTCCTCTGGCGAGGTGAGGGCGAACAGTTTCACCACATTCAGCAACCGCACTTTGAGGTCGGGGATCTCGCGGTTGAGGATTTCCACCGCCGCCAGGGTCTCCCGGGTGGGTACGTCGCCGGCGCAGGCCATCACCACATCGGGATCATCGGCCAGCAGCCCTTGGTCGTCGTTGCTGGCCCAACTCCACAGGCCAATGCCCTTGGCCACGTGCCGCCGGGCCTGCTCCAGGTTCAGGTATTGCAAATGGCTCTGCTTATCCGACACGATGATGTTGCACACGTTTGTTTCCGGCAGGGCCAGCTCCGCCACCGCCAGCAGACAGTTGGCGTCGGCCGGTAGATACACCCGCACCACCGCCCCGCTCTTGTTGCCGGCCAGATCGATGAAGCCGGGATCTTGATGGGTGAAGCCGTTGTGGTCTTGGCGCCATACGGTGGAGGATATCAGGCAATTCCAGGCGCTAATCGGCGCTCGCCAGCTGGCGTGATTAATACAGGATTCCAGCCATTTGCAGTGCTGGTTAAACATGGAAGCGATCACATGAGCGAAGGCTTCGTAGGTATGGAAGAAGCCATATCTGCCGGTCAGTAGATAACCCTCCATCATTCCTACTAATGTGTGCTCAGACAACATCTCCACCACCCGGCCATCGCGGCTGAGCTCGCCGCCATCGGCATCTTCCGGTAATAGTTGTTCCATCCATACCTTGGCTGAAATCCCATAGATTGCCTGCAATCGATTGGAGGCGGTTTCATCGGGGCCAAACACCCGCACCGCCTCGGGGTTGAGTTTGATCAGATCCCGGATCAGCTGCGCCAGGGGCACCGTGTTCTCCGCCTCGATGGCCCCCGGCGCCGTCACGGCTACGGCGTAGTTCTCCAAGGGCGGAAAGCGCAAATTGCGGCGCAGCAGGCCTCCATTGGCATGGGGATTGGAGCCCATGCGCAGGCTGCCCTGGGGCGAATGCTGCCGCAGCTCTGGCAGCAAGTTGCCGTTGGCGTCGAACAGCTCTTCTGGGCGATAGCTGCGCAGCCATTCCTCCAGCATTTGCAGCTGCTGGGGATCGCGGTTCGGCGCCGGCAGGGGCAGCTGGTGGCTACGCCAAAACCCTTCTAATTTGTGGCCCGCCAAAGACTTCGGGCCGGTCCAGCCCTTGGGGGAGCGCAACACGATCAGCGGCCAGGCGGGCCGCACCGCCTGGCCAGTGGAGCGGCAGGCCGCTTGGATAGAACGGATCCGCTCCACGGCCTTGGCCATCGCCGCCGCCATGGCCCGGTGCATGGCCATCGGTTCACTTCCCTCCACATAGAGGGGCGCCCAGCCATAACCCACCAGCAGGCTGTCCAATTCCGGCTTGGGGATGCGGGCCAGCAGGGTGGGGTTGGCAATTTTGTAACCGTTCAGATGCAGCACCGGCAGCACGGCGCCATCGCTGATCGGGTTGAGAAATTTGTTGATGTGCCAGGAGGTGGCCAGCGGGCCGGTTTCGGCCTCGCCATCGCCCACGCAGGCCAGGGCGATCAGGTTTGGGTTGTCGAAGACGGCCCCGCAGGCGTGGGAGAGCACGTAGCCCAACTCGCCACCCTCATGGATCGAACCGGGGGTTTCCGGGGTGCAGTGGGAGCCGATCTGGCCCGGGAAGGAGAACTGGCGAAAAAAGCGCGCCATCCCCTCCGCGTCTTGGCTTTTGTCTGGATACACCTCGCTGTAGCTGCCATCCAGGTAGGTGGGGCCCAGCACCCCGGGGGCCCCGTGGCCCGGCCCCGAGAGATAGATCATCTCCAGCTGATGGCGGCGGATCAGCAGGTTGGCGTGGGCCCAGATGAAGGCCTGGCCAGGACTAGACCCCCAGTGCCCCAGCAAGCGCGCCTTGACGTGCTCATGGCGTAGTGGCTCAGTGAGCAGCGGATTGGCCCGCAAATAGATCATCCCCACCGCCAGATAGTTGGCGGCTCGCCACCAGGCGTCCAGGCGGGCCAGTTCCGGTTCTGGAATGGGCGGCTCGGAAGTGGGCGGCTCGTGGGAATCGGCGGTAGAGGGAATCACTTGGTATCGCCGCCGCAGCAAGCGGTCGCAAAACACAGTTCCAGGCTGACAGCAAAACCGCCCCCAGGCACTGGTCCATGGCCCCTCACGAATTGCCCGTAGTTCCTGGCCAGCCCCTGGCGGCCGGCGCCGCTGCCGGCAGGATGTTGCCAACTTGCCTGATCCCCGCCCATGACGGTTGAGCTGGCCACGCCCCTGGCCGTTGAAGTGGCCCTGGCGATGGTGGAGCGGCAGGGCCAGTGGCTGCTGCAGCTCCGCGATGACATCGAGGGCATCATCGCCCCGGGCTGCTGGGGGCTGTTTGGCGGCCACCTGGATCCCGGCGAAACGCCGCTGCAGGCGCTGCGGCGCGAGCTCCAGGAGGAGATCGCCTGGCAGGCGGGGGAGCTGACCCCCTGGTTCAGCCACGAGCTGCCCGAGCGTCGGGCCCACTTTTTCCGCGGTCCCCTCACCGTGAACCTGGAGGAGCTGACCCTGCTGGAGGGCCAGGACCTGGCCCTGGTGAGCCTGGCGGAAATGGCTACGGGCCAGGTGTGGAGCCCCAAACTGCAAAAGCTGCGGCCCCTGGCCAACTCCCTGGGCTTCGCCGTGCAAAGGCTGATGCAAGAGCAGTAGCTGCTACAGGAGCAGTAGCTGTTGCAGGAGCAGCCCCAGGGCAAAGGGCACCATTCACCAGGTGAGTGGAGCGATCAAATCGCCCATCCAGCCCGCTACTTACCTGAAATTCCTCACTTTAATTCCACTAAACTTGCCAGCTGCCATCTGCCCTCCAGCGCCGTGGAGTTTGGACCATAAAGCCTGGCCACAAAGACGAAGGACCCCGCTGGGGCAGGCAGCCAGTTCGATACTTTGCCAGGGCCAGGATTGGTATTTTGAATTTAGATCTCCAGGGATCCATTGCTTCCCAGCTGCAGGCCAGGAGATTTCTGGAGAATTCGGTTCACGGCTTTAGGGGTTCGATGTCGTTGAGCTGCCAGCTCTTGGCGAAGTAGGCCTCGGTGGGGCCGTAGAAGCGGAAGTAGGCGAACCAGCCCTTGCCGGGGATGGTTTGGATCCAATTGGCGGCGCCCGCCGGCCGCTGGGGAGCGAAGAAGACATCCACCGAGCCGTCGGCGTTGGTTGCCAATGCCGGTTTGCGGGAGCTGAGATCGGCGGCACCCTGGCCGGTGATCACCGGTCCGCGGGTGAGGTTGTCGTAGAGGGTGATCGACCAGAACTGCTTCACCGGAGCGTTGGCGGGCACCCGCATCCGGTAGCTGCGGCCGCCGTCGAGCCACTGGCCCTTGGCGTCCTTGGAGGCTTCCAAATACACCTGCCCGAAGCCCACGATGCGCCCCTGCATCCCCACCGACATGGCGATCGCCTCGTAAAACCAGGAGCTGCGTTCGTCTAACTGCACGCGCCGTTTGTCGGCTGATTCCTGATCCAGATCGAACAGCACGGCGTACTCCCAGTGCTTGCCGGGGTACACCGTGGCGCCGGGGGTGCGCTTGTCGTAGGCGATGGTGCGGGCCATTAAATCGCCCAGCTGGGCGGCCTGATCGAGGATCTTTGCCTGGCGGGCATCCGGTTTGAAGGGCTGACCGGCACCAATCCCCAGCGGCGCCAGCATCCCGAAGATCATCCGGTCGCGGGGGGCCACCGGCTCGTTGGCATAGAGCTCGCTGAGTAGGCGCCAGTAGCTCAAGTTGGCGGGTTGAGCCGACTGCCAGGGGCGACCGCCCACTTCCGCATAGTTGGTGGCCGGCGGATTGGCCCGCTGGTTCCAGCCGTATAGGCGGTGCTGACGCACGGTGGCTTCCGCCAGGGCCTTGTCGGGCGCCAGGCCCCGGGTGCCGAACCACACCTGGTTGCTGGGGGAGCGCAGGATTCGGTAGCCGGGAGCAGTCAGCTCTGCCGCGCCGGGGGGCAAGATCAAATATTTGCCGCCGGCGCCCTGATCAGGACCGGTCTGGCCCGTGTCGGTGATCGGCTGCTGCCAGATGTCGAGCACGCCGCCGGCGGTGAGCCCGGCCGGCACCTCCACCACCAGGGGCCCTTGGCGGGCCAGATCCCAGAAGCTGAAGGCGTAGAGGGTGGTGATGTTGGGGGTGAGCATCCCCGCCTTGTCTTGGAGGGTGCGGTAGAGCAATACGTCGCCGTTGCGTGTGCCCATGGTTTTCGCCTGGGCGTCATAGAGAGCTTTGAAACCCACCGCCGGCAGGGCCCAGAGGTAGGCCTGGGTGGCCCGTTGGAAATCCAGCTCGTCGTAGAGCCGGCGGGCCGTCTGCTCGCTTGGATAACCATTAATCAGCTGGATATCGCCAAGCCTGCCAAGCTGCTGGTGAGCTAAGCCAGCCGGTTTGGCCTGCACCCTCTGCAGGCAAGCGCTAGAAGCAAGCACTGCGATCAGCGTCAGCTGGCCAAGGGATTTGTGCATGGTTTTGGCTGCCCGCCCCCATGCCTGGGGAGCAAAAGGTGACCATCATATTAATGGTTTAAGCCCTGAAATCCATCCCTGCAACGATCTACCGCTAAGCGGCGTTGCAAACAGATACAGCAAAAGGGCATTTTCAGGCGGATCGCAAATAGCAATGATTGCCTCGCCCCTGGCTCGCTGTGATGGGTTAGGTGAATTGTCGAGCTGTTGTTGAAGTTAGTGATGGCTTGCAGTTGATGCTGTGGCTGATAGCTGCGCCGATTCCGATTCCGATTCCGATTCCGGGCCCGGCGCCAGGCAGACGGCGGCGGCCTTTAGTTCTGGTTGGCCGGAGAGGGGGCAGCCCAGTTCGTGCATCAGCCGGTTGGCTTCGCAGGGATCGGCCTGGGCGGCGCCCCAGTGCATGGGCAAAAACACGGTGCCCGCTCGGATGCGCTCGCTCACCTGCACGGTGGCCGTCAGTGCCCCCCGGCGGGAGCGCACCAGCGCCAGGGCGCCATCGCTGAGGCCATAGCGCTCAGCATCTTGCGGATTCACCTCCAGCAGGGCCCGGGGGTGCTGCTTCATCAGCCGCGGCACCAGGGCCGTGCGGGTCATCGTGTGCCAATGGCCCAGGTAGCGGCCGGTGGTGAGTACCAGGGGATAGCTGGCATCCGGCGGTTCCGCCAAGCCCAGCGGTGCATCTGCGTGTAATTGGGCCCTGCCATCGGCGGTGGGGAAGCGGCCGTCTGTGTAGAGGCGGGCCAGGCCAGCGCCGGGGGCGGTGCCGAGCGGGAACGGCCATTGCTGGGGGCCATCTTGTAGCAGCAGCTGATGGCTGAGGCCGCTGTGGTTGCATAGGCGGCCGGCGGTTAGGGCCGCAAATTCGGCATACACCTCCGCCGCCGATTCATAGCTGAATTGTTGTTCAAATCCCAGCCGCCGCCCCAGCTCCGCAAAGATCTGCCAATCGGCCCGCGCTTCGCCGGGGGGCTGGCGGAAGGCGGGGCAGTAGCTCACCCGCCGCTCGGAGTTGGTCATTACGCCCGCCTTTTCACTCCACTGGGCTGCCGGCAATAGCAGGTGGGCCACGGCGGCGGTTTCGGTGCCGGCATAGGCCTCGTTGAGCACCACCAGCGGGCAGCGGCTGGCGGCGGCCTTCACCCGATCCAGCGACGGCAGGCTCACCAGCGGATTGGTGGCCGCCACCCACCAAAGGGCCAGTTCGCCCCGTTCCATCGCTTCTATTTGCTGCCAGGTGCTCAATCCCTCCTGGGGGGAGATCGAACCGGCGGGGAATTGCCAGTGGCGCTCCACCTCCGCCCGGTGTTCGGCCACGCCCACCTGGCGATAACCCGGCAGCAATTTGGCCAGGCCGCCGGCCTCCCGGCCGCCCATGGCATTGGGCTGGCCGGTGAGCGAAAAGGGACCGGCCCCGGGCCTGCCGATTTGACCGGTCACCAGGTGCAGATTCACGATGCCGCTCACCGTGGCGCTGCCTTCTCGGCTCTGGTTCACCCCCATCGACCAGAGCGTCAGCACGGCAGCGCTCTCGGCCCAGAGGGCAGCCAGCCGCTCAATATCCGCCTGCTCCAGGCCACAAAACTGGGCTACTCGATCGGGCGTCCAGGCGGCCCAGAGCTCGGCCAGGGCTGGATAGCCGTTGGTGCAGCGCTCCACGTAGGGCAGGTTGATGGCGCCGTTGGCGACCAGTTGCTGGCCGATGCCATGGAGCAGGGCCAGGTCGGTGCCGGGGGCAATTTGGAGGTGCAGGTCTGCGGCATCGCTGGTGGCGGTGCAGCGGGGGTCGATTACCACAATCCGCAGCGACTGGGGCTGCTTGCGCTTGCGTTTGAGCAGGCGTTGAAACAGCACCGGATGGCATTCGGCTGTGTTGGTGCCCACCAGCACCACCAGCTCGGCGGCATCGAGGTCGTCGTAGCAGCAGGGGGGGCCGTCGGAGCCGAGGCTGCGGCTGTAGCCCACCACGGCCGAACTCATGCACAGCCGGGAATTGGCATCGAAGTTATTGCTACCCAGGGCCCCCTTGAGCAGCTTGTTGGCGATGTAATAATCCTCGATCAAAAACTGGCCGGAGCCATAGATGGCGATGGCATTGGCTCCGCGGGTCTCCAGGGCGGAACGAATGCTGCCCACGATCAAAGAGAAGGCCTGCTCCCAGCTGATCGGCGCAAACGGCTGGTCTATGGAGCTGCGGTATTGGGGGCTGGTGAGGCGGTTGTGGGCCAGGGTGTCGCCCACGGTGGCCCCCTTAACGCATACCTGGCCCAGGGAGGAGGGGTGATGGCGATCGCCGCGGGCCGTCCAGGTTTCGCCACCCGCCTGGGGCGGCTTGAGCTCCAGACCACAACCCACGCCGCAGTAGGGACACTGGGAACGGGGCAGGGCGCTGGGCCCCGGAGCAGACTCGCCGCCATTGGCAACAGGCAACTCTTCTGGCAAGACAGGTACTACTTTCGACAAGGTTATGGTAATTCTGAAATAATAGCCACGGCTGCGGGCGCTATTGCTTCCGCCACCCTAGGCAGGGATTGAATGCTTACGGCTAGCCCCGCATTTACCGTTAAGCCTACACTTCCCGCCAAGTCTCCACTTCGCGCTAAGTCTCCACTTCCCATTAGGCCTGCAGCTCCGCCCAGCTCCGCATAAAACGCGGCGATACTTGCGCCAGTTAAATTATTCATTCTACCATTTTCTGTAGGGCAGGAATTTGCCATTCATGGTTACCTTCACCCGATCGCCCTTGGGGTCCTCCACCTTGTCTACGTGAAGGCTGAAGTCAATTGCCGACATAATTCCATCGCCAAACTTCTCTTGAATCACATCCTTTAGCGGCATTCCGTACACCTGCAATATTTCGTAGAAGCGATAGAGCAGCGGATCGGTGGGCAGGGTGGGATTCAGCGCCCCCTTCACTGGATAGGTGGTGAGTTCTGCGGCCAAAGCAGGATCCAGCTGCAGCATCTCCAGCAGCTGCTGGGCCTCTTCTGCCGAAGCGGTGGATTGGCCATGCAGCAGGCTCGCCACCCATACCTCATCGCGTCCCATCGGCGCCCCCAACTCAGCGAAGCTGAGCCCCAGGCGCCGTTTGGCCTCCAGCAGAGTGGCGCTAAAGCTGGCGATGGCCATGGTGGCGGCTGGGCACGGGTGAAAGATGGAACCTAGGCAGCAGCCCCCGGCCAAAAGGCAGCAACCGCTACCAAATCCAGGGGCCTGGAGCACTGATGCGGGCCTGCGCTGCTGCCTGCTCAGCGGCGGCGCCAGCCGGCGCATGGGCCGCGACAAGGCGCTGTTGCCCCATCCGGCCGGGGGCTGCTGGCTCGACCACAGCCTGCGCCAACTGGCCGCCCTGGGGGCGCCGCTCACCCTGCTCAGCGGCCACGACAGCCACCTGAGCCGGGCAAGCCAACTGGCCGCCAGCCTGACCGTGCCCCTGGAACTGCTACACGAACCCTCGCCGCCCCAGGGGCCTCTCATTGCCCTGGGGCGGCTGATGCACCACTACCCAAACCAGCTGCTGCTGCTCTGCCCGGTGGATATGCCCGCCCTGGACTTGGCCACGCTGCGGCAACTTTTGCGGGCCGCAAGCTCTACAGATTTAAGCCAGTCAAGCCAGTCAGATTCAAGTCATCGAGATCTGAGCCAGCCAAGCCTGATTCATGTGGCCCACGACGGCAGTCAAGCGCAGCCATTGCTGGGGCTTTACCCCGCCGATGGGCGCCATCGACGCAGCTTGGAGGCCAGCCTGGCTGCCGGCGAACGCAGCCTGCAGCGCTGGTTGGCTGTGGTGGGTAGCCAGGCGGTGCCGCTGCCGGCGGGGCCGCTGCTAAATGCCAATCGACCGGGGGATTTGGATCAGTTCAATCGCGGGGATGGTTCGTAGCGGGGGGAAGAGGCCTTGCAGGCTTGGGCCAGGGCGGCTGGCGCTGTTGCACTAGGGCCGGTGAATTTACTGGGCCCCAGCGGTGGCAGGGGTGCCATTGTTTACACGCATGGGCTCAATCGTGGCTCAACTGTGAGCCGCTTGGGGTACGCTGCCCGGATGTCATTGTGTAGCGTAGTGAACATGTGGTTATCGGACCCGTGAACCACGGTTATCTTGATCTGCTATGTCGCGAGACCGTATGCGGGATCAGGGCTATCAAAGACCTGCTGAGGCCAGTTCGCCGTGGTTCACGGAAAGAGATCGGACCTCGGGAGTAGTTCACGGAACCACCCAAGAAAGCGTTAGCCGCATCTGATAAAGCCACTCTCGAAGGCCACTGCTGGTGCCGATCGCCGAGCCGGCATGCGCTCCGCCTATGCAGGCCAGTTGGGGCTTGCCCATGACATCAACCGGTTTCTGGCGCTGGGAGGGGGGATCATGTTCATAAGCAGGGTCATCTTGCATATAGCGGCCCTGGGGCCGTTTGGCTTCCTTCCCTCGCTGGGCCTGGGGGGGCCGGTGGGGCACCCTGCCTCCCGTGGCCGGCAGGGGGTATCGCCATCCGGGGGATGGGGCGGCAGGAACGGGAGTCAGGAAATCAAAACGCTCCTGGACAACAGAGACGTGGGCCGCTAAATGAAATATAACGATACCATCTCTTCAACGCCTATTGGTGCATCACCCTGACGGTGCATGACTAACCCAGAGATCCAGAGCAACCGTGGAGGAGGAATCGCTTGGGTGATGTCTTCCTGGAGAGGAACCACTCAGGTGCTGACCCTCTGGACGGCCCGCCACCCAGGCTCCTGGCTGCTGCTCTGCCTGGAAGGGATCGTGCTTATGGGCGGAGCTCTCGGCCCCAATCTGAGGAACGCAGACGCGGGCGCCTTGAGCGTGCAGGTTGACCGCGTGACATACGAGTTCCTGGTCCTCGGTCTGCTAGTGCTGTTTTGGTGCGGCTGGTGTGAGGGGGGGTATCGGCTGGGCCGACAGCTGGGCAACTTCGCGAAGGTGCCCTGGCATCGTCGCCTGACGCTGGAACTGTGGACCGGTTTCCTCTTCAGCCTTCTTCTCAGCGTTCTGACCTCCCTGAACACCCTTCTCCCCCTGGTGGCTGTATTCCTCCTGTTCGGGGGGATCGAGTCCCTGAAGGCCTCGAGGCCGGGCCGGTCGCTATTGGTTTCCGTCCTGCGGGGGTTCCGTGAAAGCTTTCGCACTGTCAGTCTTGCTCCACTCCGTCTTCTGACCCTGCTGGCGGTACCGGGCTTGCTCCTCTACCTGATCAGCCTGTTTCAGAAAATCTTCCAGATCCGATTCCGGGATCATCTTCTCCAGCCCGGTGTCATTGAAAAGGTTGCCCTCGGAATATTGATTCTCCTGCTCGGCCTGCTTGGGGCGGGGCTGTTTTTCATGGCCAGGATGGATCTGGCTATGAACTACCTGGGAATACAGCACATCCAAGTGAATGTCGCTTCCTCACACTTAGATAAGATACTCATTCGTGTCCGCCAGCCCGGCAGAGTCCTCGTCGTGCTGTTTCTTATGGTGTTACTCCTCTTTAGTCTCTACGAACTGATCACCTCGGATCTCTTCAGCCGAAATTTCTTCTACATGACTCTGGAGGCGAGTGTTGGAGTCGTCAACGGTTTTGTGCAAAGCATTATTGATCTGTCGGCTAAGTTCGCTTTCATCTTCGTCGTTATAACCTTGATCGTAGGTCTTTGCGTCCTGCTCGTCTACCTGGCGAAAGGAAGCGAAAATGGAAATTTAGAGCGTTCCCTTTCTTTCCTTGGAGGGAGGATACAACGTTTCTCCGAGTTCATCAACCAGAAGATCCAGATCCCTGGTGTGGCCATCCAGGTGACAACGCTTCTCAGTGCGGTTAGCCTCATTGCCACGCAGACCTATAGCAAGATAGTGGAGTCTCAGGCCCAACGTCTCGAGCAGCAGAGACGACAGGACCAACAGTTGAATCTTCAACAGCAGCGGCAGCAGAGTTATGGCTCTAGCGCCGATGATCAGATCAGCCGCTTCCAGCAGAACCTACAGACGCTGGTGAGCAAAGATCGAAGTGATCGCGGTTGGCTGGATCTTGACCGCCGTGGCCAGGTAGCTTCTCTTACCAGGGATCTAACGCGCCAACTTAGTTATCCCGACGGCAATCCCGATGGACTGCGGCGCGCCAGGGTCCTAAGATACCTCTACGATTCTCGCTTCTTGATTCAGAATGAATCAGTAGTAACTGGGTCTCAAGCAACCTGCCAAGATGCTCTTACTGAGGTAATCTCTGAGACCAATAAAAACAAGTCGCCTCGAACTCTCTTTATGCTTTCCCAGTACGAGCTTGATAGAAAGTTGACCGATCAAATTCGAACCAACCCGAAATGTGATCTGGCGAGGCTCGTTCCCAAAGGAATTGATTTTTCTGGCGCTCAATTAGAAAAGGCCTTTCTCAGAAAAATCAACCTCCCATTTAGCAACCTCACAGGGGCTGATCTGAATAACTCACAGCTTAACGGAGCCGACCTCCGCTTTGCTAATTTGAAAGATGCCAAGCTCAGGGGAGCAGATCTGAGAGACGCCCGGCTAGATTTCGCTAATCTAAGCAATGCCGATCTAACTGACGCTAATTTGAAGGGTGCCACCTTTGACGGGGCTATTTTATTCTATTCGACTCGCGACAACTCAACTCGCGACAACGATCTCAAAGGGAGTCTTTCATGGGAGTTGACAGAAGATCCACGAGAAAAGCAACCCCTCCTCTGGTGCCCGCTCGATTTCCGCATGGACCCCCCCGAAGCAGAAAACCATTCCGAAGCCGCGC
>DGYA01000049.1:8594-20650 GCA_002396505.1 Cyanobacteria bacterium UBA5018 | reverse complement strand
CTCCTCCTCCCTCTTTGCCCAGGCTGGTGCCAAATGCAGCAATCGCTCTTACTCCGGATACAAGCGACGCAGCGATCTGATCCGCAATCGAAACTGGGCCTACGGCAATTTTAAGAGTACGATCATCAAGAACTTCCGCTTGAATAATATCGATTTTACCAATGCCGATTTAAGTGGTGCCGTCTTCAAGTACGTACAACTCAATGATGTTAACTTCACTGGGGCAAAACTTGATGGAGCTCGCTTCGAGGACTGTGTGCTCAACAATGTCAATTTCACCGGCGCCAGCATCCCCCGAATGGTTTTTAAGGGAAGCTCCGTGGAGCGTCTTACGTTCCGTGGTGCACAGTATGTCTTGCCCATCGAACTGGGCGACTATGTCGATGACTTGCTTCTGCTGAGCGGCCGCAACATGGACCTCAGCCCAGCCAGCAACCAGAGCCCCCCATCGCGGCTCGCTCAGAAGCTGCTCCTGCCGTTGTTGCTGGCTCCGTTTCCTCTCCGCCCCAGCCGTGTGCTCTTCTGGCTGGTTCCCTACAGCCCAGAGCTATTGTTCGCCAGTGATAATCGTCAGTCGATTCCATGACGATCGATCCCGATACCGATACCGATAGCGATCTCGCTCCCCCGAGCGTACCAGGCTCCAGTATTGCCTCGGTGCTATGGCGCTTAACGCTGCCTCTGGTGGTCCTCGTAATCTTCGGATGGATCAACGGACGCGGTGCCTGGCCGGCCTTCCGTCAGCAGGACACCAGCGTTCTCCATTGGATCCTGGCCAGCAATTCAGAGGCCCTGAGAGGTATCAGCTATGAAGAGAAGTCCGAAGGATCTGATCCACGCAAAGATCTTATGAAACATCTGAAGGACTATCTGACCCTGGAGAGCATGAACCTCTCGGGCCTTAATCTGTCCTCCTCCAATCTTGGTAATATGAGCATTGAGAATGTTAACCTTGCAGGTGCAAGACTAGTCAATGCTAATTTCAGCTGTTCTGATCTCACCCGTGTCGACTTCAGTGGCGCCAAGCTGATGAATGCCAGGTTCGACTATAGTAACTGCGAGGGTCACATCTCAACTAGGAGACCTCAGTGCAGCAAGGAAGATTGGGCCGAAGTCAATGACGCTAAATCACCCTTTTTCGGGACCCTGCCGCTGAACAAGATCATCTGCTTGGAGGGTAGCTTCGTCGGGGCCGACTTCTCTGAAGCCCAGATCCGTGGGTATAAGGGTCGTCGAGATCTGAACATGGAAAATTGTGAACAACTTCTGGTTTTGGTCGGCGACATGAGCGGAGCCAACTTCAAGAAAGCGGGGCTCACCTGCGTGGCTTTCATTAATCGGCCGGCAACTAGTGGCATACCGTCCAGCAATCAGTCTATGAAGGCGAGCTTCAATGGCATCAGCTTCGCCGACGCGCGCTTGGACCGAGTCGCGCTTCTCAAGGGCCCGTTCAGGTTCACTCAATTCGAGCGCGCTAATCTGATGGGGCTGTTCGTGAACATCAACCCCAACAAGGTCGATCTTGACTATTCCAGGCTCAACGAGATCAAATGCAAGGCCCCAGCCAAACCGATAACAAATTCGAAGACCCCAGTTAAACTTATTACGTATTTGCCTTGTCTGTGGGTGCAGCATGACCTACGTGACGAAACTCTGCCCCTGCGTCTCAACTTTCTCTGGAGCACGATTGTAACTAATCTAAAGCCATCCTACAAGGATATGTTCCTCTGCACTCCCGATAAGGATCTCCCTGCATGGATCGAGGACAGGGCGATCGAATCCGCCGGCTACTGGCTGTCTGCGACAGGTTGGCCGACCGCCGATCGCAAACCACTAAATTGTCCTGTTGATTCAAAAGAAGCTGAAGAGTCTGTACCGCGTCAACAGTCTCACGTGCTGTCACCAAGAATAACGGCGAAGTGAGGGCACAAGTTTTAGAACCTCCCGTAGAGCATCCCATCTGGCTCTGCCTGCAGTTGCTTGCATGCCCAGCAGGGCCGCCAAAAACCTGTCCTGAGCCGCCTGGAAGTGCTGACAGCATGGGTCTTGGTCAGAGTAAGACCCCCTATGGCCAACACTAAAGTTTCGGTGCGCCCAACATCAACATGCAGAAGACGGGCGCGTACGCTACTTTCAGTGCCCGATCCACTGTTCGCTTCTGATCTTGAGCGTTAGCCGAATTCAATCGTTGGGTAATCGGTCAGTCACTTTCATTATGGGAAGCAAATCAATACTAGTCAGGCCTAGTGAATGCTGTTGCATTAGCTATTTCCGAAACGCCAATCGAAGTCTTCCCTGAGAACTCCGCATCGGTTCCTACTTGTATTAGAAAATTCCTGTCTGGAACTGGATGACTCTTGCGAAAAGGCCTAATTGTTTTCAGGTCTACTCCAGCTCTTACTAGCGTAAGCGCTACAAGCTTCACATCAGATAATGGTACGTCTTGTCCAAACCAAATGGCATTCGTAGCTCCTCGCTGCTGCGCAGTTCCTTCTCTGAAGGTGAAGCCTAGAGATGAGAGGGTGTTTCTTATGACGACTGGATCCACGTCTTTAGGAAAATATTGAACAGTAATCCTTTGTCTTTCCGATTTGCTTGAAGCGTCACTCGTCTCGATTGCGGTCTTAACTAGGGTATTTGCTTTTTGACTTATTTCGATTTGTTCTTCAGTGGCTGCTGCTGCTGTTTCGGGAGTGAAGCCAAATCCAAGCAGTATAGTTTTGATTCCTGTTACAGCATCTCTGACATTGTCGTCTACGTCTCGGACCTGTCTCTGCAGTGTCGCAATTTCCAGCTGATCTTTTCTATGTTGTTCCTCTGCCCGCAAAGCTTGTTGTCTCGCACTCTCAGCTCTTTGTTGTCCAAAAGTTATTGCTAAGCCTGCAGGTAATATGATAAGTAAGACAAGTGTAGGTTTTGCCCACCAAGATTTGCGATTCTTGGGATCGAGAAAAAGGCTGATTAATCCTGAGGCTACCAGCCAAGCCTGCGTGAACCAGAGCTCCATCTGCACTAAAAGTCCGAATTAAAACAATTCTATATCAAACTAGAATTGTATTGGCTTGAGTAGTTGACAATACGCAACATCATCCAGATCTTGGGAAGGCTGTGCTTGGCTAACATCCAGATGCAGAAGACGGGAGCAGGGGTTGTCTATCAATGCGATGCGTCCCTACCCGCTTCTGATCTGGGGCGTCAGTACATCAGCGGAACCCTTTGGCATCACTCTTCCGCAGCAGGCGTTTCAGCGCCTGGCGCGGGTGGTAAGGCTCCTGGCTACCAATGCGCCGGAAAGCGGGCTGGAAACCTTCTGCACTCAGGCGGCGCCAGTTCAGATCAATACCGCCTTCCAGCTCCAATGTCACGCTGCAGGCCTCCTCGGCCAGCAGAATCTCCCCCAACGCCACCATTGGATCTGCACCACCATCAAGCCAGGGCTCAATCGCATCAAACAGGCGATCCAGCAGGCGAGCACCGGTGCTCTTAACCAGGAAGACCGGATCGACCAGTTCTGCAAGCAAATAGCCCTGCTCATGCCCAAGCCCCTGCCATACATGAGCAAAGGCTATGTTCACCTCCTTCAGTGTTGGCAATCGATCAGCAATGAACAGCGATCTCATCCCATTAGGGCTGATCAGCATTGCGTACAACGCATAATCCCGGTCACCGCCTGGGCCGCGTGTCCCCATGACCTGACCGGGCTGAACCACTCCACACCCTCCAAGAGCTGATCATACTATGGGGCCTGAACGCCGATTAGCAGGCCGGCCAACGGCTGATCCTCTCAACCTTGATTGCGTCCAGGTCTCAGCTCTCAAAAAAGCTAAGCATCCATTGGATTCGGCGATTAGTGGACCATGCACCGTCTTGGAATAAGCCCCTTCGAAGATGCGCATGATGCGCTTGGAAGGCGCGGTCTCTGGGCTGTCGTTGATTTCTTCCGGGCTCGTAAATGCTTGGTTTACAGCTTCTAATGCTCGCTTTGTGCGGTGATTCCAGCCATCCTTTACCAACTCAAATGCTTTAGGGTCGGTGAAGAGTAGCCCCTCGAATTCGTGCATCTGTACATAGGGCAATACGAAGCGCGGGTCGTACTTAGTGGTGGAACGTGCAACACCTGCAAGGATGGCGGCCTCCAGTTCGGTACGGCTGCGCACCGCCCGGTCTTTAAAGCCATAGAAGTCCACCAAGGTCGTTACCCTGTCTGCTTCGCTGTAGTGGAGCGAGATCTTTTTGGCCAGTCGGCCCACAGTCACATTCCCGCCACGATGGCCTCCCGACTTGGCGCTCAAAATAGTGCCATAAGCGCTGACGCCACTGGGCCGCAGGTAGGGTTCTAGGCAGTGGTTGACGAACTCAACCTCGGTGAGCCCTTCACAGATGATGCAGACCCTGATCATTTGGCCTGTTCCCCACCTACCGCACTGTCCCTGTTGACCGGCTGGTTGTCGCCCAGCCACGCAACTCCACCAGTGGCTTGCTGTAGCCAAATGTCAGAGAGCTGATAGTCCTCGTCCAGCCACCGCTGATAGTGGGCGCGCGGTAGATTGCGGAGCACCGTCTCGCCATCGTTCGCGTTGGCCACGATGATATTTTCCAGCTCGAAACAGTCCACCAGGTAGGGCGACTGGGTAGCGATGAATATCTGCTGCTTCATCGACAAGCGCTTGAACATCTCAGCCACCAAGGTGATGGCATGTGGGTGCAGGCCCAATTCGGGCTCGTCGAAGAACATCACATCCGGCAACCGTTTGGGCGGCAGGTTCAGCAGCGTCAGCAAGCAAAACAGGCGCAGTGATCCATCCGAGGTGAGATGCGAGCCGAAAACCTTGTCGCTTTGCCTGCCTACCCAGCGCAGTAATACCTTGCCGGCCTCCTCTTCCAGAACGAAGTCCTTGAATGTCGGCAGCACCCGGCAAATCTGCCTAACGATCAGCTCATAGCGCTTGCCGTCGGTGTTGCGAAGGTCTAGCAGCACCGCCGCGAGGTTGCCGCCGTCAGAGCGCAGGCGAAACGACTCGGTTACATCCCAGCGGTTGTGGATGGCCGCATTGATCGAGGTGTCATGAAACTGGTAGGTGGAGCACTGCCGCAGGAGGGCAACAATTGTTTGGGCGGTCTTGTTCTTCTGCTCCAGGAGGCTGGACTCCTTTCCAACCGCATCAATTTGGGTCCAGTCTGCCTTAGTAGGGATGCCGTTTGCAGAGTAACGATAGGCCTCGTTCATAACCATGACCGTATCGCCTGCCGACAGGTGGTTCAGGTCAAACCGGTAGTCGTTCTGACCCTTTTCGGTATCCAGGCAAAGTTCGGCATGGATGCGCGGCGTCTTCCGCGCACCCATGAAGAACTGGTCGTCTCCACCACCGTGGCGCAGCACAAACTCCTGAAGGTTCTTAGACTTGAGCATCCAGCTCAACATCTCGAAAAAACGTATCAAGGTGGATTTTCCCGCGCCATTGGCACCAATGAGCACCGTCAGTTGCGGCAGCTCCAGGTTCTGAATGTTCTTCAGGCTGCGAAAGCCTTCAATGCTTACCGAGCGAATCCGGTTGGTCCTGTTGGGTGGGGTCATGGCAGTCATTCAAACGACCTCCGTCGAGAACATGCGATCCAGAAACTCCGGCTCAATCTGGCGTAGCTTAAGTATGGGCGTGGCTCCGCCCTCTTGGGCGGTCTACCTCCTTTGCTGGAGGGCTTGTGATACACAGGCTCGATCAAAGCCAGGAAAGCTCCCAGGGAACCGTGGCCTCCATCTAAACCATGCAGCGCTGGCGACCCGTCCTATTATTGGCGTCGATCTCCTCGTAGTCCGAAAGCCCAGCTGGAGAGGGTCGTCCATTCGTTGTTTAACGTTAAAATCCGTCGGGCGGAGTCCACGCTGTCGCGTGAATGGCTTCTGGTTGTCATCCAGCGCTGATTTTGAGCGTTAAGCCTCGCAAACTGCAGTCACTTCCACTCGACGCGCCGACATCCCGCTCTCCAGATACCGTCGCACTCACAAGGGCGGCGCAAAACGCCCCGCCAAGTTGCTGGACCGCTTCAGCGGCTGGCGCGGCCTGCTCTGTGACCACCCGTCATGAAGACAACTCCGGTGTTGACGCCAAGATCGTAGGTTGGGGACCGTTTCCGAACGGTGGATATCGGCATGAAGTGGACTTGAAGGTCCAACTAAAGGCTACTACGGCTACCCCCTCGACCGTCTCGGAATGCCTTTCCTATTTCCTCAGAGGAGTTCCTCAGTACGACGATCTTCGCTCAGCCGCGGTTTCTACGCCACGCATACTCGTTGTCCTTTTCCTGCCTAGCACCAACGCAAGCGATTGGATTTCGCACACGGACGACGCACTTTCTCTGCATAAATGCGCCTACTGGGTGAGTCTTAAGGGTGCTGCGCCGTCAACGAACGACAGTGGACAGACTGTCTACCTGCCTCTTTCCCAGCGATTTGACAAAGTGGGTTTGCTCGATTTATTTGCCAAGGTTTCCCGGCAGGAAGTACCCCTCTATCAGCCTCCTTCAGTATGAGTGCAATCTCCTCGCTGCCCGCTCCTACCGATCTTCGCGACTTTCTTAAGTCGCAGGGCTGGTCTTTGCTAGAAGAAGCAATAGTCGCTCGCCTGTATGTTCTAGAGAACAAAGACTTTCCCCGCAGGCAGCTGGTATTTCCGATGGATGTATCGGCGCCAGACTATGTGGACTCGGTCCAAAGCGTCCTGGAAAAGATTTCTGAGTTAAGTGGTAATGCGATTGCTAGATTGCTTCCAAGAATCAAGTTTTTTAGAGACGATCTGGTGCGCTTCCGCGTGCACTCGGGCAATGCAGGCACCACCTTGCCCCTAAGCTTCGCCTCAACTCTTATCTATAGCACTGAAAAGTTATTGCGCGCGAGCGCCTGCACGGTACTTCGCCCGCGCCCGCATCATCCACGCCTCACGTTGACAGAGGCGGCCCAGTTCGTTGATAAGGCTAGATTTGGCCAGACCGAATGTGGTAGCTACATTATTCAGGTTGCTTGCCAGCTTAACGGCATGGAGGCGCAGGGCGTACTGGATCCAGATGGGCAGGTGCCATTCGTTCGACTGGTCACTGAGACGCTCAGTTGCGCCCTAGTCCAACTCGTGGCGGCTATCGAAATGGATACTCTCGATCATTTTGTTGGGGAAGTACGAACTTCCCCAAGCCCTTTAGTGTCTTCAAATCTATGCGAAGCCCTTGTCGGAATGTATGACGAGGAGATTGATAATTCCTTGGATGTGAGCTTCGATTGGTCTGCGTTGCGACCGGCGACAAATGCTGCTGCGCCTCTGATAAGGCTGCAACGCGAGTATTTTTCAAGGATTGAAGAAGTTCGGAGAGGGCTAAAGCCTGTTGAGGCAAGTGATGTTGAGACTTATATTGGTACGGTGGAACGTTTGGAGGGCGAAATGTCGTCCGATGGCCGACGCTCCGGCACTGTGGTACTGGCTCTATTGCCTCCAGGCGAAGGCGAGACCGTTCGTGCTAGAGCGATTCTTAACGCAGATGATTATGCAGTGGCAGACCGGGCTCACATGACCAGCGGAGCATACGTCCGCATAACGGGCCGCCTTAGGCCCGGAAGACAGCCGCGACAGATCACTGACATGGCGCGGTTTGAGCTTCTGCCTGGCAGCGAAACCGAGCAGTTGCAGCTACAGATATCAGGCTGAAATACAGCACGGTGGCTTTGCACCCTGAGTGAGGTTTAATGAACAGGGATAGATCGTGCGTAGCCACAATCTTATCCGGTGGTTGGACTAGTCCTTTGTCGCTAGTGACAAGCTGAAGGCCAGCCTGGCAGCCGGCTAACTCAGCCTGCAGCGCTGGTTGGCTCTGGTGGGTAGCCAGGCGGTGCCGCTGCCGGCGGGGCCGCTGCTAACTGCCAATCGACTGGCTGATCTGATCTGATCTGGCCCGGTTCAATCGTGGTGAAGTTCCGTAGCAGGGGGGCAGCGGCCATGCAGACTTGGGCAAGGATCAGCTGACGCTGCTGCCCTAGGGCCCGGTGGGTGATCTGGCGAGAAACCAGCTGGAGCGCGGTCAAGGATCTGCTGCAACTCTGGAGATCGTTTCATCAAGACCGCGCCACCCTTCGCTTGGTCTCAAGGATCGTGAATCTCAAGCTGCCAAAGCCACGAGTGGCATGGGCAGAGCTCTGGTCGTGAGCCCTACGAGGCCTAACATAGCCATTCACCTGAGCCGCCGCCAAAGGCTCATCTTCTTTCCCGAAAACTTTTCGCGACCAGGTGATGGCAGCACTGGAGAGCCAGCAAAGACCCCGCCCGCAACTCGTGGTTGACGTATGATTTCGGTAATACTATACGTGAATAGTTCTTTCGATGAATACGAAGCTCATATTGTGGCTCGATGAGAAGCTGATCGCGAGCGCAAAACGCCACTCCGCTGCGTCTGGCCGGTCTGTCTCGCAGCTGGTGGCTGACTTCTTCTCCTTGCTCGAAGCGCAATCCGCCGACGTGGAGGTCACACCCCGTTTGCGGGCTTTGCGCGGCGTGCTCGCCGGCTCGGGGCTTGATGAGGGCGAATACATTCGTCAGCTGGAGGATAAGCACCTGTGAAGGTACTCTTTGACACCAATGTGGTGCTCGACCACAGTCACCACCATTCACTATCTAGCGGCCAAGGCGGTTGCAGGCTTGCCCAACTGTGGATAGATCGTTGCCACGCACGATTTATCCATACTGGTTAGCCTCAAGAGCCCCAAGGGCCGCAGCAGCCGCTGAGGCCGCCGCCCCCCCTCGCCACCGCTTGGCGGAAGCAGCCGTGACATTGGCTACAACCCAGCGCAGCTGTAGTGGATCACGGCTCACAATGTTCCCGGTTCTCATGCAAACCGCCATGGCCTGCGGCATCACGGTCACGTCAAATCCCGATCTAGCTCGCCTGGAGAGCCTCGCCGTGAACACCTGGCCGATCTGGAGTTGTGAGATCAGCAGCTTCCCCTGGAGCTATCACGAACAGGAGACCTGTCTGCTGCTGGAGGGAGATGTCACCGTCACCCCGGATGGCGGTGAGCCGGTGCGGTTCGGGGCCGGTGATTTGGTGGTGTTTGACGCAGGCCTGAACTGCACCTGGGATGTGCATGCCCCGGTGCGTAAGCACTACCGCTTTGGTTAACCGCTTCTGGTTAACCGCTGCTGGCAGAGTGCCGCGATGCTCCCAACCGGGAGGATCAACTTGTGCGCCTGGAACTCGCTGGGCTCATCCCTGAGCTCATCCGCCGGCGATCGCCTTGTTTATGTTTAACCGGTGAACCCGCTGAGCCAAATCGAGCCCTTTGCCAGTGCATCGCAACGGTTTCGTCCACAGCACCTTTCTGGTGGTGCTGGCTGCCATCGCCCAGCTGCTGCTGTTGCTCCTGCAGCCCCTGCCCGCCACGGCGGCGGACCTTTGCCCGCCCGGCATGGCGCCCATCCCCGGCGGCAGCTACCGCATCGGCGCCGGGGCTCAGTTGCCTGAGGAACAGCCGGGTCGCAGCCTGCGGATCAGCCCCTTTTGTTTAGACCGCTCGGAGGTAACCAATGACCGGTTCGCGGTCTTCGTGGCGGCCACCGGCTATGTCACGGTGGCCGAACGCCCCCTTTCCGTGGAACAGTTCCCCGAGCTGAAGGCCAGCGAGCGCGCCCCTGGTTCGCTGGTGTTCCAGCCCGTGAGCGGCAGCGGGCCGATCGAGGAACTCAGTTGGTGGCACTGGGTGCCAGGGGCCGACTGGCGCCATCCCGAAGGCCCCGGCAGCAACCTGACCGGGCGAGGCCAGCACCCGGTGGTGCAGGTGGCCTACGAGGACGCCGACGCCTATGCCCGTTGGGCCGGGGGCTCCCTTCCCAGCGAAGCCCAGTGGGAATTCGCCGCCCGGGGGGGGCTCAAGGATCGGGTCTTCGCCTGGGGCAACACCTGGAATCCACGCAACGCCAACACCTGGCAGGGCTTGTTTCCAATCAGCAACACCGCCGAGGATGGCTATTTAGGAGCGGCGCCCGTCGGTTCATTTCCAGCCAATGGTTACGGCTTGTTCGACATGACCGGCAACGTGTGGGAGTGGACCCAGGATTGGTATGCCGTGGGCCACAAGCCCCTCGCCGATGGCAGCGATCCGATGGTCAGCAGTGAAGCCGCCACAGGTGATCCCCGTGATCCTGGCGTCGCGAAACATGTGATTAAGGGGGGCTCGTTCCTCTGCTCCGAGAACTACTGCAGCCGCTACCGGCCGGCGGCCCGGGAGGCCCAGAGCCCCGATACCGGCACCTCCCACATCGGCTTCCGCCTGGCTGCCCCCATCGCAGCGGCCCCCGTTGCGGCGGCACCACTCGTCGCTCCCATCAACGCCGCCACTTAAACCACCAATGGCTGAGCTAGCCAAGCCCTTCACTCAAGCAATGGATTGATCACCTGCAGCTCACCAATAGAGGCGCCGTGCTGAAAATCTTCGCTGAACAACACCGAACAGCCGCTGCGGATGGCAGCCTCGGCGATCAGGGCATCGAACCAGCTCAACTGGTGCCGCAGTGCCAATTGGTGGGCGTCGAGCACCAGATTCACCTCGGTGCTCACCACTTCGAAACCGGCCATGGCGGCAAGCAGTGCCGTGATTTCGCCATCGCCCAGGGGCGGCCGGAGTTTTTTGCTCACCACGGCGCGCAGTTCGATTAGCACCTGGGTGCTGATCACAATCTCGTGGTTCTCGGCCAGATCGGCCAACCAGCGGCGGATGCGCTCACCTTTGGCGGGCTCCCGCCGATCCAGGCGGTAGACCCAGAGGTTCGTGTCCACGAACGCGCGCATCAACCGCGCTGGTGCAGCGATTCGCGGTTCCAGGGCTCCTGGCTGCGGCTGCCACTGGCTGCAGCCACCGACTCAAAGCGCTCCAGCGCCTGGAGGCGCTGACTGCGGGCATCCACGTAGCGGCTGAGGAAATCGCGCACCAAGGCGTTCACGGAGGTGTTCTCGCGAACGGCGGCCTCCCGGGCTCGCTGCAGTAGGGCGTCGTCGATGGCGACGGTGAGATTGGCCATTGCCTAATTTTACACGGGACCCGTGCTTCACGGATTGCTGCATTAGCGGCCGCTGGTGAGCTGGAACCCACTCGGAGCCAACACCTGGCAGGGGTTTTTCCCAATCAGCAACACCGCCGAGGCTGGCTACTTAGGAACTGCGCCCGTCGGTTCATTTCCAGCCATCGGTTCATTGCCAGTAAACGGTTTCTTTGCAGCTAACGGTTACAGCTTGTTCGACATGACCGGCAATATCTGGTAGTGGACCCAGGATTGGTATTCAGTCGAATCCATTCGTGGCTGATCCTCGTTTCGACGCTCCGCTCGCCTGGATCCGTCGCTTGCCCCGTTTCATGCCACGCCTTGGGGCCCTGGCCCTGGTGGCGCTGCTGGTGGGCTGGCAGGCGGGTTGGGCGCCGCTGTTGGCTCAAACGATCACCGGCAGGCTCGGAGCCCCCGATGCCACCACCACGCTCAGCGGCAACCAGTTGCCGGCACCGGCGCTGCCCTTCGGTGGTGTGATCAAGGACGGCGCCCTGCAATCGAAGCCCTGGTGGGCACCGCGGATCACGCCACCGCAGAGAGCGCCCAACGTGCTGCTGATCATCACCGACGACGCTGGTTTCGGTGTGCCCAGCACCTTTGGCGGCGTGATCCCCACACCGGCGATGGACCGCGTCGCCAAGGCGGGGCTGCGTTACAACCGCATGTTCTCCACGGCGCTGTGCTCCCCCACCCGCGCCGCCCTGATCACCGGTCGCAATCACCATTCGGCTGGTTTCGGGGTGATCTCGGAGCAGTCCACGGGCTTCCCCGGCTACAACAGCATCATTGAGCGCGATAAGGCCACGATCGGCCGCCTGCTCAAGGACAACGGTTACGGCACCGCCTGGTTCGGCAAAGACCACAATGTGCCCGCCTTCCAGGCCAGCCAGGCGGGCCCATTTGATCAGTGGCCTACCGGCATGGGCTTCGAATATTTTTACGGTTTTGTGGGCGGTGACGCCAACCAGTGGCAGCCGAACC
>DGYA01000049.1:0-8429 GCA_002396505.1 Cyanobacteria bacterium UBA5018 | reverse complement strand
CCAACCAGTGGCAGCCGAACCTGTTTCGCAATACCACTCAGATCTATCCATTTGAGGGCAAGGCTCCCGGCAGCTGGAATCTGGTTACCGCCATGGCTGATGACGCCATCGACTACATGACGCGGATGCATCAGACCAATCCAGCCAAACCGCTGTTCATCAAGTACGCCCCCGGTGCCACCCATGCGCCCCACCACCCCACCCAGGAGTGGGTGGACAAAATTCACGAGATGCATCTCTTTGATGACGGCTATGAGAAATTGAGGGAGCGCATCTTCGCGAACCAGAAGAAACTTGGCGTGATTGCTAAGGATGCCAAGCTGGAACCCTGGCCCGCCGACCTGATCACCCACTGGGACAAACTTACTCCTGATGCCAAGAAGCTGTTCATCCGTCAGGTGGAGGTGTTCGCCGCCTACGCCGCTTATAGCGACTACGAGATCGGCCGGGTGATCCAGCAGTTTGATGATCTAGGCAAGCTCGACAACACGCTTATTATCTATATCAATGGCGACAACGGCACAAGCGCCGAAGGCGGTCCGTTGGGCACTCCCAATGAGGTGGCTTTCTTCAATGGCCTCAATAAACTGCCCGTTGAGGTGCAGATGCAGTTCTACGACGTTTGGGGCACCGACCAAACCTATAACCACATGTCGGCGGGCTGGAGCTGGGCGTTTGATACCCCATTCAGCTGGTTCAAGCAGAACGCCTCCAGGCTGGGTGGCGTGAACCAGAACATGGTGGTTTCCTGGCCAGCGCGCATCAAGGACAAAGGTGGCCTGCGGGAGCAGTTCGTGCACGTGATCGACGTGGTGCCGACGATTCTCGAGGCCGCTGGTCTTAAGGCGCCGGAGCTGGTGGATGGTATTCCCCAAAAACCGATCGAGGGCACCAGTTTTCTCTATAGCTTCGATGCTAAGAACGCCAAGTTGCCCTCGCGCCATAAGACCCAGTACTTCGAGATGTTCGGCCAGTGGGCGCTGTACAACGAGGGCTGGTTGCTGAGCACCAAGGTGAACCGGGCCCCCTGGGAAGCCTTCGGTCCAGCCAACCCGGATCCGCTGAACAACCAGGTGCTGGAGCTCTACAACCTCAACAACGATTTCAGCCAAACCACCGACCTGGCCGCTCAGAACCCCCAGAAGGTGAAGGAGATGAAGGAGGCCTTCATCGCCGAAGCCAAGAAATATCAGGTCTTCCCGCTGGATGCTTCGGTGGCGGCCCGCATCGTGGCGCCTCGGCCGAATATCACCGCCGGCCGCACCGAGTTCGTTTACACCCATCCGATGGTGGGTCTACCCCAGGGCGATTCGCCTGGCCTGCTCAACAGCTCCTACACCGTTAGCGCCGATATCAATGTGCCGGCCAGTGGTGCTGAGGGCATGCTGCTCACCTCTGGTGGCCGCTTCGGGGGCTACGGCTTCTATCTGAAGAACGGCAAGCCGGTGTGGCTGTGGAACATGGTGGATCTGGAGCGGCTCAAGTGGGAGGGGGCCGAACCGCTCTCTCCTGGCAAGCACAAGCTTGAATTCGATTTCGTATATCAAGGCACTTGATTACCCGGATCACTCCGTGGAGAGCCGACATTATTCCTGGGATAGAGCGGAGCAGCTTGTGAGGTCAAGCGATTTGGGTCGGCCCTCCCTGAGTCGCGGAGCTTGATGGGTAATCAAGTCAAGGCAAGGGGGCGGGCACCCTGGCCTTCAACAACTTCAGCGGCGTCGGCGGCCCCGGCACCGGCACTCTCAAGGTGGATGGCAAGGTGGTGGCCACTAAAACCATGGCCAAAACCCTGCCGATGATCCTGCAGTGGGATGAGAGCTTCGACATCGGCTCAGATACTCTCACCGGCGTCAATGACGCCGACTACCAGCCCCCATTCCGGTTCACTGGAACGCTCAACAAGCTGTCGATCAAACTAAATCGGCCCCAGCTCTCTGCTGAAGATACCAAGAGCCTTGAGGCGGCAATGCGCACCAAGGCGGTAAGCGACTGATCGGTGCCGCAGGCACCGGGCAGGTCGGGGGATGTCGGTGCGGCGGCGTTTGCTCATGAGGTGGGCGCCCCCTTCCAAGGGCGCTGCTCCACCTCAGAGGTCAATCATGGGAGTGACATGGGCCCCGGAAACTGATCCAGCCCCAACGAGAGCTTCCCTAACGTCCAGACAACCCCAGTCGTAGCCGATTAGGTAAAGCAAGACCAGCACTAATGATTCACCTGCTTGCGTCTCATTAAAGCCGGAGATCAGTGGTGGACAGCAGAGCAGATACTCCAGTCAATCCCAGTCTGAAATCTGCTAAACCATCGCCATTGATGTCTCCAGAGAGGACCTGATCGGCGAGGCGCAGTTGGCCAGCAACACGAGTGAATGCTGCTGAGCCGATATAGCGGAAGGCTTGGTCGCCGGCGACGTTCAAATTCGCATCAATATTGACGAGATCAATCTTGTCAACTTGAGAGACAAAGTCGGTGATGACGTCAGAACTGCCAGGGGAGAGTCCTATCTCCGCAACGGAATTGAATACAAAAGTGTCGCATCCGCTGCCGCCAGTCAACTGATCAGCGCCAAGTCCTCCGATCAGGCGATCATCATTGCCGCCGCCGCTAATGGTGTCGGCATTGCTGCTGCCGGTGATCGTGTCATTGCCGTAGAAGCCATCAATAACAAAATTCCCCCCCACCAAGGCGATCTGGCTGAAGTCGAGGATGTCTCCATTCCAGCCCCCCAGCAGCCGCACCTTGCCAACACCAGCCGCTGCTTCTATGCGCTCAATGCCATTGCTGGCTGAGAAACCACTTCGAGGCCAATATCGACATCGCCAGGGCCCACAGCCAAAATCCGGTCCACACCGCTGGTGCCAGTGTCGTTATAGCTGTCAAAGCCACTAAAACTAGACCAACCGCCAGCCTCGTTGCCGCTAACCAGATAGGTATCGCCTCCATTTCCTCCATTGAGGCGATCATCATTGCCGCCGCCGCTAATGGTGTCGGCATTGCTGCTGCCGGTGATCGTGTCATTGCCGTAGAAGCCATCAATAACAAAACTTCCCCCCACCAAAGCGATCTGGCTGAAGTCGAGGCTGTCTCCATTCCAGCCTCCCAGCAGCCGCACCCTGCCAACACCAGCCGCCGCTTCTATGCGCTCAATCCCACTGCTGGCCGAGAAACCACTTAGGCCAATATCGACATCGCCAGGGCCCACTGCCAAAATTCGGTCTACACCGCTGGTGCCAGTGTCGTTGTAGCTGTCAAAGCCAGCAAAGCTACACCAACCGCCAGCCTCGTTGCCGCTAACTAGATAGGTGTCGCCTCCTTCTCCTCCATTGAGCGAGTCGTTGCCATAACTGCCATCTAGCTGGTCGTTGCCGCTGCCCCCCAGCAGGGTGTCGTCCCCCCAGGAGCCATCTAGGAGGTCGTCTCCAGCGGCGCCATCGAGGAGATCATTGCCATCGCGGCCTACCAGTTGCTCGGCGTCGTTGGTGCCAACCAGCTGATCGTTGCCTCCAGTGCCAACGATCTGAATGCGATCGTTGAGGTAGAAATTTAACCAACTAGATACATCGCCGAGGGCGGCATTGCGATTGCCATCTTCGTTGAGAAAGTTGTCGCCTTGAATGGCGAAGCCAATGTGGTAGATGCCATCGGCAACGGTGTTGATCAGGTCGTTGCCCAAGGCCTGCACATTGCCGCCATCACCCTGGATCAGGTGAAAGCCGGTTTCCACCCCGTCTTCATCATCGCCATGCAAGACAAGAAAATCGTCGTAGCTGTTGGTTTGGATCCACTGGCTGAGTTGGTGTAGATCACCGCGGCTGATCCAACCATCCAAATTCACCCCCGTTGCCTTAACCGCCTTGAGGATCAGCCCATTGAGCGCATTGGCCGCATCGAGGCCACCCCGGATCTGGGCGGCTGAGGTGTGGTTGGCTAGGCCCGCATCCCAGCGGGCGGTATCCACAATTCGATCAAGGCCGGAGCCGGTGGTGGAGGGATCACCGAGGTAATAGTTGAGCCAGTCGGCCACGTCTGTGACGAGGGCGTTGGCATCACCGTCTTCATTTCGGAAGCGACCGTCAGCACCGATCTCGAAGCCAATGTGATAAATCCCATCAAGAACGGTATTGAC
This sequence comes from Cyanobacteria bacterium UBA5018, assembly GCA_002396505.1. Lineage (GTDB taxonomy): Bacteria > Cyanobacteriota > Cyanobacteriia > PCC-6307 > Cyanobiaceae > UBA5018. The sequence goes on along the minus strand of DGYA01000049.1, from coordinate 4,303 downwards.
AAGATTGAGCCCGAATTGAGCGGTATTTGCATTATTATTTTGTACCAGGTGGAACCCTGTTTCTTCTCCGTTCTCATCATCCCCGTGTAAAGTTACAAAATTGTTGAAGCGGGTTTGGTTAGTGCGGATCCAGGCGTTGATCGCCAGCACCTCACTCACTTCAATCCGGTTGGGATCGTTGCCCGTGCCCGCCGGGAGAGCGGCAAGGCCTGCGAGGATGAGCTGGTTTAGACCATTGGCGGCCTCAGCCCCACCCTTGATTTGGGCCAATGGGTTGTGGTTGGCCAGGCCGGAGTCTGCAATGATCGCTTCTGTGCTGCGGTCGAGCTCGGTGTTGGTGGTGGCCACATCCACCCGCAGGGCGCTCAGCCGCTTTGCCACCACTTGCAGTGAGGCGTTGGCGGCACCGTCTTCATTGAGAAAGTTGCCTGCGGCATCGATTTGAAAGCCGAAGTGGTAAACGGAATCGAGGACCGTATTTACGAGGTTGTCGCCGTGAAACAGCTGACTGGCGCCGTTGTTGACCAGGCGGTGGAAGCCGGTCTCCGCATCTCCTTCGTCGTCGCCGTGGGCATTAATGAAGGCCTGCAGGCGGGCGGGATTGGAGCGTATCCAGGCGTTTAGGGCGATCAGGTCGTCTGGGGTGAGCAGGAGAGCCGACGATCGCCCAATCGAGGCCAGCCCCGTTTCGATCAGCTGATTCAACGCATCCGCTGAGGCGATGCCCGCCGCCAGGGAGGGGGCATCGGTGGAGCCGCGTAGGCCAGGATCCCGGCCCAGCCAGCTGATCACCTGATCCAAGCCAGTGCCGCTGGAGCCGGAGCTGCTGCCAGACCAAAGGGAGTAACGACTGATAGCGGCGGCTGAAGTGGTCATGGCTAGCTGTGAGGACGGCCGCCCCACTGGCAAGGTAATTATGGATATATTCAATCATGTTTCCTTCAGGCTGAGCCCAACAAGAAAATTCTTCGTACGGTGGCCAGCCAGAATGGGATCCAGCCTTGGTGGATGGGGCAAACCGACTGGACAACCTTCCTGACGCAGGAGGCAGCATATCCTTGATCCTTTCCATGATCCATTTGATGCTAAGCCGGCTCAATTGCAACCAACGCAAGCCTGGTCTTAATTAAATTTTACATAAGGCTTTTGAGCTATCAGGCATGTCAGGATTGACTTCCGTCAAGAAAAATCGGGCTCTTTAACGCTAATTGGTGCATGAACCATCCACGGATTGCGATCATCGGTGGGGGTGTGGCGGGCATGGCGCTCCTCAAGGGGCTCCATGATCGAGGCGTCGACGCTCGCGTCTACGAGCGAGCCAGCGTTGATGACCGCAGGGGGTTTGGCTTCCTGCTGCTCGAGAACGGGCTCCGGGCGCTGCGGACGCTTGGGGTGAGCTGCGATCCGCGTGAATTCGGCCGCTGCATTGAGCGAGTCTTGTTCTGCACGACGTCGGGCGAGGTGCTCATCGACAAAGCGGTTAGCGGCGCGGTCGCCGTGGGTCGAGCCGAGTTGCTTGGCGTGATCGGCGAGGGACTGCCGGCGTCAAAGGTGCACACCGGGCATTGCTTTCATGGGATGCGATGGATCGACGAGGAGGCCTGCTACGCCGAGTTCGAACTGCAGGCGCCGGTGCATGCCAATGCCTTCGTCGGCGCCGATGGCTTGCACTCGAGGTGTCGCGGCTCGATGCAGGCGGCCTGCGATCCTCGACCCGGTCGCGTTCGCGAGATCGTCTCGGCCGTCGAACTGCCGTCTCTCGCCAAGGCGCTTGGTTCCACCTTCACCAAGTTCATGGCCCCCCGAGGCGGCCTGGCCGTCGGCCTGGTGCCCGGCATCGGCGGACGGGTGATCTGGTTTGTGCAGTACGACTCTGAACGCTTTGCCACACCCGAGGCTGATCAGGTCTGCGATTTCTTTGAGGAGCATCTCGCGGAGTTTCCAGCGATCGTGCAGGCCGCGATCGTCGCCACCAATCCGTCCACTCCTCACGTCTGGCGCACCGTCGACATGGATCCTCCAGAGTCGCTAGTGCGGGGCAACCTTGCGCTGATCGGCGACGCCGCGCATCCATTGCTGCCCTTCACCAGCCAGGGCGCCAATTGCGCGCTCGAGGATGCCGCCATGCTCGCTGAATCGCTCGCGGCCTGCGACAGCGATGCTGACCTGCGGTTGGCGATGCGTGCCTACGACCTCGCTCGTCGGCCCGTTGCCCAGCGATTCGTCGATGCGGGCCGCGAAATCGCCTCGCAGTTCCTCCAACCCGTCTCTGACCGCATCAGCCTGCCGCTGGTGAACCGATGACCGACGCAAGATTCGACGACTCCGCCGTTCCCCTAGGCGACCTGCGCACCCGTGCCTTCAACATGCGATGGGCCGAGCAGCCCGCAGACGTGATTCCGCTCACCGCCGCTGATCCCGACTTTCCCGTAGCCCTGGCGATTCGCGACGCGGTGACCTCAGAAGCCGCACGCGGTGTCTATTCCTACGGCCCGGCTGGCGGGCTTCCCTGCTTCCGTCGCAGCGTTTCGACCTATCTCCGCACCCGTCGTCATGCCCCGGTTGAACCCGACGGCGTGATCGCGGTGAACAGCGCGGCGGCGGGGCTGGCGATGGTCGCTCGTCATTGGCTACGCCCTGGCGATGAGGCAATCGTGATGGACCCGGTCGACTTCCTCTTCGAACACACCGTCCACTCGGCGGGTGGCGTGTCCGTCCGCTGGCCCATCGCCCGCAAAGGCGAAATCGATCTCGATCGGCTCCGCTCGCTGATCACGCCCCGCACGCGCATGATTGGCCTGTGCAATCCGCATAATCCGCTCGGACGTTGCTTCACGCGAGTCGAACTCGAGTCGATCGCCACTATTGCCCTCGAACGGGGCTTGGGCGTGCTCAGCGACGAGATTTGGAGTGAGATCGTTTATTGCCCCGCCGTCTTCACCAGCGCCCTGGCGCTCGAGCCGGAGCTCGCTGCCAATGTCGTCGTGGTGCACGGGTTCTCCAAATCATTCGGCCTCGCTGGATGCCGCATCGGCTATGTGGCGATGATTGATGCAGTGCAGCGGCGAGAAATGCTTGAGGCCAGTGAGCATCCATCCACGGTAGATGGGGCGGCCACCCTCAGCCAGATCGCCGCCGCCGCCGCCTACGACCACGCCCTCCCTTGGCTAGACGCCTTCCTTGAACATCTGCTCGCTCGTCGAGATCAGTGCGTCTCTACTCTTAAGGAAATCGGTTCGCTTGAGGTTGAATCACCCGACGCAACTTACGTAATTTTCCCGAAGATCAAGCCAGAGGCGATGCGCTCCGGCGAGAGTATTGAGATGCTTGTTGATCGCATCAAGAGCGAACGCAAGGTTGCCATCGTGCCCGGCAGTCCTCGCTGGTTTGGTGAGGGTGCGGCCGGTCATGTGCGGCTCTGTTTCGCCACCAGCGAGGGCATTCTCGCCGAGGGCTTGCGCCGCTTCGCTGCGGCTTTTTGATACCTCAATTTTGCCCACATTACGGCCATCCAGGTGATGGCCATTCACTTCCGCTGAACCCTCGCCACGGCGATCACGGCGCTGGAATCCACCACCAGATCGATCGCAAGACTGGCGTCAGGAACAGAGGCCGTCATCGCCATAGCCAAGGATCTCGTCAGCCTGGCGATGATCGAGCAGCGGCAGCGCCCACACCTGCTGCTCCAGCCAGCGCCTTGTTTCCTCAGCGTTCGGGCGCTGCGTTGGAGGCCCCCCCGGCAGGCCGGCCGCCACGGCCTTGAGACGGCGGTAGAGGCCACCGGGAACATGCCTAAGTACCAGGGTGTTCATCGCCCTCCACCATCCTTGGCTAGTAAAATGCTAGCGCCGCTGTTCGGACGGTTTGGCTACCGATTTTCAGCAAGCGAATCTGTGGGCACTGCCGTAAAACCTCCTGGCGGCACAATTTTGGGCGTCATCACTTTTGGCGGCACCTTTATTGGCGGCACCTCTATGGGTGGCACCAATGATGCCGGCATCATTGGTGAAGGCATCACTGTTGGGGAGTAGAGGGCTCTCCTAGCCATGGCCCAATCCTCCCGTGAATCCGTAACCCGGGCGATGGCTCCTGACCCCGCCTTGCTGTACCGCTGTGAACGGATGGCAGAGCTGCTGGTGCAAGCGGGCCGGGTGGTGCCAGCCCTGGTGAGGGATGGGGATGGTCAATTGCGGGCGCGCTGGTGGCCGCTGCCCGCCGCTGAAGACCGCCCCTGGCTGGAGGCCATGCTCCCGGCTGACGACCTGAACAGCCAGCAGCAGCTGGCCGAGGCCCTCGCCGCCGC
>DGYA01000064.1:26751-26919 GCA_002396505.1 Cyanobacteria bacterium UBA5018 | reverse complement strand
CCAATTTCAAGGAAACCCAGCTCAATTCCCTGTATCTGGGCCAGGGAGCAGAGATCCGTGTCGATGCCTTTCCCTCCCAGGTGTTGCACGGCCACCTGTTGGGGATCGCACCGGCTTCTGGTTCCCGTTTTGCCCTGCTGCCCCCGGAAAACGCCACCGGCAATTTCA
>DGYA01000064.1:711-26583 GCA_002396505.1 Cyanobacteria bacterium UBA5018 | reverse complement strand
AACGCCACCGGCAATTTCACCAAGGTGGTGCAGCGGCTAACCGCTCGAATTTCCATAGAAGACGCTCCGGCGGAGTTGTGGCCCCGATTGGTGCCCGGCCTGTCGGTGAACGTGAGGGTGCGGCGGCGATGACGCCGCGCCAGTGGCTGATCGTGATCACGGCGTCGATTGGCGCCATGTTGGAAGTGGTGGATGTAAGCATCACCAACGTGGCGCTGGTGCATATCCAGGCCAACCTCAGCGCCAGCCTTGCCGAGGTGGGTTGGGTGGTGACGGGTTACGCCATGGCCAGCGTTGTAGTGATCCCGCTGAGCAACTGGCTCACGGCGATGCTTGGTCAGAAAACCTATTTCCTGCTGGCCTTGTTGGGCTTTACGGCGGCATCAGTGCTCTGTGGCCTGGCAGCAAATCTGCCCCTGCTGGTGCTGGCTCGCATTTTGCAGGGCTTGTTGGGAGGTGGCCTGATGCCGATGGCCCAGGCGATCATGTATCGGGCCGTGCCCCGCGAGCAGCAGGGCGTCGCCCAGGGGATTTTCGGGGTGGTGATTTTGGCGGGTCCGGCCCTGGGCCCCACCATTGGCGGCCTGCTTACCGACAGCCTGGGCTGGCGCTGGGTGTTCTTGATCAATGTGCCCCTGGGTCTGATGACCGCCTTTGTGGCCAACCGCGCCTTTCCCTCTGACCAGCGGACCAAGGGCTTGGAGGAGGGATTGGAGCAGGGGGGGGATCGGCGGCAGCCAGGGGTGGACTGGCTGGGCATCGGCCTGCTGGTGCTGGGCCTGGCCTGCCTGCAGGTGGTGCTGGAGCAGGGCCGCCAGTACGACTGGTTTGAAAACCAGGGCTTGCGCCTGCTGGCCCTGGGGGCGGCCCTAGCCCTGCCCACGTTTGTGATCTGGGAGCTGCGGCGACCCCAGCCGGCCGTCGATTTACGCGTGCTGCGCCACCGCTCCCTGGCCGCGGGCAGTGCCTTTTCTTTTCTGCTCGGAGCGGGGCTCTACGGCACTGTATTAATGGTGCCGATTTTTGCCCAAAGTGTGCTCCAGTTCACGGCCACCCAGACCGGTCTATTGATGTTGCCCGGTGCCATGGCCTCAGCGGTAGCCATGGCTTTGCTGGGCAAAAACGCCCACCGCCTGGATCCCCGCTGGCTGATTGCCCTGGGGGCCGCCTTGATGGTGGCCACCATGATGCAGCTCTCGACCATCGGCCCCGACACCGGCGAACACAGCCTGTATTGGCCATTGATCCAGCGCGGCTGCACCACCGTGATGATGTTTCTGCCGCTCACATTGGTCAGCCTGGGTTCACTGCCCAAAAGCGAGGTGGGCAGCGGCAGTGGCTTCTTCAGCCTCAGTCGCCAGCTCGGCGGTAGCTTTGGCGTCGCCGGATTCACCCTGGTACTCGATCACCAGCAGGCGGTACATCATGCCCAACTGGTGCAGCAAATTTCCAACAATAATCCCTTGACTCAGCAACGCCTGCAGTTGCTGGAAAAGCTTATGCAGTTCAGAGGACAGGGTCCCGGTAACGCCGAACATCAGGCCCTAGAGCTATTAATTAAGCAGGTGGATCTGCAGGCGGCTCTGCTGGCCTATGGCGATGTCTTCCGGACCATCGCAATGGTATTCATCCTGGCGATTCCCCTGGTTCTGCTGATGGGTCGTGCGTCCCAAGCCCAAGCCAATGAAACTTAGAATTGCAAAATAATCCAGCCAAATTTATCTATTTTTGGCGGCACTTGCCGAACTAAAAGCCATTTCGCCGCCCTGGCGGCTCGAACAGCCTGATCATCTCGCGGCAGCCGCACTCGGCAATGGTTACCGCGCTCGGAGATCGATGGCAGCTCGAGCTCCGGAGGCTGCGCTCAGCAGCTGCGCTGAGAGCTGCCATGGGCAACCGGGCCAGGCCATTGGCTGGCGTTAATTCGTCAGGGTTCGTCTTCTGGTTCGTTGCGTTCTCCCTCTTGCAGCATCTGGCGATTAAGTTCCACCTCGTAGCCCTCCACCATCGCGGTCAGGGCATCGGCTTCCTCCTCGTCCACCTCCAGGGCCTCTGCCAGGGTGAGGTCGGGCACTTCCGCTGCGCCCACGGCACTTAAGGCCATGCCCAAGGCGGCGGCGTCGCGGTGCCAGACGGCACTGGCCTGGGCCAGTTTGTCGAGCACCTCATCCGGTACGCGCTCGCCAGTGCGCCGGGCCAGGGCCGCCGTCAAACGCCGATCGTCGAACACGGCCGCTGCGGCCGTGTGGGCGGCATGGAAGGCCCCCAGGGCGAACAGGGCTTCTTGGCGGAGGGTTTGCAGGCTCTTGGCCAGCGCCCGCTCCCTCACCCCCTGCCAGGGGCCCGAGGGCGTTTCATCACTGCTGGCCGCCGGTGCCGCATCCGGATCGCCGCCTCCAGCTCCCTTGGCCATCACGCCAGGTACCAGGGCTGGCAAGACAGGATCGAGCGATTCGCCGAGCTGGCGCAACCAGCGTCCGACACGTCGGCCAATCCCCATGGCAATTCCTCCCGGTGAGAGCAGTGTGGACCCGTCCATGCTCCAACGCGGCAGAACCCGGCCGCCAATCCTGCCAATTGGCAGAGACTAGCGGCGCCTTGCCAAAAAATTGCTTGCCAGCTTCACCCGAGGCGTTGAGGCCTGGAATAACAGCAATGTCATCAGCTCAAATCCAGGATAAATTGCAATCAGCCATGAAAACTGATGGGCACGTCTAAAAATCCCAACTTTCACTATTGGGCACCTCAAGAATTGCCAATTCCGTCCACCAGCGCAAGGGGCAGATCAGCCTCGGCAAAGCTTCTCGCGGGATAATCTCGATGAATCTCTGCATTTTTCGAGGTGGCCTATTGTTACAATGCGAAAAGCATTGCTCTCCCTAGGTTAATCCCTAACTCCCCCAGGCTCCAGAGTGAATTCGAGCCACCTGGCTGGAGCGCCTATTGGCAGAAAGAGCCTCCTACTCAACCCAGGCCCAACCCTTGGGCCAATGGCTCCGATGTACACCAGGCGCAGCGATCAACCACGGAGTAAATCAACGAGAGCCATAGCGCCACAAGGATGCTCATAGGGCAGAATCGCAGAAATCGCGGTTTCCAGAGGCTCTCTAGACAAGAACATGTTGGTCGGTAGCGAACATCTTCCAGAGGTGCAAACCTTAACAAGTGGGGGGATGCGCTGTCCGCGACGCTCTTCTGGCAAGCTGCTATTGACCGAGGCGGCAACCGAGACGGCAAGCGAAGCTGCAACCTGCCATAATCACCACAATGTAGCCGTGGATTGCAGCCCGTGTTTAGTGCCAAGACAGAGTACGGGCTTATATCGCTGCTCGAGCTGGCCAGCATTTACTTACAGGGGGGCGTGCTCCAGGTGGCCGAGATCGCCAGTCGACAGCAGATGCCAGATCGATACCTAGAGCAAATGCTCACCAGCATGCGGCGGGCCCAGATCCTGCGCAGTATTCGGGGCCCGAGAGGTGGCTACCAGCTGGCCATGCCCCCCTCCCAGATCAAGGTGGTGGATGTGGTGCGCTGCCTGGAAGGAGAAGACAGCCTGGGGGGCGAGACAGTATCTGACACCCCTGAATATCAGGTGCTTAATGGCTTGAAAAATGAGCTGACCATGGCACGAGCACAAATACTGGAGGCCACCACGCTCCAAGACCTGGTCGATCGCCGCGACCGGCTGGTGGAGTCCCAAGCCATGTACTTCATTTGACCAGGCTTCGGGACACTGGCCTTTTGACCAACGGCTTTCGGGCGATTTGCTCGCGGATCCATTGCTCAGCTGCACTGCCCACAGGTGAGCTGCGGTCAGGATCCTGCTGGAGCAGCCCGGCTGCCTGGCCGGCGATTTTTTTAGCTGGACCGCCAGCGAGGCTGCCAGGGGTGCCGGAGGATGGGAAACTGGGCCCCGCTAGTTCCGGAGCCCTGCCGTGAAAGCCATCAGCGTGCTGGGGTCCACCGGCTCGATCGGCACCCAGACCCTGCAGATCGTGGAGGAGTTCCCCGATCGCTTCCGGGTGGTGGCCCTCACCGCTGGCCGCAACCTGGAGCTGTTGATCGAGCAGATCCAGCGCCACAGCCCGGAGGTGGTGGCCCTGGCGGACGCGGAGCTAATTCCCCAGCTGCGCCAGCGGCTCCAGCTGCTCGAGTCCCAGCAGCGCCCGCAGCCCCTGCCGGAGCTGTTGGGCGGTACTGATGGGATCTGCGCCGCCGCCGCCTGGTCCAGCGCCGATTTGGTGGTGACCGGCATTGTTGGCTGCGCCGGCCTACTGCCCACCCTGGCCGCCATTCGCGCCGGTAAGGATCTGGCCCTGGCCAACAAGGAAACCCTGATTGCCGCAGGCCCGGTGGTGCTGCCGGAGCTGGCCAAATCGGGCTCGCGGCTGCTGCCAGCCGACTCGGAGCACTCCGCCATCTTCCAGTGCCTGCAGGGCACCCCCTGGGCCGATAACGCCCGCCTCTCCACCGGGGTGGCCACCCCTGGACTGCGCAGGATTCTGCTAACGGCCTCCGGCGGTGCTTTCCGCGACTGGGAGGCGGGGGATTTGATCAAGGCCACCGTGGCCGATGCCACCAGTCATCCCAACTGGAGCATGGGGCGCAAGATCACCGTGGATTCCGCCAGCCTGATGAACAAGGGCTTGGAGGTGATTGAGGCCCATTACCTGTTCGGGATCGATTACGACGATATTGAAATCGTAATCCACCCCCAGTCAATTATTCATTCGATGGTGGAACTCGCCGATTCTTCCGTGCTGGCCCAGCTAGGCTGGCCGGATATGAAGCTGCCGATCCTCTACTGCATGAGCTGGCCCGAACGCTTGGAAACCCCCTGGCGTCGTTTAGATCTTGCCGCCGTGGCCCAACTGAGCTTTCGCCAGCCCGATCCGGCAAAGTACCCATGCATGCAATTAGCCTATGCTGCTGGTCGTGCCGGCGGCACCATGCCCGCTGTGATGAATGCCGCCAACGAGCAGGCAGTAGCTCTGTTTTTAGAAGAGCGACTGCACTTCCTCGATATTCCCAAGTTAATTGAGCGCATCTGTGATCGTCATCGAGTTGATCTGATGGCTCATCCCTGCCTGGAGGATGTTTTGGCAGTAGACGCCTGGGCCCGCCAAGCTGTGCGGGAGGCTGCGGCCGCGCTGTACTCGGCTACGCCCCTAGCCGCCATCGGAGTCTGAAGGACCAATATCCCAAGTTTCATGCCATGCCATTTGCCTTCATGACGTGCCATTAAACAGAACGGACATAGACCTAAAGGAGATTTACAGCTGGTTTCAGCCTATGGACCGCTGGCCAAACCGGGGACAGTTGCAAGCTTTCAGCAGCAACAACGATAAGCGAATTTATTTCTGGCCGGCCCACAGGGACCCGCCCTGGAAGCGTCACCCATCAGCCAGTGAAGAATTGGCACAGGGTTTCATCGTGGCCATCACTAAAGCATAAATGCCACAGATCAGTCACCACCTGCTGCTCTGCGCCACCCCCACCAAGGCCCTCTGCTGTCCCGATCCAGCCATCGGCGCCGCCAGCTGGGACAAACTTAAATGCCTGGTGCGGGAGTGGCAGCTGGAGGATCCGGCCCGGCCCCAGGGAATAGTGCTGCGTACCAAGGCCGATTGCCTGCGCATCTGCGCCGAGGGTCCAATTCTGCTGATCTGGCCCGAAGGGATCATCTATGGGGGCGTGACACCGGAGCGCATCGAGCGGATCCTGGCGGAACACGTGATTGGTGGTCAGCCAATCGAATCCTGGATTTTACGCCGATGGCCATTCCAGGCGCCTAGGGAACCAACCCCTGGCAAAGCTCACTAAGCCACCATCAAGCACTGGCGATAGCCCATTATCCCTCAACCCACCCCCAGGCAGGATGGACAACCTGACCGGGCCAAAGCCAACAGCAGCCATCGAAATCACTGCCAAAGTCTGCTTGCTGTTGAGAAGCATCCAGCGAGCTGCCGACCATGCCAACAGGCTCAACCTTTCAACTTCCGGGTGGCTCAACGTTCGCCCACAGCTCAGCCAACAAGTGTACACATGGGCAAATTCACGAAAGCAAAGCGGTCAAGACAAAGCCAAGAAGCATTGAAAAACCATAGAAAAATGGCAAAGATTAGCAGGATCAGACAACTCAAGTATTTACAACTCGCAAGAAAAATTACGATTTGCCACGGAACAACAGGCAAAGCCACGTCTATTGCTCGCATGTCCTAACAAGCGGCAACCGGAACCATGCCAAGGCTAATATTACAGAATGTTTACAGGTTTCCAACCGATAAACTGGAGTGGCTCAAGTAAGCATCACATGTGCCATCTTGATGACGCAGAGCGAAGCGTGATCACCGCATTGGCGCCTCAAATGGCAAATTCTACGTTTGACTGTGCTCACATGGTATGGTTCAAAGGAAAGATTGACAGTGCTACAGCTCTCAATCGGCAGCGACTTCACGAGTGATCGCATCCGTGAATTACAGCGGCAAATCCAAGACTACAGCAACCTAATTGCCGATCCGGTTTGCCCACTAGAAATGCGAGATGTTCTCGCTCTAGAGATGGCCCAGATTGTGGCAGCTCTATTGATTCTCTGCGAACAGATTGACTGCGCACTCACAGGAATCTAATCCAACAGCATTTTTACAAAAACAAAAGCAAAGCATTCAGCCCTCGGAAGACCCTGGAAAAACCGCGATTTCCGCGAACCTGCCACCTGAAAAATTAGCGGCAGTGAGGCTTGATTAGCTGAGGCTGGGGTTTTCCAGAGTTTTCAAGGCATTTGAGCAATCTGAAGTTACCATGAACGAAGCTCTTTAAAGCAGCACTAAAAATCCAAAACCCCACTGATCGGATGGCGCAAGCTAAGAAGATCTCTGGATCTAATCCACTAATCGTGGCAATCCCAAAGCAACCATGGGTGCTAGTTCAGTTTTTGGTATCGACATACATATACAGAACTTGAATCTTTTGTCACTAGCGGTGCTGGAGAATCTAGTACTTATCACCGAGAGACATTCAGCTGCTCAAAAGCTTGAACCCTAGGGCGGCTACAGCAGCCTGCTGGATCTGGAGGTATGCCATCTGTCATCCCCCATGCTCAACAGAGATCTCGGCAATGGGCTGCGCCGCCTTGCGATTCAGCCTTCCGCTCGTTCTTGCTGCGGCTGGAGGTCGCCACGATCAACGCGGAAATCCGCGATGGATGCTGACCGTCACGGGACCGCCAACTCCTTGCGGGGGCTCACCGCTAGCGAGCTCATCGCCCTGGTAGCGATGATGCACCGACAGCGGAACCTATCAGCCAAGCCCTCGCCCTGGTTGAAATTTTTAATCAACGCCGCAGTTCAGCGGGCCAGCTCCCATGCGAGCAGATGATTCGCCTAGAGCCCTTAGAGCTCGATCTACAGAGCAATTACCCGACTAAAATATTCAAAACTCTCAGAACCAGATTGCCGATCAGTCGCCAGTCAACTGGCCCAACCCGACCAAGCAATACTGGAGCCGATCGCACAAAAATGCAGCGTAACCCTTAAAAAAAGCCGCAAAACAATGCAGATTAGCATTTCGACTAGACTTAAGCCCTGATGCTGCTATGCTTTTTGTCTATTGGCCAATGGCATCAACTGGTGCTTATGGGCAAAATTATCCCCGACAGAGGGAACAGAAGACTCGCCTGGCACCAGGGAAGCAAGCATTTACCAATATAGTCACATCACTGTGCGGCACAACTGCCTCAATATCGCTTCTCTATCAACATTCAGAGCTTAATTTGTAAGAGCATAGCAACGCAGCTGCCAGCAAACCAATGACTGACATTCTGGGCGACTATCTCAGGACGATTAGCCGGGTACCGCTGCTCACGGATGAAGAAGAGTTGCACCTTGGTCGCCTCGTACGTACCTGGCTTGACGATCCAGAGGCCACCGCTGCAGTCCAACGCAAAGGCAAACGAGCTCTCGGGCGCTTTGTAACCGCAAATCTGCGTCTTGTCGTCAGTGTGGTGACAAAATATCGCCGAAGGGTGCGACACCTACCAATCGAACCCATAGATCTGATTCAAGCAGGAAACATTGGCTTAATTCGCGCCGCCGAAAAATTCGACCCCTCTCGCGGATATAGATTCTCGACATATGCGTATTGGTGGATTAGGCAAGCGGTTAGTCGTCACATTCAAGAGCATAGCTCAATGATTCGCGTACCCTATCCCTTGGCAAATCTCGCCATGAAAGTAGACGTGCTTGCGCAGAAAAATCGGCGCCAAATCAGCGCCAAAGAAGCAGCAACAATGCTAGATGAACCACCACATAGGGTTGAGCAAGCTATGAGCCTACATCAATTCAACTCAACAGTATCCCTAGATCAAGTACTAAGCAACAGCGAGGGAGGAGAGATGACCCTGCTTGACACTATAACCGACGGGCATACCCCAGAGCTAAACGACGATTACAACTGGTTCTACAACCAACTAGGCACTCTTTCACCCGTAGAGTTTGAAGTCTTGAATTTACGCTATGCCACGGAGCGGCGCAGCTCACTAATGCAATTAGCCCAAAATATGGGCAAGAGTAAACATCAAATTCAGGCTATAGAGCGCCGAGCCTTGGCTAAGTTACGCTCATCACTAACACCAGTACTTAATCCTTAGCAGCCAAAGAGCAACGAAGAGCATCTCAAAAAACAGGGCCTGAATATTCTTACAATCCAAGAAGCATTGCAGAGCTCGAGTTAATCGTTGCCAATAGAAGCCTGGATTGAATTGAATTGAATTGAATTAGATTGGACTCGATTGAATTGAATTGAATTGAATTGGCATTTGAATGGTGCACTAAATCAATTGCGAATCCTGCAAATCTGGCAAATTAGGCACATTTCTTTGCTACCACCCGAGGAAACAGTAGGGCCCTACATTCATTGCCGTCGTCAAGCAATGAGATGAATTCTTGCGAATGCAGTGGCTCGATCTTCTCTGCCCACAAGCCTAGTGGCCTGGCCTGTGAACAGCAAAGGTCGCGCAAGCTTGGCCCACCGGTAGCCAATAGATTCGAGCTCAGCGGCTCAGGCCAAAGATCCGATTCCAGAGGATATCTTTTTGCCAAAGAAAATCTTACCGTCCTCACTCCAGCCGCCAAAGTCACCGACCCTGAACAACTTAAGATCCCGCAACTTACCTCCAGCATAGACCTTGTCTTCAGGTGTAACCGGATACAACTATTGTCCACAAATATTTTCCAGGCCATCGGCATAAAGAGAAACTTCACGAATGCCTCCGCCAGCTTTCGGCTGCCGCGGCGATCAACCACCTTATCGACCTGGGTGACTGGCTGCTCATTGAGCACGTTGGGACTGAACAACTTTCAGCACCTAGGGGGATCCGCATGGGCTGAATACGATCTGCGCAGAAGATCTGAACAGGTGATCAGAAAACGCAATCCCACGATGCGGTCTACCATTAACAAACTTTTAACTGTCTGGAAATACCTGATTTGTCTGCGGCTCCAGGGGCCGGCATTACTCCACGGCCAGCCCCTGAGCCGGCCCTCCGACAGACGTGCCTGGAAATACCGGTAACCGCATCGGTCTTGAGGTATTATGTCAACAGTCGCGTCCAACTCCATGGTCTGTTTCTGGAAAATGCCCTGCTCGCCTGCTTTCAGCCTGCCTGAATTACCCGACAGCCCCGACTCGCCATGACAGCCAACCTGCTCCAGCGCCCCCTGCGACTCACCCTCCATGCCAGCGACGCACTGCCCGATGGGATGAGCTGGAAAATCTTAGAGGGCTATGTAATTGCCACAACCTGGTCTGGGGATGGAGATGTAATCAGCCTGGGCATCTGGAGCCCCGGAGATTTGATCAGCTCTGAACAGCCAGCAATTACCCCTCTGGAGCTGAACTGCCTAACCACAGTTGTGGTAGAAAAGATTGAGCTAAATACAAATGAGCAACAGCAGTTGCTAGACCATGAAAGAAAAATGCTGGCAGAGCTGTTAGCAATTCAGAGGATCCGATCGGCAGATGCTCGTCTGATCAAATTGCTGCAGTGGATCGCCAGATCATTTGGCCAGGTAAATAGCCATGGCTGCAGACTATCCCTAAGTGAACTAAATCTCACCCATAGACAGCTGGCCGAACTCTGCGGCCTAACTCGAGTGACGGTAACCAAGATCCTCAGCCGATTTCGCCTGGGAGGTCAGTTGCTGGCGGTGGGCGAATCCGATTTGCTTATACCGTCATTGCCATGACCATGCCCCCTCCCCTCTCCTGCCTCCACTGGGGCAGTGACGGCGAACTCGCGCTGGAAGATTACCTGGATCTACCGATGAGCATAATTGACGCTGGTCCCGATCTTGGGCGGACAGCCCCTATCAGCGAGTTGGCTACATGCAAAAACTTTCCCAGAGCAAATATGCGTCGTAGCCTGGACAAAAACATGGGTATGCCATGTGAAAGCAACCAAAAAAGACAAAAATTAGCAAGAAATTAGCCTGAAAAAAAGAAAAGCAAGATCCAGGACACAAGCCAAGCCAAAGCCAGCAAATTAGTAGATCAATTGACCAGTAAATCAGTTAGACATTAAGCAATCCAGCAAGTTAGCAAATTGGCTAATCAGTAAGCGAGTCAGCCAGCCAGCAAGTTGGCAAGCTGGCAAGTTGGCTAATCAGTAAGTAAGTAAGTAAGTAAGTAAGTAAGTTAGCAAGTCAGCAGGTCAGCAAGTCAGCAAGTCAGGCTGGTGGTTCGATAACATCGGCTCAGCAGTATCGGCTCAGCAATGCCGACTCAGCAGTATCGACTCAGCAATGTCGACTCAGCAGTATCGGCTCGGCAAAGTCAATGGAGAAAAGCACCTTAAACATCAAGAATGGCCAAGGAGGATCTAGAAAACAGCGATTGCGGCGATCCTGCCCCTAAGCTGCGCGGCAGCATGGCTCAAATACCAGTGGCTGAGACTTTCCAAAACTTACCAAGTCAAGCACAATCAAATGGGAACGGCTTGCCAAAATATTGATATAAGAACTAACAATCTGGGATCGCAAATTAAACTTTATGGCGACTAATGACCACAGACAGCGTTACTATGCCAGATCAAATCGCAAAGTCTGGAACAAAAGTACGGGCCTCACGGCTGGTAATGTGCAGCTGGTCGCCGGCCTTGAGCTGGTGGTAGTCGATGCGTTCACGGGGCAGCTGTGCCACCAACACTTCACCACTACTCAAGGTAAGTTCTGCTTGGATATCGCGGCCCATGTGCGTTAAACGGCGCAGCACTGCCGGCAAGCTCTTTTCCTGGGGCAGGGGGTGCAATTCCAGATCATGGGGCCGAATGAAGATCTGTTCGCCCTGCTGGCTCTGACAGGCTGCCAGAGGCAGATAGTTGGGCAACACATTTACCGCGCCCACAAAGCTCATCACGAAGGGACTGGCGGGCTGATCGTAGATCTCGGCCGGGGTCCCGATCTGCTCAATTTTACCGTGATTCATCACCACAATTTTGTCTGCCACCTCCATGGCCTCCTCCTGATCGTGGGTGACGATCACCGTGGTGACGTGCATCTCGTCATGGAGATTGCGCAGCCAGGCACGCAGTTCCTTGCGCACCTTTGCATCGAGAGCGCTGAAGGGCTCATCCAATAGCAATACCCGAGGCTGCACGGCCAAAGCCCTGGCCAAAGCCACTCGCTGGCGCTGGCCGCCGGACAGCTGGGAAGGATAGCGACCGCCAAAACCCTGCAGCTGCACCAAATCCAGTAGTTCGTCTACCCGACGCCGGATCGCCCCATGCTTCCAGCCCCGCAATTCCAAACCAAATCCGACGTTCTGCCGCACCGTGCGCTGCTTGAACAGGGCGAAGTGCTGAAACACAAAGCCCACATGCCGATCCTGAACCGAACGGCTGGTGGCCTCCTCTCCCGTGATCCAAATGCGGCCTTCATCGGCATCCTCCAGTCCGGCAATCAGTCGCAGCAGGGTGCTTTTGCCCGAACCCGAGGGTCCCAGCAGAGCCACCAAAGAGCCGGTCTCCACATCCAGGCTCACCGCATCGACCGCCCGAAAGGCGCCGAACTGCTTGCTCACACCAGCGACACGGATGCCCATGGACAGACGAAGGCGGCAACGACTCCAGCAGTCAACAGCAAATTCGCATTTCCCTACCGACTTACCGTTGGTTAACCCCGCAAACGGGATAGGGCGCTGGGCTTGGTAATGGGCTTAGTCCTGGGCCTGGGCTTAGTCCTGGGCCTGGGCTTAGTCCTGGGCCTGGGCGAGGGAGAGGAGGGCCCCAATCGCGGCCGATCCAGGCGGCTAGAAAATAGCGCTCAAAAGCGGGACATCGCCATGATCTTGGCGAGCTTTTCAGAATCCAAACCCTGCAATTCATCTAGATTCAGAAAACCCTCCTTGACCAAACTAGCGAAGACAAAAAGAATGCTTTCCTGGCGAAATTCGAAACGTCCCTCGATCCCATGACGCTGGATACTCAGGAAATCATGGAGTTGCCAGATTTGATCAGCCGACGTCAACTCAATGACTTGGCGGTGGAGGTCGGCAATCAATCTTTCAATCGTGCGGGCCTGGGCACGGTTAAGCGCGGTGAGACCCACCGCTTGTTCCTGTTCCGTCCAGCCCGTGAGATTAGTTTCCATGAAATCAACGCTACTTTCAGATCAAAATGGATGTTTAAAGCAGCTGGCGATTGCTGCGGTAATGCTTTGGCAACTGGAACCAGGCCAGCCCCGGATATTCGTGGTGTTCCCAGTGATAGCCGAAGTGATAGCAGGCCAGTAACGAGAGCCACTCTGGCAGGGCCAGGCTGATGGCGTGATGGCCGCTGCAGCTGGGGTCCGAGTGGCGGTGGGGCAGGTAGGTGCCCACCAAAAACAACTGGAGAGAACTAAGCAGCAGGGGCAGAGTGCAGAACAGCAGCAGATTCTGCACTGCCGTGGCTGTTTCCGCGAGGGCCACCAGCAGTAGGAGGCCCCAGCAGGCCACCAGCCGCGTCATCTGGGGGAGCGAGAGATAACCCGCCATGAAGCGGCAATACCAAAGCAGGGGAGATTCCACCCCCTTGGCATGGAAATCAGGATCCCTCAGGCCCCCTGGGTTGCGGTGATGGCGATGGTGCTTGGCGAAGCACCTGCCGTAGGAGAGGGCCCCATAGAGGCCCAGGGCCATAGAACCCAGGAGATCATTGCAGCGACGATGGCTGGGCAGGAGCACCCGATGCATGGCGTCGTGGCCGACGATGAATAACCCCGTTTGCAGGAAGCTGCGCAGGAGAACGGCCAACACGACCAACCCCGGGGGGATGCCATGCAAATCCACCGCCAGCAGGGCGA
This sequence comes from Cyanobacteria bacterium UBA5018, assembly GCA_002396505.1. Classification (GTDB taxonomy): domain Bacteria; phylum Cyanobacteriota; class Cyanobacteriia; order PCC-6307; family Cyanobiaceae; genus UBA5018. The sequence goes on along the minus strand of DGYA01000064.1, from coordinate 13,246 downwards.
ACAAGCTGACCAGCCAGCCCAAAAGGATGGCGGCGGCCAGCATCAGCCCCTTGCCGCTCAAGCCGATCAACGGGCGAACTTGAGTAGCTCCGCCGGAGAGGCCAGCAGGTCGATCGCCACGAAGTAAATCTTGCCTTCGGGGTTGAGCAGGAAGCGCCAAGCCACGTTCATGCCGATGCCGGCGCCGAACCAGGGGGTCTGCACCTTGCCCGTCACCTTGATCTGGTTGAATCCGCCTTCCGTGGGTTCGGCGTAGCCGCGCTCGGGCAGCAACTGCAGGTTTTGACAGTCTTCGCGGAAGAAGCGCAGGATAGCTTCGGTGCCGACAATCGGCTTCTGGAAAGGAGGCTGGAGAGCACCATCCGGCAGAAACAGCTGGATCAGGTTGTCGAAATCATTGGCATTTAGCAGATTCATGTAGTTGTTCACGGTGGTGTTGATCACCCCTTCGATGAACACTTTTTTGCGTAGCTCCTCCGGCGTGGGAGCCGCCACGGGCTCCATCACCCGCTGGCCTTCTCCCTTGGCGGGGTCGTAGCCCATGTCCACCACGAAGTTGCGCAGCAGGGTGATCTGCTGGCCCTGCTCCACCCCCTTGACAGAGCTGAGCACGGCGGCGGCATTGGCGGAAAGCTTGTAGCCCTCGGGAATTGGTGCCACCAGGCCCGCAGCCATCCACTGGCCTAGCTGGTACCAGAAGCCCAGCTTGATATTCACCGACCAAGTGGAGTAGGTACGGCAGATTTCAGTGTCACTGCTGTTGGCCAGGTCACACATCACCTGACTCTGCTGGGCAAAGTTCATTGCCTTGATCTGGTTGAGCACGGGCTCGGCGAACTGCATGCGGGCCGCCCCAGGAGCGGCGATGGTGATGGTGGTTCCCATCTCCAGATAGGCGTACCAGATCAGAGCCAGCTGATCCTCAGCACTTAACAGCCGGAAGCGGGCTGTAACGGCAGGCACGACGTCAGCCGAGAGGGTGCCAGGAAAAATTTGGCTGGCCTTGTCTAGCGTGAACATCGGCGTGGTACTCGCTTGTAGGGGGTTTTCTGTAGCTTAGGCCACAGTGGGGCCGTTTTGGCCCGCAAATAAGTGACTAGCATCTGCATCAGTGGCTGCAGTCAAGGTAGGGCTTGAAAGCGGCAAAGCTCCCAACCTGTCGGCGCAGCTGATATGGCAAGCATTTGAGCTTGAGCCGGAGTGGATCTGCAGCAGACCCGGCTCCCCCGGCGGCGGATAGCCGAGTGATCCACGGCTGGCGGTGGGCCTGCGGCTGCTCACCTGGCATTTCTCCCATCGCCGCCGCAGGCCAGCTGGGCGGGTGGACGGAACGAGAGCGCGAGAGAGAAAAAAAAAGGGGGGGGATTGCTAAAGAAAATATAAATCGTATTAACATATGCACCTCCCGATACAATTAAATTTGTTTATTCAAAAATCAAGCATGGAAGAGTTAAAGTATGCAGAACTCAAGCAATTTTGCTCGATTAGGCATTCAAGATTGCCAATGCTAGCATTGATGGGACTCGCTCAGCCAAAGACGCAGACAAACTTCAGCGAGACTTGCGGGGATGCATTCACAATTTCTCCGAGTGCAATTCAAGCATAGATGAAGCAATTAAAGAAGTGGAGGGATTCTATGTCCTTGCACGCAAAGTTTCCGAAATTGTCCCCTTCCCCTAGGGAGATATCAATTGGGCGCTCGGCACGGGTGCTAGACAGAAAAAATTCAACGAATTGAACAGCGGAGGTCTGGGTAGTGCTCTTGAAAATCAAGTGGAGAGTGTCCTGGGGGAAAATTGGAAAGATTAATAGCAGGCTTTCGCGGGGGAATGAAAGTATGCTGAAGGACAGTGTGGATGAAATTAGATCCACACTGAGAGACGGACTGGGGGAATGAGGCCCCGTACATAAGGCGCCGCTGCGGCCAATGTACGGGGCCTCACCACCCAGCTGCCGGTGCAGCAAACCTTCCTGGCCTGCACCAGGAGCCAGAAGCACTACAGCTTCGGCAAACAGCAGGTCACCATCAGGTACGCAGCGCGTTGGAATTTGCTGCTGGCCGACCGCCCTGCCGGCCAGGCGATCCGGGCGCTTACCTGGCTCGGCCCCGATCAGGCCTCAGCAGCTCTGCTGAAGCTCCGCATTGTGCTGCCGCTCCAGGAGTGGCAGGCCCTTGTCTCCGTGAGCGCCGAGCTGCAGGTTCGTGACTAAGTACTAGTTCGCTCTTTCTAAGGATGACCAGAAGGAAGCGCTGGCGGTAAGAGCCATGGCCGAATCGGGGATCCTGCGCGGTGAGATCCCGAACTGCGCTGAGCTGCAGGCTCGTATCGCTCTGCTGGAGCAGCAGTGCAATGCCATCGCGCCCTCGTTCAGCTAAGCAGCCATTACGTAGTAAGCAGCTATAGCGTAGCCAAACAGCCATTAAGCCAATAATTTGGATCTTAGGGTGTCTTTTTTGCGCTAGTTAGAGAAAAACGAATAGAGCCCCTAGCGTGGCCTGTCCCGTAGCCCGTTTCCTGGCTCCGTTTTGCCCTTGTGTTGAGCTTTTCGGACCAAACAGGGCCCCAGAAGCCCACCTAAAAAACAAAAAGACTCCTCGCAACACAAGGAGTCTAAAAAAATGGAGCCAAGCGGACTCGAACCGCTGACCCCCTGCATGCCATGCAGGTGCTCTACCAGCTGAGCTATGGCCCCATGATTAGGCTTGGCAGCAGGAACATCTGGTGGAGTTCCGCGTAACCCAAAAGAAGCAGGTATTGAGCCCGATGGGGCAGAAATCTGCTTCTATGAGATGGTTTAGCCCCAGAGCTGAACAGGCAAAAGCCGGTTCGTCTGAAGAGCTTGCCTCGCTTGAAGACAGCTTACACCTTGGCCGACCCGCCTAACCCCGGGCCGCCCTCAGCTGCTCAAAGCAGATCACAGCTGGCGCCAAACGGCCACCAACCGGCCCTGCACCGTCACCTGTTCAGCCGGTAGCTCGATCGCCTGATAGGCCGGATTGGCGGGCTCCAGGCGCACCTGCGCACCCTGCCGGTGGAAGTACTTGAGCGTCGTGCCGCTGCCGGGCACCAGGGCGCTAACGATGGTGCCGTTGCGCAGTCTGCTCGGGTCGCTCACCGGTTCCATCAACACCATGTCACCATCGGCAATGCTGGCGTCGCGCATCGAGTCGCCATTGACGCTGAGCGCAAACAGCCCAGGGGCCTCCAGCACCGAGGCCAGGTCGAGTTGCACCTGCGCCTCGCCAAAGGGTTCCACCAGACCGCCGGCGGCCACAGTGCCGAGCACCGGAATGCCCTGGCCGCCGCCCACCAGCACCTGCAAGGTGCGGGCTTGACCCTCCTGCCAGGTGATCCAACCCTTCTGCTGCAGATGGCGCAGCCGGCTCTGAATCGGCGCCGGCGAGCGCAGGCCCATGGCCTCCATCATCTGACGGATCGAGGGGCTATGGCGATGATTGCTGATGTAGTCAGCGAGCCAGTCGTAAAGCTCCCGCTGGGCCTTGGTAAGGGGCTGGGCCTGCTCTGACGACTCGCCGAGGGACTTGCCTGCGGACTGGCCTGCGGACTGGCCCAGGGACTGGGCAAAAGACTTGCCTAGGGACCGGACGAGAGACTGGGGCACCAAATCAAGCCATCTAATACAGATGTATCTCCGAATGGTGCATTTGTCCAGGGTTGGGGCTTATTTGCTGGCTCAGAGCCCCCCCAGCAAGGCCGCCAGCAGGGCCTGCTGGACATGCAGCCGGTTCTCCGCTTGGTCAAATACGCGGCTTTGGCTGCCCTCGATCACGGCATCGCTGATCTCCTTGCCGCGATAGGCCGGCAGACAGTGCAGCACGATCGCCTCTGCATCGGCCTCAGCCAGTAGGGCCTCGTCTAGGCACCAACCGGCAAAGGCACGTTCTCGCTCGCCCGTTTCGGCCTCCTGGCCCATCGATGCCCAAACATCGGTGTAGAGGGCGTGGGCACCGCGCACCGCCGCCTGGGGCTCGTGCAACAACTCCACCTGGACCCCCCTCTGGCTGGCCAGCTGTTGGGCGCGGCGCAGCACGGCCCGATCCGGTTCAAAGCCCTGCGGACAGCCGATGCGCACGTTCACCCCCAACAGGGCGCCGCAGAGCATCAGGGAGTGCGCCACGTTATTGCCATCACCCACATAACTGAGGGTGAGGCCTGCGATCTGCTCAGGCCGGTCGCCAAAAGCCTCCACAATGGTGAGGAAATCAGCCAGGGCCTGACAGGGATGTTCTAAGTCGGTGAGGGCATTCACCACCGGAATCGAGGCCCAGTGGGCATACTCTTCCAGATCCTGTTGGGCGAAGGTGCGAATCGCCAGCACGTCTACATAGCGACTGAGCACCCGGGCGGTATCGGCTATGGGCTCGCCCCGGCCCACCTGGCTCACCTGGGGATTTAGATCGATGGTCTGGCCACCGAGCCGGGCCATGGCCACCGAAAAACTGACCCGGGTGCGGGTGGAGGCCTTGCTGAAAATCAAGCCCAGGGTCTTGCCTGCCAGATCCACTTGGCGGCGACCACTCTTCAGATCGGCAGCCAGGACCAGCAGCGCCCAGGTCTGGTCGGCCGACAGGTCCGCAGAAGAGAGCAGATCGGTGCCTGCCAAGGGGGAGAGCAGAGCGTCCAGGGATCCCCCCGTTGGGAGATCAGAGCCGGTTGGTTCCGCGGCAGCCTGGGGGGCTGGCGGGGCCAGGCTGGAATCGCCGCAGAAACTGGACTCCATCGAGCCACTTCAAAGAACCCTTATCCGAGATCGGAGGCCCCGCCGTCAAGGGGGAGCATCGGTTTATGCAGCCAGCTGAGCCAGGATCAATTCGGAGGAAAAGACGCTCACCCCTGGGATTCCATCGACCAAAGCACGGAGACATTGTAAAAATTCACAGTAAAAATTCACAATTAAACTCGGTGGCCCCGTCGCTAAAGCCGACACCAGCAATCCCAGCGGCCAGAGGGATTGGCCTTGGCTCAAGCACAGCCCAAGTCCCTAAGTCCCCTCGCCAAAGCCTGATGGCCGCGATCAGGCCTTGGCGAGTGCCGCGTCGACCAAGCTTTTTTCTGATAATTAAATATAAATATTCTTAAATCAGTAGAACTAACAAGCCAAGCCGGAGAGGAAGTGAGGTGCCGTAGCGCCCCACAGATCACGGGAGCAGTGAGACCGAGAATTTCCAGATGCGCCCTTGACCAGGTCAATTAAAACAGACTAATTAAAAATTAATTGAAAAGATTTAATTAAAAATTTAATTCAAAAAGACTCTGGAAAGCCCGGCCGAAGGCAAATTGAGCCCTGATGCCGCAGGGTTCCCAGGTGGCAGGATGGCCGAAATGGCGGCATTCCAGAGTCTCCCTAAATAAGTTGATTTAGATAGATTGAACGCTGGTGGTTTCCGGGGTTAGCACTACGGGCATCGCCTTGGGGCGATTGAGGGGAGCGGTCGGCCGCTCCGGCTCATCGGTTTGAACCTCGCCGTCATCGCTGACTGTCTCAGCGGTGACATCAGGACCGCAGGCAGCCAGTGCTTCCTGCAGCAATGAGTCAAAGGTGGCACCTGGCAGCCGATGGCGGGCTAGTTGCAGGAATGCCCTGGCCAGGGACTCACCGGCCGCAGCCCTCAAGGCTGGGTTGTTACTGCGCAGCTCTTGCTCTTCCTCAATCGCTTTGATGAAGCGTTCGGTCACGTCGCGCTTAGTGGCGGCCCTGATGCGGGTGTCGCGATCAGTTTGAGTTAAGAAGCCATGGCCATCTAGTTCCTCTAGACGCCGGCTCAGGCTTTCCAGTACTTCCCGGGCCTCTTTGGCTACATGGGCCAGCTGTCCATCGGATAGCCGAGGTAAGTCGGCCACAAATACCTTGCCATGGTCCCGCAAGGTTAGGAAGGTTGGGCGTAGGCCGCCAGTGTTACGCGGTCCCTGGTTGAGCATGACTGGGGGACGCTGGGGGCGAATTGGTGGCACCGGTCCGGCGGAGCTGCGACGGCGCGTGATACGGCCACCAGCGGACGGAACGGACTGAGAGCTATTTGAATTGCCTTCGTTTTGCGAGCTTAAGGTGATCACTTTGGTCTGAGCGAGATGAGCTTAGCAGTAGTTAGCCTAATTAAAATTGAGAGGATTGCCGAGTCCAGGACTAGCTCGGGCCGGCTTCTTATAGTCCATTTCAAGGCCTATGGGGGTTATTCGGCGAGAGTGTTGTTGCCGCCGGGGCTTAGGTTCGCCTTCAGGTTTGGATTTTAGTCATGAGCTGGTTCGGCTAGCTGAGTCTAGATGATCGCCGGAATCGCAGTTCGGATCGACGCTGGCGGGATAAAGCTGCTTGCCGCCAAATGGGCATGGGCTGATCCGCCTTTAAATATAGAAGCTGTCTGGGACCGCAGGTGGCGGGCACTTACGCGAGCAATTGGCAAAAATGATTTCTCGATAATGTTGAGATAATATTTTACCGGGTCGTTTTACATTAAAAATCACAGAAGAACTGGTTTCTGGTGAGATTCCAGCTAAAAACTGTGTCCAGGGGGCAAGCTTTTGACAAGGAGTGTTAAGGGAGAAAGGTCTCAAGGAGTGATCGGGATCCATAACCTGCTGGACATCGCTACCACGAGGGGATCGGCCGACGATGCGGCTTTAGCCCCTAGGCGCAGGGGATGTGTTGATAAACACTAGATGCGGGCCACCCCTAAGGGGGCAGCTTGCTCAAACCTGATGCAAACTGCCTTTTTAGAATGGCAGTCCAGCTAAGGGAGCTCCTCCATTAGCTGGACCAGCGGCCACCTCGCCCAGCTCCCAGGCCTGGTGGCCTAGGGCCTGACATACCGACAGAGCCGCGTCTACCGCTGTTGCTGGCAGTACGAGGCAATAGCCAACCCCCAGGTTGAAGGTGTGCCAGATATCCGATTCTGGGATCTGGCCTGCCTGCTGCAGCCACTGGAACAGGGCGGGCCGCTGCCAACTCAGCGGATCGATCACGGCATGCATCCCAGCGGGGAGGCAGCGGGGCAGGTTCTCCGGCAGACCGCCTCCGGTGATGTGGGCCATGCCGTGAATGGGGATGGCGCTGGCCTTGAGAGCTTTAACCAGGTCCCAGTAGATCCTGGTGGGCGTGAGCAGGGCATCGATGACGCTGCCACTGCCACTGCCACTGCCACTGTCACTGTCACTGCCAAGCCAAGTGACAGTGGGATCCAGGGCCTGGGCCTCCAGGATGCGCCGCACCAGACTGAAGCCGTTGCTGTGCACGCCTGAACTGGCTACCGCCAGGATCCTGTGCCCAGGTTGCACAGCGCTGCCATCCACCAGCTCAGCGGCCTCCACCACTGCGACGCAGAAGCCCGCCAGGTCATAGCGTCCAGGGCTGTAGAAGCCAGGCATCTCCGCTGTTTCGCCGCCCAGCAGGGCACAGCCGCTCTGCCGGCAACCGTCGGCGATCCCCTCCACCACCGAGGCCATCGCGGCGGGGCTGAGCTTGCCCGTAGCTATGTAATCGAGAAAGAACAGCGGCTGGGCACCACTGGTGATCACATCGTTGACGCACATCGCCACCAGGTCAATGCCCACCCCGTGATGACTGCCCTGGGCCTGGGCCAGTTCCAACTTGGTGCCCACCCCGTCGGTACCTGAGACCAAAAGCGGCTCCTTAAGGCCTGCGGGCAGGCGACAGAGGCCGCCGAAGCCGCCAAGCCCGCCGACCACCTCCGGTCTTCTGGTGGATTCCACGCTGGAGCGGATCCTCTCCACGAAGGCTCGGCCTGCTTCCACGTCCACTCCCGCGCTGCGGTAGTCCATCCCAGTTGTACGGATCTGCTCAGATCCTCTGATGCCGTGGATTCCGATGCCGAGGAGGCTGATGGCGAGGAGGCTGACGGCGAGGACTGTGACGCTGAGGATTCTGATGCTGGGAAGCCCGATGCCGAGGAGCCTGATGCCGAGCAGATTGCTGGAAGCTGCTGCTGTCTGCCCCATGAACACGGGCTACAAATGCCGCGCTCGGACAGCTCTGAGGCCAATCAGTGGTTTTACTGAGGCATCACTGCTGCCTAAGCCGCCCAAAAAGCACCCCCAGGGGCCGCCAAACCGGTGGACGCCTGGGCAATTGGCACACTTAACGATTGGCGGAGCTTATGTCGCTGATTAATTTTACTAATTAATTCAGTGCTTGCCTGGGCCGTCTCAGGCCTGTGGGGGCCTGGGATGGTTCAGGGGATTACAAATCCTGATCAATATTGAGGCGGGACCAGGCCTGCGATTCGTTTGCGGATTCGCCCTTACCTTTCAGTGGTCGTCTACCCCCGTAAGGAACTCTGAAGGCGAATTCTCCGCACTTGATCGGCCCTTCCGCTTCTACAAGCGGCATTTGGCCCAGCGGAAATCCAACGTCTTCGGGCCACTGATTCCCTTGTGGTTGCTGTCTTGAGCAGCGGGTTCCGTTTGTTATGCGTCGATCCTTCCCCATGGCAGCCCTAGTTCTGCTCGTCTCCGGAAGCGCCTTGGTGCCCGCCATGGCCAATCCGTCCTGGGCCTCTTCCCGAGGCGGCACAGATGGCGATGAGCTCCCCCGGGCGACGGTTCTTGGCACTGAAGTGGCGATCAGAGCTGATGTCACCGGTCCCGATCCAGGCGCCCTATCGCCTGGCTCCGATCTGGCACCAGCCCCGCTCCTGCCTGAGTTCAAGGTTCCCGCTTCCAGCCTCCAGGTACTCCAGGCCAGCACTGGCCAGGCCAGTTGGTATGGCCCAGGTTTCTACGGATCACGCACTGCCAACGGAGAAAGGCTTCGCCAGGGAACGCTTACGGCCGCTCATCGCACCCTGCCTTTTGGCACCAGGGTGCGGGTCACGAATCTCTGGAACGGTCGCTCGGCGGTAGTTCGCATCAATGACCGGGGGCCCTTCCATGGCAACCGGGTGATTGATCTGGCCCACGGAGCCGCCCAGGAGCTTGGTGTCGCCTCCAGCGGTGTCGCCCAGGTGAAACTGGAAGTGTTGCGCTGAGCCAGCTGCCACGGGGGCGCCTAGGGCCCTCAGGGGGCTTAGGGGGGCTTAGGGGCCTAGGCAGCCTCTTAAATGCCACTAGGTAGACCCCAAACAACCGCGAAATCGCTGAAGGGCGCCAAAAAATTTCCTAACCTGTTCAAGCGAGCTATACAGCCTCTGCCATAGCCAGCCAAGATTCTTCAATGGCTGGAGTTGCGGAATTTGAGGTTTTTAACGCCGTACCGCATACAATGCATTGGCTTCATAGGGTTATTAGTCTCTCCACCAAACCGATCAACCCTGAAAACCCTTCTAAACTAGCTTCAAAACTCCTTTTGCCCCAGAATAATTGCCCGGGCAGCGCGATGCCTGTTGTTTTAGTATTTCCGTATGCAACTGATAACCAGCTGTCGTGAGCTGGTGCATTGGCGGCGCTCTTGCAGGGCTCCGGTGCACTTTGTGCCCACCATGGGGGCGCTGCATCACGGCCATCGCCGCCTGATTGAACGGGCTGGGCTGGGTCCCACCGCTGCATCAGCTCCGCAGGTGGTGGTGAGCGTATTTGTAAATCCCTTGCAATTCGCTCCAGGGGAGGATTTTGACTGCTACCCGGCCAGCCTCAGCCTCGATGCCGCCCTGGCCGCAGCCGCCGGTGCCGCCCTGTTGTTCGCGCCCAGCGTGGCGGAGCTCTATCCGTCGGGAGTGGAGGAGCTGTTCCAGCTGCAGGTGCCAAAGGCCCTGCAGGCAGTGCTCTGCGGCCGCAGTCGACCTGGTCATTTCAATGGCGTGGCCACGGTGGTGGCGCGATTGCTTGGCCTGGTGCGGCCAGATCGCCTGCTGCTCGGGGAAAAGGACTGGCAGCAGTTGGTGATTCTGCGCCGCCTGGTGAGCGAGCTGGGGCTGCCGGTGGCGGTGCAGGGCTGTGCCACGGTGCGGGACAGCGATGGCTTGGCTACCAGTTCTCGCAATAGCTATCTCCAGGCGGAGCAGCGTTCCCTGGCCCTGGCGCTGCCCCGGATCCTGGCGGCCATGCGGCGGCGATTTGAGGCTGGTGAAGCTGCCCTTGCCAGCCACAATCTGGTGGCGGAGACCCGCCAGCGTCTGGAGTCCGCCGGGTTAATGGTGGATTATGTGGAGCTGGTGCAAGCTGCCACGCTGCTGCCTTTGGCTGCTCCCCATGGGGTAAGCCTGCTGGCCGCGGCCGTGTTTTGCGGGCCCGCCCGTCTCATCGATCACACCGTGCTGATGGCTAGCGCTCCAATTGTTGCCATTGATGGGCCCGCCGGGGCGGGCAAGAGCACCGTTACCCGAGCTTTTGCTAGGCGGCTGGGGCTGATTTATCTCGATACCGGCGCCATGTATCGCGCCGTCACCTGGTGGGTGCTGAGCCAAGGGGGCGATCCGGCGGCGGCCGATGCGGTGGCCCCACTGCTGGAAAACCTCGACCTGCGGCTCTCCCATGGCCCAGAAGGCGAGCAACTGGTGAGCATCAACGGCCATGAAGTGAGCAGTGCGATTCGCAGCCCTGAGGTCACCGCCCAGGTGTCGGTGGTGGCAGCCCATAGCTGTGTGCGCCAGGCCCTCACCCGCCAGCAACAGGCGATGGGGGAGCGGGGCGGGCTGGTGGCCGAGGGTCGCGACATCGGTACAGCTGTTTTCCCCGCAGCCGATCTGAAGGTGTTTCTCACCGCCACCGTGGCCGAACGGGCCAGGCGGCGGGCGCTGGACCTGGAGCGGCAGGGCTTCGCGGTGCCGCCTCTTGATGAGCTGGAAGCCCAGATCGCCGAGCGCGACCATCGCGATGCCAGCCGCGAGCAGTCACCCCTGCTGATGGCTGACGACGCGGTGGAACTGGTGAGCGATGGTCTCGGCATTGAAGCGGTGATCCAAGCTCTGGTGGATCTATTTCGGGAGCGGGTGCCTGAGGAGGCCTGGCCCGATCCAGCCGCCTGAACCGGGGCAGAAATCCTGGTCCTCTAGCGCCAGATCAGCCCCGACGCAGCTCCTGCAGCAAGCCAAAGCAGGCGTCCTCCAGCAGATCCAACACCTGCTCGAAGCCTGCCTCACCGCCGTAGTAGGGGTCTGGCACATCCCTCACCTGAAAACGACCGCAGTACCGGGTGATCGGCTCAATGCGGGCCATCGGGACCTTGGGCTGGTGGGGCTGGCGATCCAGACCGCGGGCCAGGGCCTGCACCGCCCGCAGGTTGTCGTCATCCATGGTGAGAATCCGATCGAAGCGGTGCAGATCAGCCGTTTCAATTTGACGGGCCCGGCTGGGCAGGTGGATGCCGCGGCGCTCGGCCGCAGCCCGCATGCGCCGGTCCGCCGGGTTGCCCACATGCCAGCCGCCGGTGCCGGCGCTATCCACCACAAATTGCTGCTCCAGGCCCTCGCGGGCCAGCAGATGCAGGAACACCCCCTCGGCGGCCGGCGAGCGGCAGATATTGCCGAGGCAAACGAATAGCAGCCGCTGCTCAGTCATCGGTTTCCTGCCGCTGGTGGATCGCCAGGAGCCTTTGCAGGGCCAGACAGGCCCGCAACCGCACCACTGGCGCCTCCTCCGCCGGGTTGTTGCTGAGCCCGTGCAGGGCCTCCAGCAACCGCGAAATGGGTTCGGAACTGGGGCTGTACTCGCTAACCGGGGCCCTGGGCGCCAGGGCCGGAACCAGGGCCGGAGCCAGGGCTTCCAGCCCCACCGCCACGGCATAGCGCACCACCCATTCGCCGTCGTTGCAGCCAGCCACCAGGGCCTGCAGGCAGCGCTCGGCGATGGGCCGCCGCTCGCTGGCGGCCAGCGGCTCCAGGTTCAGCTGGCCCAGCCCCCGGGCGGCGGCCCGGCGCACACTGGGCCCGATGTCCCTGCCGAGGGCATCTTCCAGCACATCGAGACCGCGCACGTCGCCGATGCCGGCCAGGGCCCTTACGGTCCAAGCCCGGGCGCCGTAGTTGAAACCGTCGAGATTGGCCAGGATCGTGTCCACGGCCGGCTCACCGATGGCGATCAGGCCATCCACGGCAGCCACCGCCGCTCCGGGGTTATTGAAGCCCAGCACCTCCACCAGGCAGGCGGCCCCATCGGCATGGCCGGCGGCGGCCAGGGCCTGGGTGGCCTGGAGCAGCCCCAGGGCACTATCGGCCCGCCTCACGGCCTCCACCAGCGATGCCACCAGGGGGTCGCCGGTGCTCTTGGGGTCAGCCATCAAAGTGGTCATCGGTGCAATTGATCAGTTGCGGAATTGAGCAGTGGCGGAATTGAGAGCCGTCGGAATTGAGCGCCGTCGGAATTGAGCGTTGGCGGCGGCGGTGATTGGCAAAAGCTGGGAGCTGGGTATCGCTGCGGGAGGGCTCACGGGGCTGCAGCCAGGGGCCGGGAATCCAGATTTCAGAGGAGAGCATCCATGGCCTCGAGCACGGCCACAGTTTCGGCAATGGCAGCTGTTTCAGAAGTGGCAACAGCATCGCCAATGGCCACTGTTTCGGCAATGGCCACTGTTTCGCCTATGGCCACAGTTTCGGCAATGGCCACTGTTTCGCCTATGGCCACAG
>DGYA01000064.1:0-553 GCA_002396505.1 Cyanobacteria bacterium UBA5018 | reverse complement strand
GCCACTGTTTCGCCTATGGCCACAGCTTCGACATTGGCCACAGTTGCGGCAGCCATCAATGAGTTCAAGCTTGGCGGTGACGCTCCGCCTCCGGGGCCCACGGTGGCTGGGGCGCTGGCGTTTTCCACCAGCCCCCGCAGGGCGATCAGTTTGAGGCTGTTCTCTGCCAGGGTGGCAGCGATCGGGCCCAGGGCAGGCCGCCAGCCGGCGGCCCCCAGATCCATCAAGGCGGCGCGGCGCACCTGCAGCTGCTGGTGTTGCAGCAGGTCCACCAGCTGTTGTCCCCAGCGGGGTTCACCGGTGAGCTGCAGCAGTGCACGACAGGCGGCGCTGCGGATCAGCGGTCGCTCGTGGTCCACGAACGGCTTGATTACAGCCACCACAGCCCCCTCGGCCAGGCCGATGTCACCGAGCGCCTCCAGCAGCGCTTCACAGGGCTCCTGGAGGCGCGGTGTACCCGGTTGCTGGGCACCGGCCACCGCCGGACCGCTGGCCAGGCGGCGCCTCAGGGGCGCCACGGCTTCCAGGGCGCGCAGCTCGCCGAGGGCGCTAT
>DGYA01000036.1 GCA_002396505.1 Cyanobacteria bacterium UBA5018 | reverse complement strand
GCTTTTTAACCTCATTCCTTGACTCTCAAAGAGCCTGAGGATAGTATTTGGATTAAATACTCTATGCGCATTAAACTCAATCCTCTCTTTTCCTATTGGCACTGAAAGATACAGCGTGCCCGACGGGCTAATCAATGAAGATATTACTTTTGTGGCATGTACATGTCCGGATGGATCAATCTTGTCTCCATACCGACCAAGGCCGCAATGCTCAAGCACATGTAAACAGGAAATCGAATCATAAAATCCCAAGCAATTAATAAGTCCAGGATCCGACATGTCCCCTTGGACAAAGCAAATATTAGGGATGGAAGATTTTACTGGGCGTATATCTAGGACATCAAGATGTCTGAAAGAAGCAACATGCGCTACAAATCCATCCAAGCGTGAGCCAATATCAAGATGAGCCCGTGGATTTCTCGAAAAGATTCTTTGCGCAATAATAAGATCCTGCCAGAAGTAGTGTCCCGATGCTGTGCCCCCCTGCGCATTCTTGTCAGTCAGGCACGGATAGCATGAAATAACCGTAAACGGATCAGAGGATCGCTTCGCCTTTCGCCTAAAGATTAAGTAGTCTCCAATATATCCTGGAAGATTTTTAAGTGAATAAAATAGATGAAATGGATTAACCCCAAAAGTACTGAATAGCTTCTTTGGATAAGCAAGAAATTTCATAGTTCAGAATGAATTAGGCTATGCTAATTGGAACATGGCCCGTAATGCCAATCGGAAGTTGCGACTTGGAGACGGCAGGAAGGCAGCGGAAGCACATATCTGCCGGCCAGAGTATTGATCGATGCCGAAAGGCAAGAATTGAAGTGAAGAGTCGTAGTGCCGATCATTTGAGGGCAGAGTTACTGTGTGAGCCGACTAGCCAAGGGCGACGGCGGATATCTGCTGTTGTTAATAATAGTACTAGACCAGCTCATTGATCCACGGCAGATATAACCACAAAAAGCCGGTCAGAGGCAAGGAGAAGCATGGCTGACTACCAAAGCGAAACTGAGTTTATTCCGTGAACAGCGGTGCAAATAGCCTATAACCCAACAGCAATGCCACCTAAAAACATCACTGATTGAACGGCTAAGGGAGACGGATCAGCATGAAACATGTGATGCCACATACGCTCCAAGTGCTAATGGCATCGCCTCACGGAGCTGCTGCAATATCTACATCCCTCTGTCAGAGGTATCTGCGCTGCCTGAGGTAGGCGCCGGGAGTCGAGCGCATGCAATCGGTGGTTTAATCCGTTGGCTCGAAGTTTACCACCCCATTGCTCTAAGCACCGAAGTTGTAGCTTTCATCAAGCTGCAGCTGCTCGACGATACGGATCAGCTTGGTGCTGTCGGTGAGGTTACCGTAATGCAGGGCGAGGCGCGGGTTGTTCTCGTGGGGATCCTGATAGAGGTAATCGGTCTGATTGAAGTTGAAGCTACAAATTCATCGTTTGCTCCCGTACTCGGAGCGCTCTATCTACAGCGCCGGCTTGGCCAAATGGATCTCGTCTTGCCAGGTAATTCCGGTGATGGTGGAGAGTTTTGCCATGGCTTGCGCTACCATTGTGCCTGGGCAATTGAGCCTTTCGCGTTAAACACAAGGCGGATCGTCTTAACCAGTATTAACAGATCCAGCCAGAACGAAAAATTGCGTAAGTAGTAAAGGTCGTAGCTGAGCTTGTTAACTGAATCCGCCAGGCTGGCGCCATAGGGGTAGTTCACCTGGGCCCAGCCGCTCAGCCCTGGCCGGATCAGGTGGCGCAGCCGATAGTGCGGGATCTGCCGTTCCAGCTCCACCTCGATCTCCGGTCGTTCGGGCCGCGGCCCGATCAGGCTCATCTGGCCCCGCAGCACCGCCCACAGCTGCGGCAGTTCATCCAGGCGGGTGACACGCAGCAGCTGGCCGATGCGGGTGATGCGGGGATCCCCCCGGCCGGACCACTGGGCCCCGCTCGCCTCCGCATCCACGCGCATGCTGCGCAGCTTCCACACCTGAAACGGCTCCCCAGCCAGGCCGCTGCGCACTTGGCCGTAGAACACCGGGCCGCGGTCCTCCAGCCGGATCAACAGGGCCGCCAGCAGCAGCAGCGGCGCCGTGAGCGCCAGCAGCAGGCCGCTCACCAACACATCCCCCAGCCGCTTGAGCCGCTTCTGCAGCGATCCATGGGGCGCCACAAATTCGCCCCGCAACAGGTCGGCCGTGTGCAGCAGATTCGGCGGAAAGCGCTGCAGCACCTGCTCACACCAACCCAAGGTCGACACCACCGCCGCACCCTCGGCCTGGCGCAGCAACAGGTGCTGTTGCTGCTCGGGGTGCAGCAGGGTGAAATCCTCCACCACAAAACGCTCGGCAGGATGGGCCGCTTCGGCCAGGCGGACCGGTTGGCGGCCCCAGGCGAGCTCCCGCTCCAGGCGCTGTCGGAAGCCCGCGGAACCCTGAACAACCCAGCAATCGTTGGTTGTAAAACGCTGCCGGAGCAGGATGTTCAAACCGAACTGCACCAGGCCACTGCCCAGAGCCAGCGCCAGCAGGAAGGGCAGCAAAAAACTGCGTGAGTCCGTTGGAGCGGCGCCGATCGCCGTGAGCCAGAGATAAGCCAGATAAACAGCGGTGCTGAGCAGCAGCGTCAGCAGCGTGCGCACCAGCTGCTTCAGGGCGACGGCGGAGGTCTGCTCCTCCTGGTCGTAGTAGCGCCCCAGCACATAGCTGCACAGCAGCCAGAACTCCAGCAGCCAGGTGAGCGGCATGAAGAACGAGGGCCAGCTGCCAAAGCGCAACTGAAACCAGCCAGTGAACAGCAGCACAAACAGGCTGCAATCCAGTAGCAAAGCCAGCAGCAGACGGCGCCGGGTGAACAGCCAGGGCAGGCGAATCAGCATAGAAGAAGTGATATCAAAGCCGCACCAATTGCTGCTGCGTCGAAGCTGCTCAACGCAGCACGGCAGTGCGCTGATGCCACTGGAAGGCTGCCTTCAAGGCCGGTGTGGCTGCCGCCGGCTGATCCAGGGCCGCGAAGAATGACGGCATGGTCAATCCCCTGCAACTCCGTCCGCTCATGGGCGCTGATCACGGCACAGGCAGCCTAATAGGCCGCCTGCATCGTGAAGGAAGAGTCATCGAGGCCCGCCAACGCAGCAGCTCTCTGGATAGTGGGCTTGATCTGCGGATTGGCGCTGAAATTCATGCGCACCAGCGACAGCTCCTCTGAACCGAAGGGCTCGGATTCGGTGGAGGCAGCTGCGGAGAGGGTGGAACCAGCCAGCCATCGCCCGGATGGGGGGACGCGGCTGCGGCCCTTGCAGAGCCTTGTGCGCGTTGCGCTTCGGTGGCGGCTCAGGGGGAAGCTCCTCTACTAAGTCCTTGGGTTAATTCCCATCCGCTTCCAGCAGGCCACCGGAAGCCCCAGTCGTTCGATGGAGCACCAGTTCGAACACGGTCTCCAGGCGAATTGGGCGGACGTAGCGGGTGTTCTGGATAACGCGCGATCAGGTTCGTTGCCTCGGCAAGGCGGGCACCATCCACCGCAGTGCGTTGCAGCCAGCCTCGATCGATATCTTCGAGGAGGAACCAGCAAAGAGCGCATCTCCGTGACCATGAAGCTATAAACGCATCCGAACCGGCCTGGTTACAGAATCCTGAACAGTGGTGAATCGGCCGTTCCCCGCCCGCCAGGTCGCCAGCAGTCCATCCAGCCTCAAGGGCACTTGACTGCTGGCTGAAGGTTCAGCTGCCCAGCCAACACGGCCAGTTGCCGATCGAAACTGATCAGGGCTCCACAACCCTCGCTGCGAGCCAGGTGCAGAGCATCGGCAAAGTCAAGCCCTTGACGGTGCCAATCCAAAGCCCGCCTGACGAGATCTTCCTGCTCAAGATGGAGATGGCAAATTGCCAGCAGCCCATCAAACGCGGCGATCACCGCATCCCGAGGCAACTTGTAAGCCCCACGCAGCACCCATTCCAGCTCCAGAGCCACGGTGATCGGCACGAAGCACGCCGAACTGGCATCGATCAGAGCTGCCGCTTGCTGAGCCTGGAGCGGATCGTCGTTCACCAGCAGGCGCACCAGCACGTTGGTGTCGAGCGCCACAGGCAAGCTCATGACTTGGCAAAGAGTGCTGGATCCATCTGCTCCAAGGCCAATGGCGGGCCCTGGTATCCAGCGCAGCCGATCAAGGCGTGGGCGGAGCTGGTCTTGGCAGGATCCTGAGGAATCAGACGCAAACCATCAGCCTCAAGGCTCAACGCCAGCCGATCGCCGGGCTGGAGCCCCAACAGCTGACGCAACCGTGCCGGAATCACCAGCTGCCCCTTCGATGACAGGGTGAGCAGCGCATCCATACCGTCTACCCGCAGCGGCTTACCAGTGTAAGACGTGCGGCAATACGTCGTGGCCAGCGCCGACGGAGGCCGTTCACCAGGAACATCATGGCTGGGCGCGGAACGCTGCCAGCGTGCTGATCAGGACCTCGGCCAGCGGGATCGTAATTGCTGAATCGCTGCTGCCAGCAGATATCTTCTGCTATCAGCAATGGCCTTCGGCGGCGGCCACCGCCGAGAGGGTGATCTTGCTCGTCACGAAGGTTTCGCAGCGCTGCGGTGATTTGTGATTGAACGGCATGGCATCGCGGGCGTACATGCCCCAGTCCGCGCGGTAGTTCACCGTGATCGGGCAGGCATAGAGCTTGGCCACCCCTTGGGGCTGCGCGGGTAGAAGGGCTTGGTTTCTTTCAGGGGACTCTCCTGCACCAGGCCGTAGAACTCACTGGTGCTGGCCTGATAGATGCGCATCTTCGCCGGTGATACCAGTAATCAGGGCAGTTGGGCATAAATGCCAGAGGGTGATTCAGAGCTTGGGTTCAGGGGGAGGCGACTCAGTCACACGGGTGGCGTATGCGGAGCCACGGGTAGGAACTAGCGCTCAACTACCTCGACAGCCCCAACAATATTGGCATAGATGCCGCCAGCAGAGCGCGGGCTCTTGCGTGCTGCGATCCAGTACGCCGGGCGACCACCGCGGCACCTGTGCTGCGTCGCTGCGGCATTAGGATCTTGCGGCCGAATTGCGGCTTCTTCACCATCCCAAGACCTTTCGCGATTGCTGCGACCCTGGGCCTGATGGCGAGCCTGGCTGGCGGCCCTGCCGCCATGGCGAGCCCGCCGCAGCAAAAGCTAGGGGCCCAAGCCGCGCCAACTCAGCGCAGCCGGGTGGTCTACGACACATACATCCTCGGCCCCGGCGACAGCCTGCAGATAGAGCTGCTCGACATCCCCGAGCTCAGCGGAGTTTTTGCGATCGGGCCGGATGGCACCCTGTACCTCCCCCGGGTGCGTGCCCTCTACGTGGAGGGTCTCACGGTGGAGGAGTTGCGCCTATTCCTCACCCAGCAGTTTCGGGCCTATGTGAGAAGCCCGCAGATTTACATTCGGCCCATGGGCTATCGGCCCGTCCGCATTTATGTAGGCGGCGAGGTGCGCCGGCCTGGGTATTACACGCTATCTGGCGTCCAGGCGATCGACGCCGACCAGAGCTCCAGCGAAGCCCAGCAGGACGTAGCCACGGGCTCAACGGCCCTGGGCCAGGGAACCACCACCACCAGGTCTTCGATCACAGGCGGCAGCAGCTCCAGCACGCTATTCCCCACCGTCTTCGACGCGATCCGCACAGCCCAGGGCATCACCCCCTTCTCCGACCTCTCCCAGGTGCAGGTGACCCGCCGCCAGCCCCTCAGCAGCGGCGGCGGTCGCATCCGCGCCAAGCTCAACTTCCTCTCACTGATCACCGACGGCGACGAATCCCAGAACATCCGCCTGTTCGACGGCGATGTGGTGAGCGTGGGCAAGAGCCCGGTGGTGCTGCGGGAGCAGCTGCTCAAGGCCGGCCAGACCAACCTGAGCCCCCAGTTCATTCAGGTTTATGTGAGTGGCCGGGTGAAAACCCCCGGCGGAGTGACCATGCCCCAAGGATCGACCCTCACCCAGGCCATCAGCCTGGCGGGTGGAATGCAGCTGCTGAAGGGCAAGGTGGAGTTCGTGCGCTTCACCCGCGAGGGCGAGATCGATCGGCGCTTGTTCAGCTACAGCCCCGGCGCCGCCAGCGGCAGCCCCACCAACCCGATCCTGATGGCCGGCGACATCATCCGTGTTCAGGACAGCGCTCTATCCGCCGCGGTGGGCGTACTTAACGAACTCACCGGGCCATTTGTGGGTGTCTATTCGGTCTACAGCCTGTTCAGACCCTGATGACCACCACCCCCACCGCCCCCTCCCTGCCGGCCCAGCCTGATGCGGCCAGCGCAGACGACGAAATCGATCTGCGCCAGCTGGCGGCCGCCCTGCAGCGCCGCTGGCGCCTGATCGCCCGGGTGGCCGGCGGCACGCTGCTGCTTTCCGGTCTGTACGCCTTCCTCAGCAAGCCGGTGTGGGAGGGGGAATTCCAGATCGTGCTGGCCAGTGAGCAGGGCGGCGGCGGCCGCCTGGCCCAGCTGGCCGCTGCCAACCCGATGCTGGCCGGCCTGGCCGGCCTCGGCGGCAGCGGCGGCAAGGACAGCCTCGAGACCGAAGTAAAGGTGCTCGCAAGTCCCTCGGTGCTCAAGCCGATCTACGACTTCGTGCGCACCAGCAAGCAGCGCGCCGGCGAGAACGTGGACGACATGCGCTTCAGCGACTGGCGCAAAGACAACCTCACGGTGAAGCTCGAGAAGGGCACCTCCGTGCTCAACATCGCCTATACCGACACCGACAGATCCCTGGTGCTGCCGGTGATCGAGCGCATCTCCAGCGCCTACCAGACCTATTCCGGCCGCGACCGGCGCCGCGACATCGCCAATGCAGTCGCCTACTTACGCCAGAGCACTAAAGCGGTCGAGCCCAAGGCCGAGGCCTCGATGCGACGGGCCCAGGCCTACGCCCTCAGCCACGGGCTGGGGCTGAACGATGGCATGCCCGCCGCTGCGGAAAAAAGCGGTGGTGCAGGAGGCGGTGGTGCAGGAGGCGGTGGTTCCGTCGAGGCCAACCGTCAGCAGGCCCAGGCGCGGGTGCTGCTGCTGGAGCAACAGCTCGCCCAGGCCCGCTCCAGCGGCGGCAACATGCTCTTCCAGGCTCCTCAGCTCAAGGCCAACGACGAGCTCTACAAGCAGTACCAGGCCACCGAGGTCCGCCTCAGCGACCTGCGCAGCCGCCTGCGCGACAACGATGAGCTGGTGCGCAATCTGCAGCGTCAGCGCCTCAGCCTGATCAACACCCTCAACCGCCAGACCATCGGCCTGCTGCAGGGTGAACTCGATACAGCCAGAGCCGCGCTTCAATCCGCATCCCGCCCCAACGAGGTGGTGCTGCGCCACCGTGAACTGGTACGCCAGGCCCTTCGCGAGGAAAGAACGCTGGCGGAATTGGAGAACCAGCTGCAGCTCGCCCAGCTGGAGCAGGCAAAGCAGAGCGATCCCTGGGAGCTGATCTCCACCCCCACCCTGCTCGACAAGCCGGTGGCGCCGCGCAAGGGGCGGATCATGGCCCTCGGCCTATTGGCCGGCCTGGTGTTCGGCAGCGGTGCCGCCCTCGTGGCGGACCGCCGCAGCGGCCGCGTCTACAGCGAAGAGGAACTGCTACAGCTGCTGCCTGGCCCGCTGCTGGCCCAGCTCAACCCAGGCGACCCGGAAGCGCTCACCGGCCGCCTGGCCCTGCTGGCCCGCAGCGGCCTGGCCGGCAGCCATCGCGTGGCCCTGATCCCCGTGGGCCTCGCCGCCGATACGCCGGCCCTGGCGCAGCTGCTCGAGCAGCTGCGCCAGGCCATGCCCCACACCGAGCTCCAGTGCAGCGCTGATCTGGTGGCCGCATCCGACTGCGACCATCAATTGCTGATCACCAGTGCCGGTGCCGCCACCCGCCGCCAACTGGCCAGCCTGCGCCAGCAGCTGAAGTTGCAGGGCCGGCCCATCACCGGCTGGCTGCTGCTGGATGCCACCGGTGCGGCCTGAGTGGCGCGGCGCCCTCGTCGCCGCTTCCCTGCCGCTGCTTCTTCCCCTGCTGCCGCTGGCCGGCGCAGCCCAGACCCAGTGGGCGCGGCTGAGCAGCGCCTCGCCCAGCGGTGGACCCAGCTGGCAACCCCTGCCAACAGCCAACCCGGGCAGCACAACCCCGGAAGTGCAGTGGCAACCGCTGCCAGAAGCAACAGGGGTGCCGGGCGGTGCCGCCAGCGTGATCTGGGAACCCCTGGCTCCCTCCGAGCAATCGCTGCTGGCACCAGCGCCTGCAGGCCCCACGCCGGCCGCCAGCGCGACCGACCGCCTCCAGCCCCCCCTCAGCGCCGCAGAGGCCGCCGATCTGCTCAACGGCCTCGAACCGCTGCCCGCCGACTACCCGCCGCTGCTGCGCCTCGGCCCCGCCGTTCCCACCGCCAATCAGCTCGGCGAGCAGCAGGGCCAGATCAGTGGCTTCACCCTCTCACCCTTCAGCGGCGGCTCCGCCAGCGGCACCGGCAACCAGAACTACTCCCTGCGCATCGATGCAGGCCTAACCGATCAGCTGCAGCTCTCCGGCTTCTACGCCAACGCCGACGACCCCCTCTACGCACCGATCAGCGGACGCTCCAGCCCGCCCGCCAACTTCTGGGAGAGCTACGGCGTCGCCCTGCAGTGGCAACTGCTCAACACCAGCGCCTGGAAGCTCGGCCTCGCCGGCTCCCTCGAGACCTGGAACGTGGGCAGCGGTGGCTGCGACAGCTTCTCCTGCAAAGGCAACGACAGCGCCAGCCCCAACATCTTCAACAGCTCCGGCAGCCGTGTCTACACACGCAATCTCGTGGGCTCCCTCGCCCTGCCCCTCACCTGGCAGGCAGCCCCCCAGTGGCAGCTCAGCTTCAGCCCGGGAATCAGCTTCCTG
Source organism: Cyanobacteria bacterium UBA5018 (assembly GCA_002396505.1). Classification (GTDB taxonomy): domain Bacteria; phylum Cyanobacteriota; class Cyanobacteriia; order PCC-6307; family Cyanobiaceae; genus UBA5018. Next base: position 4,977 of record DGYA01000036.1, on the reverse strand, counting down.
CCCGCCAGCCAGGGCGCCGGCCAGGGCGGCGCCGGCAGCTTCTACGGCAACAACGCCTTCATCAGCGGCGGCATCAGCTGGCAACCCAGCCGCCAGCTCAGCCTGTTCAGCTCCGCCCTGCTGCCGCTCGGGCCCGGCAGCAACAGCTTCAACGCTGATCTCGTCTACAGCCGCGTGCCGATCGTCACGGCCGGCCTCAACTGGGCCCTCAACCCCCGCATCGCCCTGGAGGGCACCCTCACCAACGGCTGGGGGGCCACGCCGGCCACCGCCCTGCTCGCCCTGCCCTCCAGCAATCGCCTCGGCTACTTCGCCCGCTTCGCCTACACACCAGCCGCCCCCGACACCCCCCAACCCCAGCTCAGCCCAAGACAGCGTTCCCTCGCCAGCGGCGGTCTCACCGTCAACACCGCCCTGGTGCCGCCCGACGGCACCACCCAACTCTGGGCCAATGCCGACAGCAGCGGCAATGTCTTCGGTTACGCCGGCTATTCGATCTCCAACATCCTCCAGCTCGATCTGTTCAAGGGCGGGGCGTTCAACAACGTTCCCCAGAGCACAGCCCTCGCCGACACCTACGCCAACGACCGAGCACCCCAGTGGCGCTTCGGCGGCAAGGCCGTCATCCTCAGCCCCCTGCGCGGCTTTCCGATCTGGGTTGGCGGTCGCATCAGCCTCGGCCGCGAATACCCACCAGGCAGTGGCCAGGGTTATCTGTTCGCTGAATCCATCTCCACCTGGGAGGCCAGCCCCAGCCTCGCCCTGCAGCTCAACCCCAAGCTCGCCTGGAGTGGGGTAGACACACCCTGGGCCATCGGCCTCGGCGCCAACATCCAACTGGGCCGCAGCTTCCAGTTGATCCCCGAGGCCAACCTCGTCGGCAGCGACCTCAGCCAGAGCAACGCCAGCCTCGCCCTGCGCTGGCTGGCCAGCAAATCCGTCCAGTTCGATGTCTATGTGAGCAACGCCGCCGGCCTGCTCGACATGGGCCAGCTGCTTGACGCCGGCCAGGCACGCCTCGGCGGACGGCTGGTGGTCAGCTTCTAGACAATCGCTCCAACCGCAGCCGGATGCCGTTGCGCGAGCGCAGCGTCAGCCGGCCCACCAGATCGGGACTGTGCCCCGGCTCCGGCAGCAACCGCTGGCGCCGCACCAGTTCCGCCAACACCAGCAGGGCCTCCTGCAGGGCAAAGGCCGCTCCGGGGCACTTGCGCGGCCCCAGGCCGAAGGGCAACCAAGCATCCCTGGCCCAGGCCCGCTCTTGGGCCGTAGCGCACTCCGCCAGGAACCGCTCCGGCCGGAACGCCTGCGGATCACTCCAGTGCTGCTCATGGCGCTGGATCACCCAGGGTGAAATCGCAACCAGGGCACCCAATGGACAACGGCTCTTGCCAAGGGCACCATCGGCTGCAGCCTCGCGGATGAAGAAGCTAAGCGGTGGGTAGAGCCGCAGCGTTTCGTTGAACAACGCCGTGCCGTAAGGCAAGCGGCGCAGATCATCGAACTCCAGCGGCCGCTCCTGCCCAGCCAGGGCGGCCTGGACCTCCAAGCGCAACCGCTGCTGGGCCTCGGGGAACTGAGCCAGCAAATAGCAGGCCATGCCCAGAGCGCTGGCGGAGGTTTCATGACCCGCCAGAAACAGGGTGCACACCTGATCAACCAGCTCCTGTGCACTGAAGTTGCTGCCGGTTTCGGGATCCTGCGCCTCCAGCAGCGCCTGCAGCAGATCCCGCGGTGGCTCCGACCCGGCTGGCGCCGCCAGCCGCTCTTCGATCACCGCCGCTATCCAGCCGCGGATCGTGCCCGCATGGCCAGCCAGATAGCGCTGCAGTAGCGCTCCCGGCAACTGCAGCAGGCGCAGCACCAGCGCCTGGCCGGCACGCTGCTGGTAACGCTGAAACGAGCGCAGAATATCGGCCGCCTCGGCCGCCTCCAGGGGCCGGCTCAGGATCGTGCGCACGATCACGTCGGCGGTGACGAGGGTCATTTCCGCCTCGATGTCCACCGATCCCTCACCGGCAAGCTCCAGGCGCTGCACCAGCGCCTGAATAGCGCCCTGCATCTGGGGGAGCACCTGGCGCAACTGGGCCACCTGGAAGGCCTGATCCAGCAGCCGCCGCTGACGCGCCCATTCCGCGCCGTTCACCGAGAAGATGCCGCGGCCGATCAGCGGCTCCAGCAGCCACAGGGTGAACGGATGTTTGGGAAAGCGATCCACCTGATCCACCAGCAGCTGACGCACCAATGGCGGATCACTCACCAGGAACAGCGGCCGGCCCAGCACATCGATCCGGCCGAGCGGCACGCGGAAATCCCATTCGTTCAAAAGCCCGAACCAGGAGCGCAACCCCCGTCGCAGTCTCCGCAGCACGTTGGCCGTGTAGGGCTCGGGGCGTGGATACACCGGCGGCTGCGGTGGTTGCGGCGGTTGCGGCGGCGCCATGGGCGGCTCAGCCATGGTCAGGCTCCAGCAGCAGCGCCCACCAGTTGAACTGCGCGCCAGGCCCGCTGAGGCTGCGCAGGTAATCGAAATGCAGATCGAACTGACAGCCCATCAGCTGCCACCAGCCGGCAATACCTCGGGGCCGGGCCAGATCGATCAGGCGCAGCTCGGGAAAAGGAGCACCCTCCGGCAGCTGCAGCCCGCAGCTGCGGTAGGGATCCACGCCGGCAAAACAGAGGTAGTCGTCACGGGAGGTGATATCCAGCCAGGCAGGTCGAGGCTCTGCCGCCAGCTCCATCAGATCTTCACGAAACTTCCCGGCCCCGATGTGCAAGGCGAGGTTGGCCAGGTTCTGGCCCAGGCTCAGCAACCGCAGACGCGGCAACAGCTGCTGCCACTCCGGCTGGCGGCGCAGCTCCGCCGCCAGCATCGCCATCACGAACGAGCCGGAGCTATGGCCCACGAGCAGCAGCTCCGCCGCGGGGGCTTGCCGCTCCAGCTCCAGCAGGCGCCGGGCCAGCTGCCGCACCCGCTGGCGCAGTTCCTGATCACGGGCGTTGCCGAGCTGATGGGTGAAGCGGATCGAGCGGAACAGCCAAACCACCCCGAGAGCATCCGCCAGCAGCCAGGCCTGCCAGAGCAGCAACATCGCCCCAACAAGGGCCAGACCGTGCACCACGGCGGCATTCATCGCCACGGCCGAGCTCAGCAGTTCCACCATGCCAGCCACGGCCCCAGCGGCCAGCACTGCCAGGCAAAGAAAAAGCCACGGATAAAGCCCACAGAGGGCCACGCTGGGCGACCAGCGGACGATGCGGCGGAACCCCCCACCGAACAGATACCACCGATAGATCCCCAAGCCCTCCCAGATCAGCTTCAGGGGCTGCCGCGGCCAATTGCGTCGGGCGATGTCATCCCAGTGCAGAAACGCCAGCTCCAGCCGAGGCGCCTCCCCCTCCCGGATCGGCCAGCGGCTCAGCAGTCCATCTCCGCGGCCGCGACGCCCACCCAGCTGCAGCAGGCGGCCCCTGGCGTGGCCGTAGCGATCGAGCTGCTCGGCGAACAGGCGGTGATAGTGAGCCCCCCCACGGGGATCGAAGCCGCTCAGGAAATACACCCGCCGCTGGGGGGCGAGACTGGGCTCAGCTGTCATGCCAACGCTCCTTGCCGAGCACCCGAGCCATTCTGGGGCTGAGCCTGGGGGTCCTGCTGGCTTCAGCGCCGCCGCTGCTGCCCGCCGCGGCCCAGCAGCTCTCAGGCAGCCGCGGCCGTTACCGCGCCACGATCGTGGTACCGGTGAGCCCGCAGCAGGCCTGGCGGGTGCTCACCAGCTACGAAGCGTTGGTCGGCGTAATGCCAGATATCAAACAGGCCCGGGTGATCGGCCGCAACGGGCGCCAGCTGGAGCTGGCCCACACCTACCAGGCCGCCTACACCTTCGGGCTGCCGATCAAGGCGCTGCTCAGGCTGGAGGAGACGGCACCGCAGAAGCTCACCTACAGCCTGATCAGCGGCGAGCGCATCCGCAGCCTCAGCGGCAGCTGGACGATCATCCCCGTTCCCGGCGGCATCCGGCTGGAGCATCAGATCGCTATCGAGCCGGAGCTGCCGGGATTCCTGCGCGCCACCTACTACGAGCTGAGCGAGGAGAACCTGCTCGAATCGATGCGGGTGCTCAAACGGCTGATGCTGCGCTCCTGAGCTCAGCACTGGTTCGCAGCCAGCTCTTCACCCGCCACCGCTTCACCCGCCACCGCTTTAGCTCGCTACCGCTTTAGCTCGCTACCGCTTCAACCCCCACAGCCTGCACGCCCCGTTCCCGGCCCTGAGTTACCACCCGGTACACCACACCGCTCCACTCCACCCGCCGGGCCAGCTGTGCCCGCAGCGTGGCGATCCCGTACACGAGCTGGGCCAGGGGCAGCCAGCGCAGCCACAGCCCCAGCGGCAGCCGCTGATCCAGCGGAATCGCCGCCGCTACCACCCGCTGAATCCCCAGCAGCAACAGCCCGCAGCCCAGCTCGTAGCCCAGCAGCACCAGCGTCAGCCGCAGGGCGCCGGCGGGATCACCGCTCAGCAGCAGGCCCAGCACCACCAGCACCGCGCTCAGCAGCAGCAGGCTGGTGCCCAGACCGTGCAGAGCCACCAGTGGCCAGGCGGGATGGTGCAGCCGGGCGGTGAGCAGCTGGCGGGTGATCCAACGGACCAGCGGCCGCAGGGCGATGCTGTCGTCGCGGTCGAGCGCAATCAGCTCCGGCCCGAAGCGAAAGCGCCAGCCGCTGCGCCGCAGCGGCGTGGTCAAGGCGGTGTCCTCGCAGAGGCTGCGCTCCAGCACATCGCGCCAGCCGCTCGGCTCGATCAGCTGGCGGCGCACCGCCAGGCTGCCGCCCCAGGGGATGCCGAACAGGGTCATCAGCACCAGCGCCCCGCCGTTCCAGATCGCCCGCACCATGCCCGCTCCGCTGCGCCGATCCGGCAGGTACCAGCGGTTGCCGCCGGCGGCCCCCACGCCGGGGCGCAGACAGCCGCGGGCC
>DGYA01000104.1:28533-28702 GCA_002396505.1 Cyanobacteria bacterium UBA5018 | reverse complement strand
CCGATCTGCAGCCAGCTGGCCGGCTGGCCGCTAGAGCCGCCAGGGCATCAAAGCGGGGGATCGGCCGGCGGTGGGCCTTGATCGCAGCCGCGGCCAGCTGGCTGCCCACTAGATTGGAAAACTTGCCGCCGCTGCCCTGCTGCAATAGGGCTAGCCCCAGGCGGCTGAT
>DGYA01000104.1:2380-28330 GCA_002396505.1 Cyanobacteria bacterium UBA5018 | reverse complement strand
GGTAGCCCCAGGCGGCTGAGGCCGTGGGGGCCGGTGCTCAGCAGCAGATCGCCTGGTCGGCCGTCGCCGCGGCGAATCGGCCCGGCGCTGCTGGGGCGACCAGTTCCAGCTTGGTGGCTGCCTGGCGGGCCCTGGCCGCGCTCCAGCCGCCCTAGGGCGGTGATCGCCAGCAGCCGTTGGACGCCGGTGCTGCAGTCCCCCCCCAGCAGCACGCCGCCGTAGCGCTCCAGCGCTGCCGTCAAACCTGCATATACCCCCTCCACCCAGCTCCAGGGGGTGGTTGGCGGCGCCACCAGGCCCACCGTGAGGCCCAGCACATCGCGGCAGCCCATGGCTGCCAGGTCGGAGAGGTTGGCGGCGGCGGCCCGCCAGCCCACGTCCTCCGGCTCGGTGGTGAGATCGCTGAAATGCACCCCATCCACCAGCACGTCGGTATTCACCACCAGTTCGCAGCCAGGCCAGGGCTGCAGCAGGGCGGCGTCGTCCTGGAATTGAGCGGGGGGCGCAAACCGCCCGAGGCGGCGAATCAGCTCCCATTCTCCCAGCTCCGCCAGGGTGGGAGAGGCGGGTAGCTCTGGCATTACTGCAGCGGTCTCAAATACAGCGGTCTCAGCGGTCAGTCTTTGAGGTCATTCTCAGCTGTCACTAACAGGGATCACTATGTCCAGTAATTATCAGCCGTGGGGCACCAGATGCTCCGCCCCGTCGATCAGCTTGGCGCTGATGATGCCGTCGTCGACGCCAAGCTGCTCCAGCACATCAAAGCCCTGCACCACATAGCCGAAGGCGGCGTAGCGACCATCCACCAGGTTGAGCCCGGCGGGGGTGAGTTCGGCTTCATAGAGGAAGAAGAAAAACTGGGAGGAGCCGTCGTCTAATTGCTCATCGGAATGGGCCCAGCCCAGGGTGCCCAGGGTGGCGAAGGGCAGGCTGGGGGTGGCCTTGAACAGGCCCAGATCTTCGAAGGTTTGGTTGTAATAGGGGGCAGCTTGGCCTGGCACCTTGATTTCCAGCGGCACCCTGCGTTCAGTGGAGCTGCCAGCGGGGGTGTAGCCCACCGCCGGGCCCGCTGGATCGCCGGTCTGCAGCACGTAAAAGTCTTCCGCCCGGGTGAAGGGCAGCTTGTCGTAGAAGCCCCGCTGCACCAGGTCCACGAAGGCGCCGGCGGTGAGCGGTGCGTTGTAGCCGTCCACCACGGCGATCAACTCACCTTTGGTGGTGTTCAGCTGCACCGTGGCCCGCCCCAGCAGTCGCGGCAACGCATCAAATTCGGCCGGGATCTGGAACGGGAAGTCGCCCACCAGCAAATCTTCCGCCTGGCCAATGGTGTCCAGGGCCTGGCGGCGGGCGGCGAGGAAGTCATCGCGCTGCTGGCCCGCGGCGGCGCTGGCCAGGGTTTGCAGCTGCTCGTTGAGTTGGGCCAGCAGCGGTTCGATTTGGCCCTGCAGCTCGGCCGGGAAGCTGGCCAGCAGGGCCGTCCGCCTGGTGGCCAGCTGAGACTGCACCCTTTGCACCGAGCTGGACAGGGCATTCCAGCGCTTGGCCCGCAGGTCGTCGCCGGTGGCCTCCAGGCGATGCTGCAGGCCCTGGAGCTCGGGGGCCTTGATCGGTAGGGCATTGCGCAGGATCGCCGCCGGATCGGTGACGGCATTGCCCTGGGGCAGGGCCGCCCAGGCGCCGGGGGCGGCCAGTAGCAGGGCCAGCAGCAGCCCGACCGCAGCCAGCAGTCGGCTCCACAGCGGGCGGCTGGCCAGGGGCCGGCTGGACAGTGAGCCTCTGGGCGCTGGGCCTCTGGGCACTGGGCCTCTGGGCACTGGACCGCCTGGGCCGGTTAGCTGCGGCTCTTTTCGCTTCATGGCAGGTTGCTTCAAGGCAAGTCGCATTGCTCGATCCAGCCTGTGCAGCGCCATGGTGCGACCACGCTCATCGGCCGGATGATGCCACAGCTGATCCCGCCTTGGGCCATGCCCCGTTAGCCCCGCCGGTAGCCAGCTCTACAATCCGCCGCGACCCCGATCCGCCGGAATGATCTCCAGCAACGACTTTCGTACCGGCACCTCGATCGAGCTGGATGGGCAGGTCTGGCGAGTCGTGGAGTTTCTGCATGTCAAGCCCGGCAAGGGTTCAGCCTTTGTGCGCACCAAGCTGAAGGCGGTGCAGAGCGGCAACGTGGTGGAAAAGACCTTCCGGGCTGGCGAGACGGTGCCCCAGGCCGTGCTCGAGAAAAGCACCCTTCAGCACACCTTCAAGGAGCTGGACGACTACGTGTTCATGGATATGGGCAGCTACGAGGAAACACGTCTCACCGGCAAGCAGATTGGCGACAGTCGCAAATATCTGAAAGAGGGTATGGAGGTGAGTGTGGTGTCCTGGAATGGCAAGCCCCTGGAGGTGGAATTGCCTAATTCGGTGGTGCTGCAGGTGATCCAGACGGATCCGGGCGTCAAGGGCGATACCGCCACCGGTGGCACCAAGCCGGCGATCGTGGAAACAGGTGCCCAGGTGATGGTGCCCCTATTCATTACTATCGGCGAAAAGATCAAAATTGATACTCGTAACGATAGCTATCTCGGCCGGGAGAACTGATAGCCATGCAACTTGATCACGATCAGCTGCATAAACTGCTCGCTCTTTTGGGCGACAGCGATATTCAAGAGCTCAAGCTGGAGGGCGATGATTTTCGTCTTGAGGTGCGTCGCAACCTGCCAGGGGTAGCTCCAGCGGTGGCCATGGTTCAGGCGCCGCCCGTTGGCCTGAGCGCCGCCGCAGCCACGGCTCCCCAGCCGCTGGCGGCCGCCCCCTCGCTGCCGCCCCCCCAGGCCGCCAGCTCTCGCACCGACCTGCTGGAGATCACGGCGCCGATGGTGGCCACCTTCTATCGCAGTCCAAGCCCCGATGATCCGCCGTTTGTGGAGCTGGGCAGCCGCATTGGGGTTGGCCAGCCGGTGTGCATCCTTGAGGCGATGAAATTGATGAATGAGCTGGAATCGGAGTTAGCCGGTGAAGTGGTAGAGATCTTGGTGGAAAATGGCACACCGGTGGAGTATGGCCAGGTGCTCCTGCGCCTGCGGCCGCTTTAATCGATTCCAAGATATTGAGCATGGCCGGGAAATTGCTCATCGCTATTTTTAAATCGCCATCTTCATTTGCCTCTGCGCAGCTTTGCTGCTGATTAGATTCCGCTTTCATACCTGGGATCTTGGATCTGTTGCCGCCCAATGGGATCCAGCGCCCTGGTTATGGTTTTTCACTGTCCCTGCCGTTAGTTGGGTTTCGCTATCCCAGGCTCCAGGCGGTTTCCAGGGCGGCGGCCATGCTTTCTGCCCTGGCCAGGCCCCGGCCGGCGATGCCAAAGCCGGTGCCGTGGTCTGGAGAGGTGCGCAGGAAGGGCAGCCCCAGGCTGGTGTTGACGGCGGCATCGAAGGCCAGCAGCTTCACTGGGATCAAACCCTGGTCGTGATACAGCGCCAGGTAGCCATCGGGGCCGCCGCAGTCGCCCCGCCAGGCCGCGGCGGCGCTCAGCCAGCAGGTATCTGGCGGTAGGGGGCCCTGTAGCTGAACGGCGGGATGGCGGCTCTGCCAGCTGTGCAGGCTGGCCTCTAACCAGTCGACTTCTTCGCGGCCGAGTTGGCCACCCTCGCCGGCATGGGGATTTAACCCGGCCACGATCAGCTGTGGAGCTGCGGTAAACCGGAGGCAAAAATCCAGCAGCACCGTCAGTTTGCGCTCTAAAAGCGGGCCATTGAGGCTCTGGGGCACCGCTGCCAATGGGATATGGCTGGTGGCTAACAGGGTGTTCAGGCGCCAGCCGCCCCCAGGCGCCTTGGCGGTGAACAGCATCGAGGCCTCGGCCGTGCCGGTGAGCTCCGCCAGGCGTTCGGTCTGGCCCGGATAGCGATGGCCAGCCGCATGCCAGTGGGCCTTGGAGATTGGGGCCGTCACCAGGGCGTGACAGCGGCCGCTCTGCACGCTTCCAGTGGCTGCCGTGAGCCAATTAAAGCTGGCTTCGCCGCTGGCGCCGCCGCCCTCACCGCTGCCGATCGGCCTTTCCAGGGGCAAATCGAGTAGTTCCAGTTCGGCCGGATCGCGCAGCGGACCGCAGTCTTGGCGTCGCAATTGCAGATAGCTCTGCTCCAGCCAGCGGCGACAGCCCACCAGCAGGGGCGCCTCGGTTTCGGGCCGAGGGCGGGCCAGGGCCTTGAGCACCACCTCGGCGCCAATGCCCGCCGGATCTCCCAGGGCGATCGCCAGTCGCCGCTCGCTGGGGTTGGATGGGGGTTGGCCGCTGGTCATTGTCTGCATGATCCGCTGGTTGCTGATCGTGGGCTTGCTGTTGGCGTTGAGCACCGGCTTGCGGCGCGGCTGGCTTCAGCTGCGCTGGGATGTGATGCTGCGAGATCTGGGTGTGGGCCCGGCACTGGAAGTGGTGCCCGCCGAGGCAGGCCGTGGCAAGGGCGACTGTCGGCCGCCTGCCGGTGCTGGCGCCGCTGGCGCTTCGCCCTCTTCTCGCAAGCAGGCGCGGTAGCCCTGGCGGTAGCTCGGATAGAGCAGCTCGTAGCCCAGCTCCCGGCAGAGCCTGCGGTTGCTGACGCGTCGGTTTTCAGCCCAGAAGCTGCGGGCCATGGGGCTGAGCTCGTCAGCGATATCTGAGAAGCGTTCGGCCGCCGGCAGCTTCAGCCCCAGCAGCCAGGCGGCGTAGCTGAGCGTTTCGCTGCTCGGGCAGGGGCGGTCGTCCACCAGGTTGAGCAGTGGCAGCCGCCGCTCTGGCGGCAGGTCGAGGCAGTGCAGCAGCGCCCCGACGATGTCGTCGACATGAACGCGGCAGAACACCTGGCCGAGCTTGTAGATAAGCCGGCTCTGGCCCTGGCGGAGGCCCGCGAAGGGGCTGCGGCCGGGGCCGTAGATGGCGGGCAGCCGAAAGATTTGCACAGGCAGGTCGCTGGCCAGCCATTGCTGTTCGGCCTGCAGGCGGGCCTGGCTGCGGCCGGGCCGGGCCAGCGTTGGACTGGTCTCATCGGCCCAGGCGCCGCCGGTGTCGCCGTAGACGCCGGTGGTGGATAGGTAGCCCACCCAGCGGATCGGCAATTGCCGCAACTGGGGCCCCAGCAGCCTCAGGCTGGGGTCGCCCTCGCCGCCATCAGGCGGCACCGTCACCAGCAGATGGGTGGTGCCCGCCAGCTGCTCGGCGCTGGGCAGCTGGCCCTGGCGGCTGTCAAAGCCCAGCCAGTCGCCGGCGGCCAAGGGCCGATTTGCTGGCCCTTCAACCTGCTCGCCATTGGACTGCGGGCGATGGGTGAGGGTCACGGCCAGGCCCCGGGCGCTGGCGGCCCTGGCAAAACGCTGGCCCGTGTAGCCGCCGCCAATCACCAGCAGTCGCCCGCCGGGGTTGACAGACTGATTCAACATGAGTACACCTGTATCACAATTGCTCCTTGGCCATGGTGGCTGCCCCTGGATCGACGGTTCGCGGCTCCCTGTCATCCTGCCGCCAGCCCAGCTGCGGCCCCTTGGCCAACTACAGGCCTACTCGGCGCCGGCTGGCCTGCTGGAGCCCCCCGGCCGGGGGGCGACTGGGCCTGAAGCGGCGGCCCCCCGAGCCCCTGTCGCTGGGGGCGGGCGATGGCCTGGTATCCGCCTTGGTGGTTGCCCTGTTGATCCTGGCGGCCCTGCTGCTGGCTCCGGAGCGACCCCGCGATCAAGAGGCCATCTGCCAGCGCCATAACGGCGTGGCCGCCTGCCGGGTTTGGTGAGCCTCGGGGTTTGGCTGGGGTGTCGTCCACTCCAGCAGCCGCATCGCCAGGCGCAGGTCGCCGTCGCTCCAGGCGCGAATCGCCATCGCCCGGCGGGGGTCGTAGAAGCTTTGGCTGCGATACCAAACGAAGACGTCGGTGTCCCCCTTGTGGCCGTTGCAGGCCAGGCAGGCCGGCACACAGTTTTCGGTGACACTCAGGCCGCCGCGGCTCTGGGGCAGTACGTGGTCAATCGATTCAGAGCGCTGGCCGCAGTAGATGCAGCGCTGGTCGGTGAGCTGATGCAACGACTGTCGCCAGCGTCGCACCCGCAGTTTTGGGCACAGGTCCTCTAGGAACACCGCATCCCTGGCCTGCATTTGCCTGGTTCGATTGGCGGCAGTTTCGCCCAGGTGGCCCAGCTGTCAATGTGTCGAGGGTTGCCGTTTGCCCATGTGCTGCCGGCTGCGTCTGGGCGCCAGCGGCCGAATTGAGGTGGTATCGCCCTATGACGCCGTCACCTGGGCCCAATTGCGGGCGATTCGGCCCCGGGGCCAGTGGCGCCAGGCGGCTAAATGCTGGGAGTTTCCCCTGGAGGCGGCCCTGGCGCTGGCCCAGCTGCTGGCGGGTCGCTTCCCGATCGAACCTGAGCTGCAGCAGTGGCTCACCTGGTTGCGCCAGCCGCTGCCGCCGCTGCCGCCGCATCGTGATCTGGTGGCGGCGGCGCAGCTGGAGCTGCCTTTGGCCGATGGCCGCAGCCTCTATGCCCACCAGCGGGCGGCGGTGCGCTGGTTGTTGGCCCGCCGCGGCGCCCTGCTGGCCGATGCGATGGGCCTGGGCAAGACCCTCTCGGCCCTGGTGGCGGCCCGGGCCATGGTGCGCCTGGCCGACTGTCGCCTGCTGGTGCTCGCCCCGGTGGGGCTCCACGGCCACTGGCGGGCAGAGGCGGCTGCCCTGGGTTTGAGGCTTGAATTGCATAGCTGGGCCAGCCCACCGCTGGAGCTGCCGCCAGCCGGCACGGTGCTGATTGCCGATGAGGCCCACTATGCCCAGAACGCCCACACCAGGCGCAGCCTTGCCCTGTTGCGCCTGGCGCGCCACCCAAGACTGCGGGCGATTTGGCTGTTGACCGGCACCCCGATGAAGAACGGCCGGCCGGCGCAGCTGTTGCCGCTGCTGGCCGCCATCGATCACCCCCTGGCCAGGGATCAGCGGGCCTTTGAGGAGTTGTTTTGTCAGGGCCACTGGCGTCAGCAGGGGGGGCGGCTGCGCTGGCAGGCCGATGGCGCCAGCCATTTGGAGGAATTGCAACGGCTCACTCGGCCACTGCTGTTGCATCGGCGCAAGCAGGATTGTCTCGACTTGCCGCCCAAGCGGCGCTGCCTGCTGCCGGTGGAGCTCAGCGAGGCGGAGGGGTTGGGTTTTCAGCATCGTCTGGAGCGCGTTGTGGACGACTACCGCCGCCGCGCCGCCCTTGGTGAGGTGCGCCGCGATGCCGAGGCCCTGGCCGTGCTCACCGCCCTGCGCCGCATCGCCTCTGACTACAAGTTGTCCGCCACCTGTGACCTGGTGGGCGAGCTGTTGCGGCAGGGGGAGGCGGTCGTCGTGTTCAGCAGCTTTCTGCACACCGCCGGCATGCTGCAGCGCCAGTTGGCACCGATCGCGGCCGGTTGTTTGCTCACGGGCGCCTTGGCGCCAGCGCTGCGCCAGCCGCAGGTGGACCGCTTCCAAGCCGGCGAGACGCCACTGTTGATCGCCACCTACGGCACCGGCGGCCTGGGTTTCACCCTGCATCGGGCCCGCCATGTGGTGCTGGTGGAGCGTCCCTGGACGCCCGGTGACGCCGAGCAGGCGGAGGATCGCTGCCACCGCATTGGCATGGCGGGCAGTCTCAGCTGCCACTGGTTGCAGCTAGGGGTGGTGGATCAGCTGGTAGACGGCTTGATCGCCAGCAAGGCCGAGCGCATCGAGCTGGTGCTGGGGGCCAAGCGGCGGCAGCTGCAGCGCCGCCAGCTGCCGGAGATGGTGCGCGAACTGCTCGCCCAATGGTGAGCCGTTTAGGGCGGTGAGCAGTTCAGGGCTTTAAACAGCTGAGGACTTTAAACAGCTCAGGACTTTAAACAGCTCAGAGCGGCGAGCAGTTCATAGTGGTGAATTGTTTATAACAATTAAAAATTTTAGGGCCGGCTGGGCTTTTTGGGGCCGCCACAGAGCTCAGCTCGCAGGCGCAGATCGAGCATCAGCCTGGGGTCGAGGCTGCCAGGCCGAGCCTGGGCCGCCAACACCCGGGCCCGCTGGATGTCGGTGCAGGCCGCCTCGGGCTGGTTGGCCAGGCTGTGCAGCAGGTAGCGCTCGTTTAGGGGGGCGGGATTAGTGGGAAAACTCGCCACCACCTGATCACAGCGCCGAATTTGCTCTTTTAAGCGATCCAGCCGCACTTCCCTCAGGCAATCATCGCTGCGCAGTTGCCGCTGCGGCAGGGGTGCCTCGTCGCAGGCTGTTAACAGCAGCGGCAGGCTGGCCAACAGCGGCAGGACCGCCAGCAGCCCCCCAGCCCTAGGAGCCCAGCAGTTGACTGCGGCTCTGGCCGCCGCTTTCCTGGCTGGGGGCCGCGACCGCAGTCGTGGCGGGTTTGGCGTAGAGATCACCGAGGTAGCGGGCGCAATCGGGATAGGTGCCAGGACTTTGCACTACAGCTTCGGTGATCATCACGGCGCCGTGCTCCGGGGAGGTTTTGAACAGGCTGGCGCTCTGGCGTTTAATCAGCGCATAGGCCGCATCCCAGCTCACCTGGTGGTTGTTGCCGTTGCTGCGCATGATGCAGTACACCTGGGCACCCTTGGCGCCGGCACTGCTGTCGGCGGCGCGCCCGGGTAGGCCCGCAGCCAGGGCCAGATAGCCGCTAGTGATCAATACCAAGCCAAGGGGCCAGGGCGCGGCGCGCCTTGGCGACCTATCCCCGAGCAAGGTGGCCCTGAGCAAGGCAGACCTGAGCGCTGGACGAGAACGGCGCGGGCCCATGGCCGGAGAAGGATCGGGAATGCTCCCTAAGGTATCTAGACCCCTGCTCCAGGGGGTAAGTGTGTTGTCATCGGTGTCTCTGCCTGTTGCCCATGGCTTCCGAATCGGTGTCCTTCCGGATCTCCCGGCACACCCAAGATCTGGCGGAGACCATCCATGCCCTCTCCCAACGGCTGGTGAACCTGGAGCAGCGCCTTGGCGTTGTGGAACTCCAGCTGGCGCAGGCGCGGGAGCAGGATTCAAACGAGTTGGCCAGCCTGGATCAAGTGGACCGGCTTCTCGACGATTGCCGTCAGATACTCGACCTTCCCGCCGTTCAGCCGCCCGACTAGCCGCACCCGATTAGTGGCAGACCGAGCAGCTGTAGACCGACTAACCGCAGACAGAGCCGCTGCAGACAAAGCAGCTGCAGACAGAGCCGCTGCAGACAGAGCTGCCGCAGATCAAGGTTGACTAATGGCTTAATCAACCAATGGGCCAGGGGAGCTCTGGATCGCCGCCATGATTACTGGTCTGCAGCCCTGGGATCCATGGCTGCAAAAGCGTTCCTGTTGGCGCGATGAGGGTTTTTACGAGACTTCCTAGCCAGCTGGCCAAGACATCAGAAATACGCCACACAACTTGCCCGCAGCGTCAGCTCCGGTTGGTCGGTGTCAGAATGGGAAGAAATGGAATCATGACTTACCCATCCCTGCCTCACCGCGGCCCTGGTTGCGCTTCTGGCACGTCATTTGCCACTGGCACGTCATTTGCCACTAGCAAGGAATCCGCCACTGGCAAGGCATTTGCCACTGGCACCGCATCCGCTGCTATTACAGCATCCGCTAGTGGTACTGCCGGAGGCACTCCCCTAGGCGCCACCACTGCCTCCAGCGGCGCCAGTAGCCCATCCCAGGCGGGCTCCGCTGGCCGATGTAGCCACGGCTCCTCCGGCCTTGGCGGTTCTGGCTCAAACGCCGCTGGCTCCGGTACTGCCCACCGGGGCCTCAGCGAAGGCGATCACCAACTGGAAAAACTTCAGTTTGCCCTGGCCGTTGCCCTTACTCGCGGGGATCTACAGCGTTCTGAGCAGCTGCGCCACCAGATTAATGCCCTGGGAGGCAACCGCGAAGAACCGGGAACCTAAACGGTTAATCGGCTTGTGGTACTATCGCCATGTCTTATAGATTTAGAAGAGCTGGAAAAAGCCCAAATCTCCCTGATCTGATGATCCGGGAAGTTTTGCGGCACTGGGCGCTCCCTAGCCCCGGGGTGGGATAGGTAATTTTTAGATTTCCTCTCGCCTGAATTCTCTCATTGATTGCATTCCCCTGCTTAGGTGAATGTTTAAATTTCCTGTAAACCAAATTTATTATGCCTGCCGTTTTGACCAAGCCCCTGAATGGCATCAGTCGCTCCGCAGCTGACAATCGCTCCAAGCTGGAAGCCGATGCCCTCCGCCATGATCAGGTCGCCCGCGCCGCTGCTGAGCGGGGTGATCTGGAGACCGCTGGCCGCTGCATCCTGATGCTGCTGGAATGTGAGCGCCGGCGCGACAGCCAGGGACCCCAGGTGCTGCAATTGATCAAGCCCAGGCCCGTCTCTCGCGGTCTGGTCAGTTGAATTGAGTGGGTTCAGGAAAGTTCGCCATATCCGCAAATTCGCTATATCAACCAAATAGTTGGTCATCGCCCTGTTGAGACTCTGGAAAATCCCAGCCGCAGCCAATGCTGGCCTGCAGCCGCCACGCTTTTCAAGCGGTGGGTTCGCGGTAATCGCGGTTCTCCAGAGTCTCCCCAGGGCTGATCGAGGTCCTAGTCCCTTGGGTGTGCCCAGCGGTGAATCGAATCGCGCGGCTGCTCTGGTGGACAGTCAGGATTAGCGGCTTGCCTGGCTGGGGCTGCTGATAGGCAGCTCGTTTGCTGGCATTATGCGGGCACATTCAGCAAAATTTTCGTGGATCCCCTGCTTGCCGCCATCGACGTGCCAGCGCTGTCATTGCAAACAGTTTCCGGGCTCGTGGCTTCAATAATTATTCCATTTGTCTTTAAGATCATCGGCGCTATAGCGCTCTGGATTGTCGGTGGATGGCTGATCAGGCTGGTGCAGCGAATCATGCGCCGGACTATGTCAATCGGCAAGCTTGATATCACCTTGATCGGCTTTTTGCTCAACATCGTTTCAGCGGTGCTCAGGGTAATATTAGCTGTGGCGATTCTGGGCTTCTTTGGTGTGCAGACGGCCAGCTTTGCAGCTCTACTGGCTGGCGCAGGTGTGGCAATTGGTGCTGCTTGGAGTGGCATGCTTGGCAACTTTGCGGCCGGCGTGTTTCTGCAGCTGTTCCGCCCGGTGAGCGTCGGGGATATCGTGAGCGGTGGTGGCATTATTGGCACCGTGGAGGAGATTGGCATGTTTGCAATTATTATTCTTTCCGCCGATAACCTGCGGAATATCGTGCCTAACGCAAAGTTCTTTGGAGATACGATTGTCAACTATTCGTCCCACCCCTTTCGTCGGGTAGATTTATTTGCCCAGCTCGATAGCACCGCAGATTTGGACAAGGCGATTGCTCTGCTCAAGAAAGCCATTCAGTCTGTTCCCAATCAATACCCTGGTAAGCCCGTAAATGTGGAGCTGCTTGAATTTAATGAGCGCGGCCCGAGGCTGGCCGTGAGGCCCTATGCCCACACCGAGCATTATTGGCAGGTTTACTTTGAAACCAACCGCGTCATCTACGACGTGCTCGGCAGCAATGGCTTCCCGGTGCCTCGCATCCCGGTGCAGATGCTGCCCTACGCCTGATTTATTGGCCTTTGCCCTAGGCCATTGGCAGGCTTCTTAGCCGCGAGGGCGGCCCCCGCTCCGCCCGATCGGTTTTCGCCCGATTCGACTACGGTTCAATGGCGATTACTTGTCTGCCCGCCTGCCGGCCCACCCATCCGCCCATCCATCCGCATTGGTTGCGTTTCCCGATCCCCTGCAATTGGTTGGCCTAGGGCTGGCGGGGATTGCCGGTGGCTTTATCAATACGGTTTCGGCCAGCGGTGGCGTGGTGGCCCTGCCGGCCATGGTGGCCCTGGGGCTTCCCGCCGAACTGGCCAACGGCACCAATCGACTCTCGGCGGCGATTAGCACCCTCACCGCCACCTGGAAGTTTCACCAGGCCGGGGTGATCCCCTGGGCCACCGCCCTGGCGCTGGTGCCCGCGATCGGGGTGGGTTCCCTGGTGGGAGCGCTGGTGGGTAGCGGCCTGGATCCAGCTGGTGCCCAGTTGGCGGTGGCCGCCTCCCTGGCGATAGTGCTGCTGTTGCTGTTGCTGCGGCCTCAGCGCTGGATCCGCGCTGAGGAGAACCCCGCCGAATTGCAGCTCACGCCGCTGTTGCATCTGGTGATGCTGGCGATCGGCTTCTGGACAGGCTTCATCTCGCTGGGCTCGGGCACCATGACGCTGCTGGCCCTGGCCTGGTTTGGCCGCCAGGAACTCAGCCGCGCCAACCATGTAAAGATCGTGTTGCGGGCTGCCGGCAGCCTGGTGGCTCTGGTGGTGTTTGTGGCCCGGCTCCAGGTGGCCTGGACCTGGGCGGTACCGCTCACCTTGGCGAGCATGCTGGGGGCCCTGATCGGCTCAAAGGTGGCCCTGGGGGAGCAGGCCAGCCGCTGGATCTACATCACCCTGATCGCGGTGATTGGCCTGGAACTGCTGCTGTGCCTGAGCCCCTATCGACAGATCTTGGCGGCCTGGGCCCTCTAGGCTAGTTATTTGGCCCCGAACGAGCTGGCTCTGCCCATGTTCACCACCTCCGACCTCCACGTGGTGGAAACCAGGCCCCTGGTGCGCCCCGCCGTGCTCCATGGCGAGCTGCCGATCACCTTGACGGCTTCCCACACCGTGCAGCAGGCCCGGCAGCGGATCCAGGCGATCCTGCATGGCCAGGATCAGCGCCTGCTGGTGATCGTTGGGCCCTGCTCAGTGCATGACGTGGCCGCCGCCAGGGAATACGCCGCCGCCATCGCCCGCGTCCAACGGCGCCACTGTGAGCAGTTGGAGCTGGTGATGCGGGTGTATTTCGAGAAGCCCCGCACCACCGTGGGCTGGAAGGGGCTGATCAACGACCCCCATCTCGATGGCAGCTACGACATCAATACGGGTCTGCGCCTCGCCCGGGAATTGCTGCTGCACGTGGCCGAGATGGGCCTGCCGGCGGCCACGGAGCTGCTGGATCCGATCGTGCCCCAATACATCGCCGATCTGATCAGCTGGACGGCGATCGGCGCCCGCACCACCGAAAGCCAGACTCACCGGGAGATGGCCTCCGGCCTGTCGATGCCGATCGGTTTCAAAAACGGCACCGACGGCAGCGTGAGCACGGCCATTCATGCCATGCAGGCGGCGGCCCGGCCCCATCACTTCCTGGGTATCAACCAGGAGGGCTTGGCGGCGATCGTATCCACCACCGGCAACCCCGATGGCCATCTGGTGCTGCGGGGCGGCAAGCAGGGCAGCAACTATCACCGCGAGGCGATCGCAGCGGCGGCCGGCAGCCTGGCGGCCGAGAAGTTGCCGTCCCGGTTGATGGTGGATTGCAGCCACGGCAATTCCAATAAGGATTACCGCCGCCAAGGGGAGGTGCTAAGCGAACTGGCCGACCAGGTGCGCGGCGGCTGCCAGCAGCTGATGGGGGTGATGCTGGAAAGTCATCTGGTGGCTGGCAACCAGTCAATTCAACCTGATTTGCAGCGGCTCACCTATGGCCAGAGTGTCACTGATGCCTGTATAGACCTGGCCACCACCGAAGCCCTGCTGGAGCAGCTGGCCGATGCGGTGCTAGCTGCCCAAACCAAGCGCCCCCTGGCTGTTGCTTAGCCAAATAGCTGTTGCTTAGCCAAATAGCTGTTGCCTAGGCAAATAGCTGTTGCTTAGGCAAATGGCTGTTGCTTTGGCAAATAGCTGTTGCTTTGGGCTTCCTGGGTTGCTGCAAATGGCTGTTCAGCCGGCGGCGATGCCCAGGCCGCCTGAGAGCAGGCTCCAGAGCCCGCCCACCGCCAGGGGTACCGTGAGGTTGTCGATGCCCAGCAGCGACCACTGCTCCAGCAGCACCGCCACGGCAGCCACCGCCACCAGGGCCCAGGGTGTCGGGGCGGGCAGCTGTTGCACCAGAGCCACGGCCCGTAGCAGCAACAGCAGCGCCAGGCTGGCGCCAGCCATGGCAGCGGTGCCCACCAGCGACTTGCGCTGCCCGCAGACCCGCCAGCTGGTGGAGGGGATCCAGGGTCCCAGCAGGCCGGCCAGGCCATCGCCGAGGGCCATCACCAGCACCCCGGCCGTGGCCGCCGCCGGCTGCTGGGGCCAATAGAGCCAGAGCAACAAGGTGATCGAGGCGCCGTAGGCAATCGTGCCGTAGCTATGGCGGTCGATGTCCTCGATCGCCGGCAGCACCCCTACTCGGTGGTTCAAGGCCGCCAGCAGGGTGACCAAGGCGGCGGCCGGCAGGGCAATGGCCTGGTCAATTCCGAATAGCCAGGCGATCGGCAGCACCGCCCCCGTGCCGATGTGCACCAATTTCCGACTCCATTCGCGGCGGCCTTGCCAGCGGCGCCTTACTTCCAGGGCCAAAGCCGCCAGCAGCGTTAACCAGCCGGCTACGGCTGCCACTCCCCATAGCTGCCCCATGGGCTCCGCTCAGCTAAATACGCCCCCTAGGCTGCCTGCTGGTCGGCGCCGAGCTGCCGCAGCTTGGCTAGGGCTCGGGTCTCCAGCTGGCGCACCCGCTCGCGCGAAACGTTGATCAGCCGGCCGATCTGGCTGAGGGTGAGCGGTTCGCTGCCCTCTAGCCCAAAGCGCAGCTGCAGAATTCGCTGTTCGCGCTCATTGAGCTGGGCCATCCATTTCCCCAGGCGCTCCTTGAGCAGGTGGCGATCAATTGCTTCGCTGTGATCGTTGCTGGCAGGATCGGCGATCAGTTCGCTCAGGGTGCTGCGATCCTCGTCGCCGCGGGCATGGGCATCTAAGGAGGCGCAGGGGGCCGTCTGGGCGAGCAGCTCCTCTAGCTCTTCCGGGGCGATGCCGAGGCCATGGGCGATCTCCAGCCGATTGGGCTGACGGCCGAGTCGATGGCTGAGTTCACGGCTTATCCGCCGCATCTTGCTGAGCTTTTCGTTGATATGGATTGGCAGGCGGATGGTGCGAGCGCTGTTGTCGATCGCCCGGGTCATGCCTTGGCGGATCCACCAGTAGGCATAGGTGGAAAATTTGTAGCCCTGGGCTGGGTCGAACTTGTCGACAGCCCGATCGAGCCCAATGGCGCCCTCCTGCACTAGATCCAGCAGTTCTAGTCCCTGGTTTTGATACTTTTTGGCCACGCTCACCACCAAGCGCAGATTGGCGGCCATCATGCGATCGCGAGCCCGCTGGCCCATGCGGATCAGACGACGCTGCTGGGGGCTGAGCTGCTCGGCAGCTAGCAGATGCAGGGGCTTTGCGGCCTGCACGTGATGGGCCAGTTCAATCTCTTCCGCAGCGGTAAGCAGGGGGATCCTGCCGATATTGGTCAAATACCAGCCGATGGAATCGACACTCATTCGGCCGGTGGAGCGACCAGCCGAATTTGCTGATAGGGTTTTTCTAGCAGTGGCTGAGCGCCGCCTAGGGCGATCGTTAGCTGAGTTGGATTTGGGGGACTGCGGAGGCGTTCGGATCACCTCTACCTCCGAAGGGCATGAACTTGGCCGGACGTTAGCACCGTTTACGCAGCTGAACTGTGCAAGATGAAGCGAGTTTCTGCATCAACAATGACGCTTTGACGCATCGCAGGCGGCCCAGTTGACGCTGTG
This sequence comes from Cyanobacteria bacterium UBA5018, assembly GCA_002396505.1. Taxonomy (GTDB): domain Bacteria; phylum Cyanobacteriota; class Cyanobacteriia; order PCC-6307; family Cyanobiaceae; genus UBA5018. Next base: position 12,770 of record DGYA01000104.1, on the reverse strand, counting down.
GAGACGCCTGCGAACCGCCTTGCTGGCCTGGAGGCAAACGGCTGTGCCATGGCTGAATTCAGCTGGCCCTGGCCAAGCAAATGGTTTAAAGATGTGGCTTAATTATGCAGTTACCCGTCAGAATCCTTATCCGATCAGCGTTCTAGACATTGGTCTCGCCAGTCTTGCCGCCGCTCGCCCAGGCCGACCGCCAGCGCCTGTAGGGCTGTTCTGGGGGCTTTCTGCCGGGAGGCAATGTTCGTCCGGCCGGCTGTTTTAGCTAAGCTCGCTGTTATGGGTAAACATGCTGTTCCCGGTCGGAGGACTCAGCCAGTTAGGCCGAGCTGAGTACCTAGCTAGCCAGCCAGGCTGTTAAGGCCACCCCGCCAGTGGCTGATCAGTTGCTGTTGCACCAACAGCTCCTCCCCGTCCCCCTGGTGCTGGCTGAACTTGCCGTCGCTGGCCATGTGCCAGGCGCTGGTGTCTTTTAAGTAGAGATCCAGCAGCTGTTCCAGTTGCTCGCGCAGGCGGGGATCGTCCACCGGCGCCACCGCCTCGACGCGACGGTCCAGGTTGCGGGGCATCCAGTCGGCGCTGCCCAGGAACATCTCGGGCTGGCCGCCATTGGCGAACCAGAACAGCCGCGAGTGCTCCAGGAAGCGGCCGATCACGCTCACCACCCGAATGTTGTTGCTGATGCCCTTCAGGCCCGGCCGCAGGCTGCACATGCCGCGCACCACCAGCTCGATGCGCACCCCCGCCTGGGAGGCCTCGTAGAGTAGGGCGATGATCGCTGGATCCACTAGGGCATTCATCTTGGCCCGCAGATGGCCGCCCCTGCCGGCTCTCGCCTGCTCAATCTCCCGCCGGATCAGCGCTTCCATGCCCGCACGCAGTGTCACCGGGGCCACCAGCAGGCGCCGGAAGGACTGCTGTTTGGAAAACCCGGTGAGGTAATTGAATAGCTCCACCATGTCGGCCCCGAATTCCGGCCGCGCCGTCAGCAGACCTATATCGGTGTAGAGGCTGGAGGTTTTGGAGTTGTAATTGCCCGTGCCCACATGCACATAGGTGTTGAGCCGCTCCTTCTCGCGGCGCACCACCAGCAGGATTTTGGTGTGGGTTTTCAGGCCCAGCACGCCGTAGACCACATGCACGCCGGAGCTCTCTAACTGTTTGGCCCACTGGATGTTGTTGTCCTCATCGAAGCGGGCCTTCAGTTCCACCAGCGCCATCACCTGCTTGCCGTTTTCGGCCGCCCGGATCAGTGCCGCCACCACCGGTGAATCCTTGGAGGTGCGATAGAGAGTCATCTTTATCGCCAGCACCGATGGGTCGGCGGCGGCCTGGTTGAGGAATTCCTGCACCGAGGTGGAGAACAGGTCAAAGGGGTGATGCAGCAACACATCGCCGCGGCGAATCACCTGGAAGATGCTCTGAAATTCTTCCGTTTTGATCGAGCCATCCTCCAGCTTCGTCTTCTGGGCCCGGGCCAAAGCCGGTGCGGTACGGCCCTTGTGGGGCTTGTCCTTGAGCTGGGGTAAGGGTATGGAAAGCAGGCTCATCAAGTCGTCAAGGCCGAGGGGGCCATTGATGCGGTAAACGTCTTCTGGCTCCACCTCAATGCCCTCCATCAGCTGTTCAATCACCGCCTCGGGCATCTCGTTGGCCACCTCCAGCCGCACCACTTCGCCGCCGCGACGGCGCTTGCGCAGCCCTTCTTCCAGGGCTTCCATCAGGTCGTCGGCCTCCAGGTCGCGCAGTTCCAGATCGGCATCACGGGTGACGCGGAAGAAGTAGTGAGCTTCTATTCGCATGCCAGGAAACAGCAGCCCCAGATTGAAGGCCACCACCTGCTCCAGTGGTACGGCGGTGACCAGGGGCTCAGGATCTTTATCACTCAAATCAGTGGGAATATGCACAAAGCGCGGTAGATTTTTTTGCGGTACTTTCACCCGGGCGAACTGCTGTTGGCCCGTTGCCGGATCGCGCACCAAGGCGGCCACATTCAAGCTGAGGTTGCTAACGAAAGGGAATGGGTGGGAGGGATCCACAGCCAGGGGCGTAAGCACCGGAAAGATCGCGGTGCGAAAATAGTTGTCCAGCCACTCTTGTTGTTTGGCATTGAGGTTGGCGTAGTCGACTAGATGTACGCCATACTCGGCTAGATTGCTCTTTAGCGAGTGGCGGTAATGCTCCTGCTGTAAATCAAGCAGGGGCCTCAGCTTGGCCTGAATCGCCTCCAGTTGCTGGATGGGGGTGAGGCCATCATCGCTGAGCTTGGAGACACCCGCTTCGATTTGGCTCTTGAGTGAGGCCACCCTCACCATGAAGAATTCGTCGAGATTATTACTAAAAATTGCGCTGAATTTTGCCTGCTCTAATAGGGGGGTGTGCTCGTTCAGGGCCTGGGCGAGCACGCGGTAGTTGAACTCAATCCAGCTAAGCTCGCGATTTAGATATAGCTCAGGCGCCAGCTGCGGGGGTTCCGCTGGTTTGGTGGATTCTTCTGGAGCTATTGGGCTGGTATCGACTGTTTTGTCTGGGGTTGCTTTGTCTTGAGCTGCTTTGCCTGAGGCTGTTTTGCCTGAGGCTGTTTTGCTGCTGCCAGTCTTGTCGCTGCCAGTCTTGTCGCTGACTGCAGTGCCGCTGACTGCAGTGTCGCGGGCAGCGGCAGCAACCCTATCGCTGCTATCGCTGGCGGCAGCATCACTGGCGGTAAAATCGCTGGCGGCTATATCTACAGTAGCTTTACAGTTAGCTGCAGCTGGGTCGGGGCCAGAAGTTTTGCTTGGAGTAGTCATAGCTGCAGCGCGACCGGCCTTTCAGCTGGCGGGGTCACTTCCTCAAAGCGACCGTAGCAATTTAATTCGCTGGTTTTAGGTATTGGTCCTGCTTGACCTGGCCAGCCCGCCGGCCACCAGCAGGGCCACCGCACCCAGCAGCAGCCCCCCCAACCAGAAGGGACTGGTGTTGCCAGTGGTCTCGTAGGCCAGGCCCGCCAGGGGCGGTCCGAGGCAGCCCCCCAGACTCTGGAGACCCTGAAGGCTGCCCAGGGCGGCACCCTGGCCGGAGTCGTCGAGGCGCCGGGAGACCAAAGCCCGCAGGCAGGGGGTGACCAGGCCGGTGCCCAGGGCCAGCACCGCCACCGCCGAGAACACAACCGGTTGGGCATTGGCCCGGTTGGCCAGGGGGATCAGCAGGCAGCCGGCTGTCACAAAACCCAGTCCCATCAGGCTGAGGCGCCATTCACCAAACCGCTGCACCAGCGGTCCGATCAGGCCCCCCTGCACCACGGTGGCCACCACGCCCACGATCAAGAAGGCGGCACCGGCCAGGCCCGGTCCCCAGCCAAAGGCCTGTTTGAAATAGAGCACCATCACGGCTGTGAAGCCGCTGAAGCTGAGAAAAAACAAAAAGAAGGCCAGCCCCAACCTGCGCACGCGGGGATCGCGGAACACCTTGATCAGCTGGCTGAAGGGCTGCAGCTCCCGCTTGGGCGGCAAGGGGATGCGCGCCTCGATTGGATGGGTTTCCGGCAGCAGGGTGAGCACCACCAACAAATTGACCAGGGCGATGCCCACCGCCACCGCCAGGGGCAGGTTCACATCCACCTGCCCCAGCAGTCCCCCCAGGGCGGGGCCGAGGATGAACCCCAGGCCAAAGGCCACGCCGATCAAGCCAAAGGCCTTGGCGCGCTTTTCCGGCGGTGAGATGTCGGCCAATACGGCGGCGGCGGTGGCGGCGGTGCCGCCGCTGAGACCGTCGATCAATCGCCCCACAAACAGCAGCGCCAGGGGTAGGCCCGCCAGCTGGGCCCCCGGCCAGAGCCTTGACCAGGGGAAGCTCACCGTGGCCGAGAACAGGGCCAGCCCCAGCACCGAGCCGGCCACGCAGATGGCGATCACCGGCCGCCTGCCATGGCGGTCGCTGAGGGCGCCGATCAGCGGCGTGGCGAGCAACTGAGCCACCGCGTAACTGCCGCTGAGTAGCCCCAGGATGCGGCCGTCACCGGTGAAGCCGGCCAGCAAAAAGGGCAGCAGCGGAAAGATCAGCGCCTCCCCCAGCCGGTCGTTGAGCAGGGTGAGAAAGGCGCAGAGATAGGTGGAAGGGCGCGAGAGGCGCAAGGGGCCGGGCCGATGGTGAGGTCAGTCCAGCAGATGCCCGGGCCGATTCGCGCTGCGCTTCGCCATGCTGGCGGCTGCAGACCACCCCGGGGCCCATGGCCGAGCCTGGCTTTTCGCACCTCGATGGCCGCGGCCAGGTGCACATGGTGGACGTGGGCGATCGACCGGCCACGGATCGCCGTGCCGTCGCCGAGGGGTTTATCAGCATGGCGCCGGCGGTGCTTAAGGCGGTGCTCAGCGGCCAAGCGGCCAAGGGCGATGTGCTGGCGGTGGCCCGCATCGCCGCCATCCAGGCCGCCAAGCGCACCTGGGAGCTGATCCCCCTCTGCCATCCGATCGCCCTGGCCTCGCTCGAGGTGGCGATCGAACCCAGCAACGATGGCAGGGGCCTGCGGCTGGAGGCCACCGCCTGCACCAGCGCCGCCACCGGCGTGGAGATGGAGGCGCTCACCGCGGCCACGGTGGGGCTGCTCACCCTCTACGACATGGTGAAGTCGGCCGATCCGGCGATGACCATCGGGCCGGTGCAGCTGCTCAGCAAGCAGGGCGGCCGCAACGGCGACTGGCGGCGCCCGGCTGAGCCCAGCGATGCCCTGGAGGCCAAGCCCAGCCATGGCTGAACCCTTTCCCCGCGAGGGGCTGCCGCTGGAGCAGGCCCGCGATCAACTGCTGCAGTCTCTGCAACCTCTGGAGGGCAATGAGCGGCTGTCCCTGGCCTTGGCCCTGGGGCGGGTGAGTGCCGAGGCGGTGTATGCGGCCGAGGCGGTGCCTGGTTTCCGCGCCTCGATCATGGACGGCTATGCCCTGGCGGGCGATGGCGCCGCACCGCCTCTGGGCCGCAGCTGGCGCCTGGTGGGCCGCAGCGCCCCGGGGGCTCCCCACCAGGGGGAACTGGGCGAAGATGAGGCGATACGGGTGCTCACCGGTGCACCGCTGCCGGCCAGCGCCAGCCGGGTGCTGCCCCAGGAATTGGTGAGCCGCGACGGCGATGACGCCATCCGGCTCACGGGCGAGGCCGGTGCCAACCGCTGGATTCGCGCCGCCGATGAGGAGGCCGCCCCAGGGCAGCTGTTGTTGGCGGCTGGTCAGCGGCTGGGGCCGGCCCAGCTGGGGCTTCTGGCCAGTTGCGGGGTGGCCGAATTGCCGCTGCGGCGCCAGCCTCGCATTGGTTTGCTGATCAGCGGCGATGAACTGACGCCGGTGGCGGAGCCGCGCCGGCCGGGGGCGATCTGGGAGAGCAATGGCACCCTGTTGGAGGCGCTGCTCAGCCGTTTGGGGGCCCGGGTGGCCGAGCGCCGGGTGGTGCCAGACCAGCCGGAGGCGCTGAGGCGGGCCCTGAACGAATTGGCCCTGGATTGCGATGTGGTGGTAACCACGGGCGGGGTGTCGGCCGGCGACAGCGATTGGATTCGACCGCTGGTGGCGGAATTGGGCGAGGTGGCGTTCTGGAAATTGTTCCTCAAGCCAGGCCGGCCCTTTGCGTTTGGCCGCCTCGGCGCCAAGCCGTTTTTTGGTTTGCCAGGCAATCCGGTGGCGGCGGCGATCACCGCCCTGCAGCTGCTCTGGCCTGCCCTGCAGCGCCTGGAGGGGGCGGAGGTGGAGTTGCTGCCGCGGCTGCAGGTGCGCTTGGCCCAGCCGCTGCGCTGGGCTGGCGGCCGGCCGGAGCTGGCCCGGGCCCGGTTGCAGGTGGGCGCCGATGGCAGTCCGTTGGCCCTGGTGGAGGGTTCCCAGGCCTCCTCCCGCATCGGCTCGCTGGTGGGGGCGGACCTGTTGCTGGAGCTGCCCGCCAGCGGCGGCCAGCTGGAGGCGGGCAGCCCCCTGTGGGCCCAGCTGCTGCGGCTGCCGATTTTTTAGTGACAAGCCAGGGCCCGAGGCAGAGCCTGGCCTCTGGCCAACAGGCGATTTAGAGGGGGGTGTTGCCCTGGAGCCACTGGCCGCAGCTGGCACCCCACTCCCGCTTCCAGAAGGGGGCTTCGTGTTTGAGCGCCTCCAGCAGTTCGCCGCAACAGCGCTGGGCCGGGCCGCGGCGATCGGCGGCCACCGCCACCAGCACGATCGCCTGGGCCGGGGCCACCAGGCCCACCCGATGCACCACCAGCACGGCGTTGGCGCCATGGCGCTGGGCGGCGGTCAGGGCCAGCTGGGCCAGCAGCCGTTCGGTCATGCCGGGGTAGTGCTCCAGTTCCAGGGCCCGCAGCGGGCTGCCATCGGCGCAGCTGCCCCGCACCCGACCGATGAACTGGGCCTCCGCGGCCGGCGGCGATTGGCCGGCCTGCCAGGCCGCCAGCGCTTCCAAGGGCTGGAAGTTGTGCGTTTCCAGGGCGATCTGGATCGCCGCTGGCCTGGGCGACGGCTCGCCGCTTACGTGGGTTGAGGTGGTGGCCATGGTTCAGCCGCCGCTGATCGGCGGCAGGAAGGCCAGTTCATCGCCGGCCACCAGGGGTTGGTGGGGGGAGGCAAAGGCCTGGTTGATGGCCACCCGCACCGTGGAGGGCAGCGCTGCGCCATCCCCCAGCTCCAGCTGCAACCACAGGGCCGCCGGCGTCAACGGCGCGGCAGCCTGCAGTGGCAGCCGACGCTCGCCCCAGCCGGCCCGCTCCCGCAGCCCGGCAAACAGTCTGATCTCGATGGCTGGCTCCTCATTGGGATTGATGGGGATCGGGCCGAGGGGGCCTAGGGGGGCGCTGCTCATCGGGCTGGCTCGGGGGAGGGCGGGATCCGCTCTTGGCCGCTTCACTTAAATTCTCGCCTTGCGGGGCCCTTTGCTTAGGGTCGGCGTTGGTTGTGCGGCGATTAGCGCCAGTTTGCCGATGGGCCTCGCCATTGCCCTGCTCACAGTTTCCGATACCCGCACCGCCGCCGAAGACAGCAGCGGCGACGCCCTGCAGCAGCTGCTGGAGGCGGCGGGTCACCGGCTGGAGGAGCGGCGGCTGGTGCCCGACGACCGCTATCAAATTCGCGCCGAAATCAGCCGCTGGATCGCCGATGCCGCCGTGCAGGTGGTGATCAGCAGCGGCGGCACCGGCCTCACCGGCCGCGATGGCACCCCCGAGGCGGTGGCGCCACTGCTCGATAAGACAATCGACGGTTTTGGCGAACTGTTTCGGGTGCTCTCCTACGAGACGATCGGCACCAGCAGCCTGCAGAGTCGCTGTCTAGCCGGGGTAGCTAACGGCACCCTGCTCTTCGTGCTGCCCGGCTCCCTCGATGCGGTAACCACCGCCTGGAATCGGCTGATCGGCGCCCAGCTGGATGCGAGTACCCGGCCCTGTAATTTGGTGCAGCTACTGCCTAGGCTTAAGGAATAGGGCTGATTGCCGCGCCAGGCTTGCGGGCTCTTTGTTGCAAGTTGAAGGCCGTGATGGGCGGGTCCGCTTAAAGTCCTGACGCAAACTGATGCAACCGTGGGAGAGACTGCACTGATTGGCTTCTCGGCTTCTCCCGCTCCGAGATGCGGAATCTTGGGTGGACAAGAGGTCGTCATCAGGGATTTTGGGCGGATCCGGCGAAGATGGCGTTAGGTCTCCAAAAGCAAGACGCTACAATTCCAAGTTATGAACTACCAAATCATTCAGCCGTTCCCAGAACTCAATGCATTTGAGTTCCCGGAGCTCCGAGCCCTCTCCTCAGTATGGCAAGAGAGGAAGATGGCGCTTGAGGAAGATGGCGCATATAAAGAATTTATTAAAAAGCTCCAGCGTGAGTGGGCTATCGAAACAGGAATTATCGAACGTCTGTACTCGTGGGATCGCGGTGTCACAGAGGTTCTAATCGAGCAAGGCATCGAGTCATCGATCATCGCCCATCGAGTGGGAGTCACGCAGCGGGATGCAGATCATATCAAGTCACTAATAAATGACCACCTTGGCATCGTTGAGGGATTGTTTGGATATATAAAAGGCGAAGAACCACTGACTGAACATTTTATTCGCGGACTTCAAGCACAGTTTACAGCACACCAAGAGTACACTGAAGCTGTGACAGTGACGGGTGAAGTTATCCTTGTAACCCTAAAAAAGGGCGAGTATAAGAGCTTGCCGAATAATCCAAGGCGTCCCGATGGTGAAGTTCACATTTACTGCCCGCCAGAGAGGACCAAGGAGGAGATGGAAGCGCTCATTCGTATGTACCGAGAAGCAGATGCAACTCATTCCCCAGAAGTCAAGTCTGCGTGGCTTCATCATCGCTTCACTCAAATCCATCCATTCCAAGATGGGAACGGACGCGTAGCAAGAGCACTTGCGTCGCTTGTGTTTCTTCGGGAAGGGCTTTTCCCTCTAGTCTTACGTGAATCTGACCGCGTGCAGTACATCAGTGCTTTGGAAGCTGCCGATGCAGGCGACCTTGGGCCTACCATCACCTTGTTTGCGCGTCGCCAGAGAGACGCAATTCTAAAGGCGCTAGGACTTGAACAGCAAGTTCAGCAGAGCAAGTACTCTGACCAAATTGTTGAATCTGCTCTTAAACTGCTTCGCAGTCGCTACAGCCAAGAACAGCAGAAAGCGTCTGTAGTATATCAATTTGCAGATGCCTTGTTGGATAGGGTAAATTTAGATTTTGACAAACTCGCATCAAGCCTGAATCCCCAGCTGCGGAATTTGACGCCTCCTGGCAAAAACTCATATCAGGTGCGATTAAATTCAGCAAATGAAGCATCTAATAAGAGCCACTATTTTCAAAGGCAAATCATCGATATCGCAAGACAGCATGATTACATTGCTAACCTTGAAAGGTATCGCAGCTGGATTCGGATTACGTTTGCCACAGAACAGGATTTTGATTATGTCATCAGCATCCATGGCTATGGTCCTGGAGATAGCGGAATATTGGCCATATCTGCTTTTACCTACATTAAAGCCCCAAGAGAGGAAGGGGGGACAGAGCCAGTTGCTCTACGGCCAGCGGCCACTGAGCTATTTCAATTCAACTATGCAGAATCACTGGAAACAATCCAGAAACGCTTTGGAGAGTGGCTTGATGCCTCAATGGCTATTGCACTTGCAGAGTGGAAGCGTACACTTTAGGTAGGTGTTTGAGTCCTAACACCAAGATACAGCGGACGGGAGCAATGATTACTTGCTTCAGCTCAGGCTCATTCCCGCCGCTGATCTTGAGCTTAGGTGGATAGGCTACATGCCTATGATGGAGCCCGAATCGCATTCTGGAATTATGCAATGTCTTGTCGAGTAGCTGATCTCAGTTCAACCAAGGCACACGCGTGTATTCCTCTCCACTCCAGCCGCCATACGCCCTCCTACGATATCGTCCAATGTAAGCCATACTCTTTAGGAGCACTAGCTCGACGAACTCAAGACAGAGTTCCTTTGCCTGGCATCTCGCAATACCACTAAGCTTCTTGAGAAAGTCGCGCTTGGTTTTTCGAGGATGCGTAATGGCGTTTCTAATCCCTACAAGAGCTGTTGATGCCGCGAGATTGCCTTGTTCACTTAAGTCATTACGAAGCGATGTCAAGTGACCAGGAAGAGAGTTTGGAATGTTGCACACCCTAAGCAATTCACTTAATTTTGCGTCAGCCTGCATCTGCTTGAACTGCTTAACCGAGTATTGCGCCTCGCTCTCCATAAGAATAAGCCAGCATAGCATTTCAATTGGGACAAAAGCCGCAACCATGCTTGTCTCAACTGCATTCTGATTCGTGTTTGCCGCTACAAGCCAATGAATCGCTTGCTTTAATGGGTCGGCCCATGCATTACTGTCCCAAAGCGTGAGGAAGCCAGACAATAAATCAATGATATCTAAACTATGGTCCATGGGAAACCAACTGTCCCCATTCAGAGTAGGCGTGAGTAGGTATGAGCCGTAAATCTCCAGCTTATCTGACTTATTCATGAAACCTACTGGTAAAACAGGCCCGCACCAACGGCCAGCGAGAAAACCAAAGAAATATGTGAGGCAATTAATCATATCAAGTGCACTTGACTGCTCAAAAAGCTCGCCATCAGCTCGCTTGAGCGAGCAACTATGAGTTGAGATGTAGCCACCCTTAGCCGCCACTTCTGCCAGCAATTCACCAGCTTTAAACCTTTGATCAATACGAAGCGTCCATCCATTACCATTAACGGTTATGGAGTCTAGGCAGTATCGGTGTCCAGTATTCTTGTCTATACTCTTTACTTTAGCCCCAAGAAACTCGGGGAAGTTTGCAAGTGAGAACCGCAATTCATGAATGGGCATACTGGCACCCTTTAGCAGCAGTCCATGAATAGAGCCGGAGCATTCAAACCTATCTGGAAGAGCTTTAATTCGCGAAAGCCTACATGTAT
>DGYA01000104.1:0-2205 GCA_002396505.1 Cyanobacteria bacterium UBA5018 | reverse complement strand
AAGCCTACATGTATAGTCGAGTTCATCATTGCCAGACCTAAAATATTTTGAAAGGAGTGAGAAAATGTCCTGATCCGTCCCGCTTGAGGTGCCAATGTATCTGGCTTTTGGTACTGGATGCCAGCTCTGTTCAATCTTGCCGTTTAGGTTTAAGTACCTTTTGCCAGAATCAGTTAAGATCTGAAATGGCCCGTCATGAATGAGGCTTGGAGAATTTGGCAGAAGGAGCCTGTCATCGAAAGGCAGTGATAGATCCATATCTTCCCAGAATTGGTCTCCAGCGACAGGCTGCATAGGTTAAATTGACAAGGGTTTCCCGGATTATAGTGCTGTGTGAGAAGTTATTGTGCTGGCGATTCCGTTCTCCGCACATGAGGAGCCATTTATAGCCCCCCTAACATCACCATTCACCTCAGCCGCCAGCAACAGCTGCCGATTCCGTGGCGTAGCATCGAGTCCCCCTGCTTTCTGCGGCCAGGTGATGGCAGCGTTGGACAGGCCGAAGGCCAGAAGGCTATGATTTCAAGATCGATCTTCGTCTTGCTAGAACAATGGGCTTTGAGAAGGGTATTCGGAGGGGCTCTGTATGGGATGATGTCATTGCAATTGATGCAATTATTAAGAAGACCCGCTTTGCTCTTACAGGGAAGAGTGAACGAGAATTTGAATTTGCGTTTACTCAAACTCTTGCTGCCCATGCCGACAGACTTAAGGGCAAGATATTCTCGCAGACTGACCAAGAAACTATCGTAAAGAGTGTCTATTGCTTCGGCAAGCGTCACAGACCTGACCTGACCATCAATGAGGACGGCATTGCTATCGAAATCAAATATCTGAGTGATTCACTCGACGGCATCAAGCTCGCCCTCGGCCAAAGCATGCTCTATCGCTTGCGCTATAAGTTTGTGTTCAATGTATTCATTCTCGCCGAGCGACATAAGGAAACGTACTCCAAAGCGAGCAAAGGAGAGGAGCGAGATCTGGAAGATATATTCAGGGATCTCAGTAATGAGGCAAATGTCTTCTCCTATATCGTTCCTGCATTCTCAGCAACGCCAAATCTGAAGAGCTGTATTGAGTGTAATGGTCTTGGTTCGTAGCTACAAAGACCGTCTAACATCAAGATGCAGAAGACGGGAGCATAGGCTGGCTTCTATGCTGATATTCCTGCCCGCTTCTGCTCTTGGCGTTAGGCAGCTTGAAAAGTAGGCAGAAATCCTCCCTATTCCCCTTGTGCCACCGACAAGCCTTACTGATTCAATGTCGACTTGGGCAAATGGTCGCCGGGACTTTGTTCTTTATTAGAAACAGCAACGCCTATCGCAAACGCCATAGCCAATAGAACGGCTATCAGTAAAATGTTTGGATAACGGACGGCATGTTTCTCCGGAGTGTTATTTGCCATCAGCTCTGCTCGGCGTATGGAGAGCTCTGCCTTGATTCGATCATCAAGAAAGCTGAAATCATCTTCGGCAAATGCGAGGTCCACGATTTCAAGGCTCAACGATCGAATCTTTAATGTTGCCTGGGTCAACGGCAGCTCTGATCAGTGGCTGTTCTGGGATACAAACCCCTTCCTTTAGGACGGCTTTTCCTGAGCCTCCACATACTTCCTGAGCCGTTCAATCGGCGCACTGCCATCGGAAGCGGCGAAGTAGCTGGGCGTCCAGAGGTGTGCGCCACGGGCTGCCAGCTCAGGGAACTCCTTGCGCAGCATCCGACTGCTGACGCCCTTGAGGTGGTTCACCAGCGTCGAGACCAAGATCGTCGGCGGGTACTCGCCCAGCAGCTGCTTGTCCTCCACCATCAGCAAAGTTGTCCGCCTCGCCGTTCAGCTCCAGCAGCTGAAAGCCCATCAGCCCATCTTCTGGGCGACGCCTAGACAGACTCCGTGCATCCACTCCAGTGCAGCGCCGCTTAAGCTTTTTTGCGGCATTTAGCAACAAAGGCTTAGGTAATAATCAGCATCAAAATGCTGTGCCTATCTCGTTTAAGTGGTGGTTGCGCCATTGCACCGTAACGTTGGCATGATGGTTGGTGTGAAGCAACGCTACCGCTACCGCCTCTACCCGCACCCCCATCAACAGCTGGCACTGGCAAAGTCGTTTGGCTGTGCGCGGGTGGTCTGGAACGACGCCCTGGCCAAGAGCCGTGAGCTTTATGCCGCAGGCGAGAAGACTAGCTACCCCGTGCTGGCGAAGCTCT
>DGYA01000124.1:808-72526 GCA_002396505.1 Cyanobacteria bacterium UBA5018 | reverse complement strand
CCACCGAGAACCTATGGCAATGCCGGTCTGATCCTATGGGGCAGTAACTGGCTGAAAATATGGGGCAGTAACTGGCTGCAAATGCGGCAATGGCTCCTGGTGCCGCCAATAGCTGCCAAAGCGGCGATGGTTACCAGGGCGGCAATGACTACCAGAGCGGCGATGGAACCAAAGGCTGCAATGGCTATCAGCGCGGCAATGGAGCTAGGGCTGCGATGGCTATCAGCGAGGCAATGGAAGCTAGGGCTGCGATGGGACTGATGGCGGTAGTAGCTCCTGGAGCGGCAATGGAGGCTAGGGCAGGCAGCAGCGGAACCTAGGGCGGCAGCTGTGTCAAGGCTTGGGGGCGATGGCTCCCAGACCTGCAAAGGAACCTAGGGTGGCAGCTCTGTCAAGGCTTGGGTCTAGGGTTCGGTGGCCTGGGCATGCAGCTTTACACTTGCTTTTAGTGATGCGACTTGGGCTGCCATGATCGATTTGTGGCCCTCCCTGGGACGCAGTTTGAAGCCATTTTGGCGTGCTTACAAGTTATGGCTTAGGGTTGATTGCATTGATCTAAGCGCCGCTTTTGCTTACCATTTGTTGCAGTCAGTGTTTCCGATCTTGCTGATTGCTTTGGCTATTGCTGCTCGACTACTGGGTCAGTCCAGTGAGCTGCAGGATCGCTTGATCGAACTTGCGAGCCAACTGTTGCCCGATGGTGCTGAGATGGTGGTGCGTTCCACCTTGCTTCGCTTGACTCGTCAAGGCTTAGGGGCTGGCCTTTTGGGTGGTTTGGTTTTAGTAATGACTGCTACTAATTCGTATCTTACCCTGCAACGAGGTGCCGATCGGCTTTGGTGGAATAGGCCCTATGGTTTTGACAATCTTCCTTGGCCCTTGTTGATTCGTCGTTACCTATGGTTGCGTCTTAAGGCTTTGTTTTTGGTTGCCCTTTGTGGGATCGCTGTTGTTGTCGATCAAATTTTTACCAGTATGCGTTTGCTTGGTTCGCCAGGTGTGCGTAATTGGCTTCTGGCAATGCTGCCTATTTCCTTGCCGCTGCAGCGTCCAGTGTCCTCTGGCATGGGCCTTGTTATTTCTATGTCACTGGCCTTTTGTGCCTCCCTGCTCATTCTTTGGATGTTGCCATCTAGGCGTATTCAAATGCGCTCATTGGTTCCTGGCTCATTGCTTATTGCCATTGTGCTTACCGCTTTGAATGTGTTGCTTGGTAGAATACTCGTGCTTTTGGGTATTCGTTTTCAGGCCTATGGTGTGGTGGGCGGTGTGCTGCTGCTCACCATGTGGGTATGGCTGGTGGCGGCTGTTGTCTACTACGGTCAGTGTCTGTGCGTGGTGCTCGACCGTGGTCGGCGGGGGAAATCCCTATGGCCTTTGGTTGAGGCACGAGGCTGATCTAGTCCAAGATGGTATCTGGCAGCCTGCGCCGCTTATGCAACGCCCATCCATTCCCTGGTTCTGGATCCTGATGGCCGCGATCCTGTTGCTGGCACCTGGGCCAGCCGGACGCTTGCTGCTGGATCTGCTCGGTGGCATAACGATCACGATCCTTGTCGCACCCCTGTTCTTGGCAGCCGTCGGCTTTGTCGGTTGGCAGATTTTGCAGCGCCGGATTCGCCAGTGTCCTGCTTGCGGTTTCAGTGGCGTTGGCGGCACAGTCTGCCCTGCCTGCGGCACCCTTTACCAGGAAGGCTCCAATGGCAGCGCTGGGGAGCCCCTTGGGGCTCCCGTGGCGCCTGCTCAGGTGGTTGATTTAGATGCCAGTCAGGTGACAATTGACGTGCGTGCGACCGATGTCGAAGACTGAACGGGTACGTAGAAAATTCGATCCCCTTTTGCTGTATTGCATAGGGAAGATCTAGATAACTGGGCGATTGCCGGCTTTTGTCCTTGGAGCTATTGGCATATAAAGTTAAGCTGCTCAGGTTGTCTCCTATGCCTGTCTGCTGCAAATATCTAGGTATTTATTGTTTGTTTGATGCCGCTAGATCGTTGCCGATCGCGATCAGGTGGCCTCTGTTTGGGCGTCTGCTGGATTGGGGTTCGCCTCGGCAATGGCGTCGCGATCTAGCTCTGCCAGGCGTCGTTCTCTTAGGTAGAGAAATAAAGGCGCCCCGCAGGCAAAAGCTAGGGTAATACAGCTTAGTAACACCCAGCCAAGGCCACGCATCTGTAGACGTTTTGATTCTCTTACCATCCAGATGACCACGGCCGTGGCGCCGATGGCCAGGTCTCGCGATAGGGAGGCCGCCGCTGGATTGGCCGACGCCATCGCCACAAAGCGTCCGATGTCAAAGGCTCCATTGGTTTCGCGGATGAAGTCCAAATTTGCCAGCCAGGGCATCACTGCCCCCGCCATTGCCAGTGCTAGGTAAATCAGCTCTGCTGAGCTGGGGCGGCGGCGCTGCATTCCTGCCTGGGAGTTTGCAACTGAAAGAGGGTGGGTGGACCTGCTCATCGCTGGGGGGAATGGATGATGATTTGGTTCATACCGGTCGGTAGGGCTGCGGAGCTTGCTCGGGATTGTCGCTGTCCCATAGTGCCACCTCTTGTTCCACCTGCAATAGCAGAGTCTCGCAGCGGGCGGCGTAACTTTGGGCTCTACTAAACAGACCAGTCATTGATTCCACATCGAGATCGCTGGCCTGCAGCTGAGCCAGGGTCAGCTCCAGGGCCATGCGGGCTTCGCCATAGCTCAGATCGGCGGCGATCGATTGCTCTGTCTCGGGATCTGGAGTTGGCTGTTTGGTCCTGCTCTCGATTTTTGTCTCGCTTTGTTTGGTCCTCAATCGGCTAGATTCGCTCTGATCTTTAGATCGACGTCGGCCCAGCTTGGCTGCGGGCAGCTCAGTCGCTGCGGCAGTGGCTGTTGGAGTAGTGGCTGCTGGTGAGATGGTTGTGGTTGTGGTGTCTGCTCCAGCGGTGGCTGCCGCTGGTTCGTCAGGGCCTGGCTCCCTAGGCAAATTGGGGTTGCGGCTTGGGGCCATGGGTTCAGCCTGGGCTTGACATGGTGGGATAAATATGACGCAGTTCTGTCTCCGCGCGGCCATCTGCTAATTGCACTTCCAGCATCTCTCCTGGCTGTAGCTGCGTCACCGAGCGCACCAGTTGCCCCTGGCCATTGCGCACCAGGGTGAAGCCACGTTCCAGCAATTGCTGGGGTGAAAGGGCCTGCAGCAGTCGCTGGGCCTGCTGCAAATCGCGTCGCCTAGCGGCGAGCAGCAACCCTGGATGCACGGCCAGCAGCCGCTCCCGCAGCTGGCGCAGTTGGTGCCGCTCGGCGCCCAATCGCAGTGACACCAGCCTGGCGAGTTGTTGGCGATCCTGCTTCAGGCTGGCCAAGGCCGCCCGGCGGTCGGGGAGTAGGGCCACGATGGCGGCGGTGGGGGTGGCGGCGCGGTAATCGGCCACCAGATCGGCAATGGTGATGTCATCCTCATGGCCCAGGCCAGTGACCACCGGTAGGGGGCTTCGGGCCAGGAGTCGGGCCAGGGCCTCAGAGTCGAAGACCGCTAGGTCTTCGCGGCTGCCGCCGCCTCGGGCCAGCACTATTGCCTCGATCCCCTCGGCTCCGGCTCGGCGCCAGGTGGCCTCCAGGGCCTGGCAGATGCGTTGCTCCACCTGGCCTTGCACCGGTATCGGCACCACCAGCAGACGGGTGCCAGGCCAGCGTTCAGCGGCGGTGCGCAACATGTCCGCCAGGGCCGAGCTGGGCACACTGGTGAGCAATGCCACCCCCCTGGCCGCCGCTGGCAGGGGACGCTTGCGGCTCGGCTCGAACAGTCCCTCGGGTTCCAGTCGTTCCTTTACCTGCTCGAATTGCCGCAGCACGCTGCTGAGACTGGGGCGGACGTCCAAAACCTGGACGCTGAGGTTGGCGCGGTTGGCCCAGAAGTTGAGCTTTCCCACCACCACGACCCCGTCCCCGTCTTGGGGCAGGTAGCTCAATTTGGCAATTTGGGAGGCCCAGATCACCGCATTGATAGAAGATTGCTGATCCACCAAGCTGAGCCAGAGATGGCCCTTTTTCAGTTGGGGCCTGCTCACGGTGGCATCCAGCAGAAACCGCGGCGCAAAGCCCCGTTCCAGCAGGTTGGCGATGGATTGGTTCAGGGCTGTCACGTCGTAGCGCGGCATACCCCCATCGCGCCCGGCCAGCGAGCTGTTCAGGAGCCTGGCGCCCAGCTGACCATCCAGCGCTGCGCTGGCCATCAGTTTTGCAGCTGTCGGTAGCAGAACCACCAGTAGATGCACACCATGGCGCCGATCAGGGCCAGCAATTGGCCGATCGGGTGATCGAGGCGGAACAGGGCGGAGCCGGTGATCACCAGGGCCGAGCTGAGCAGCCGGGCACCGTCGCGGCGATTTTTGACGAAGTAGCGAGCCAATCCTTGCTGGCGAGGTTTTTTATTTTGTCAGCTGGAACGCGCCTGCCCCCTGGGACCTGGCCCCTGGGACCTGCCCCCTGGGAGGTGCCCCCCTTTGCTGGGGCATCGCTTGCACAGCTGTTGGCAGCGCCGCTCCAGGTTGCTTCGGGGGGCTCCCCGGCAGCTGCATCGGTTTCCCCAGCTGGAGTAGCAGACTTGCTGTAGCGGTGTTGCCTTTGGCCAGATCCAATGGGCCAGAACCCATCGGCCAAGGTAGCGATGGCGCTGTAAAGGTGGTCAGGTGCTAGGGGCTCGGAAATAGCGATTTTCGATGGTATCCCCAGGATGTGTTTGCCAGAGATGAATGCAAAATAATTCGTTTTTATGTTCGTGAGCCATTGTGCAGCAGTTTCCTCTCTGGCCTGTCTAGGTTTTTCAGGGGCTCCCGGGCCCAGCTGTGGCTTTGACTTTTGATCTGTTGTTCTCAAGGTTTCGCCCTGTGCTGTCGCCCGTCTCTCGTCAGCAGTTGGAGCAGCACCTCGGGGCCCCCCTGCCCCAGGATCCCCAGCTTGTGTTGGTGACCGATCTCGATGGCACCCTGCTGGGGGGCTCGCTGGCCTGGCGACGGCGCTTCTATGCCTGGCTGGCAAGGGAGCGGCAGCGGGTTTTGCATGTGTTCTGCACCGGTCGCGACCTGCAATCCGTGGCCCGAGTGCTGGCGACGGATGCCAGCCATGGACTGGCGGCTCCCCATCTGGTGATTGGCGATGTGGGCTGCACGGTGGCCTGCGGGGTCAGTTTGGCGCTGGTGCCTCCAGCCATGGAGCCAATTGAGGCCCTTTGGGCTGGCAAGTCGGAATTGCTGGCCCAGCTACTAGTGGACGTGCCTGGGTTATCACCCCAGCCGATCAGCGTGGATCGGCGTCTGGCCTTTTCCTATGATCCAGAATTATTTGATTCGGCCCTGATCGCTCGCATTGAGGCCCACGGGGTTGACTGCCTGATCTCTGACGATCGCTATTTTGATGTATTGCCGGCCGGAGTGAACAAGGGCTCCACCTTGCTGGCCCTATTGGATTGGTTGCAGCTGGACCGGCACCGGGTGGTGACCGCCGGTGACAGCCTCAACGATTTGGCCATGTTTGAAACTGGCTTGGCGGGAGTGATGGTGGGTAACGCAGAACCGGCGCTGCAGCTGCAATTACCAGAGCTGCCCCACACTTATCTGGCCAGGGCCCAGGGCTGCGAGGGGATCGTTGAGGGCCTGATTCATTTTGGTTTTGGCTATTTGCTCGGCGACATGCAAGCAGAACTGCAGCGATGAGCGGTTTTTGGATTGGTTCTACGTTTGTGCCTGCCGCGCTAGCCGGGCCTTGGTGAAGGCTGTGGCGACTGCCTCGCGAGGATCTGCGGGCCAGGGGTGTTTTGGATAGCGACCCCGCAGTTCCCGGCGCACCTGGTCGTAGCCGTGATCCCAGAAACCGCCCAGATCTTGGGTGATTGCTGCCAGTTGACCAGCGGGGGTGAGCAGGTGCACTGTCACCGCCAACTGGCCATCCAGCAGGGTGGGGGTGTGCCGCAGGCCGAACATTTCCTGCAGTTTCACCGCCAGCACCGGCCGCTCGCCGCCGTAGTCCAGGGGCACTTGGCG
This sequence comes from Cyanobacteria bacterium UBA5018, assembly GCA_002396505.1. Classification (GTDB taxonomy): domain Bacteria; phylum Cyanobacteriota; class Cyanobacteriia; order PCC-6307; family Cyanobiaceae; genus UBA5018. The sequence goes on along the minus strand of DGYA01000124.1, from coordinate 66,505 downwards.
GCCGGAGGGCACGCTCAGCCGGCTCGGCAGCAACCGATCCAGCTCCCGTCGCTGCTCCCAGGGGGCCTGGCGCCAGAGGGCCTCGTCTAGATCCAGGCGCTGCAACTCATCGATGCTGCCGATTCCCTCCAGATGGGGAGCCAACCACTGGTCCAGCGTCTGCAACAAATCCTTGGAGTCACTGGCAGGCCAGGGGGCTCCCAGTTGACGGTGGGCCAGCTGCAGGCGGCCCTGGAGCTGGCGGCGTTCCGGCGTCCAGGGCAGCACCGCCAGGCCGCGTTCCCGCAGGCCAGCCAGCAGGGCCGCCTGCACCGCCTCCTGATCCCCTGGCTGGGCAGGGCCACTCCAACCCCGCCGCTCCAGCACCAGGGCATCGAGCCGCAGCAGCTCTTCTCGGCGCACCCGGCCGGCGGCGCTATCCCAGCTGGCCAGCCGTTCGCGACTGATTGTTGCCGCTGCCGCCAGCTCCAGCACAGCGCTGCGCCCCAGGGCCAGGGCCAGCTGAATCCTGGCTTCCGTTGCCTGGCAATAGGCTGCCTGGCCATCGGCGCTGGCCACCGCCAGGGCTTCGCAGTGGGCTAGGGGATCGCTGGGGTGAAGCTTGGCGCCGCGGCCGCTGCGCATCAAAAAGCGACCGGCCTGGCCGTCGCGATTCAGGGCCAACCGCTCCGGATAGGCCTGGGCGACCAGCAGCGCCGCTAGCAGCCCTTCGCTTTGGTGCCGCTGGTAAGGCGAAGCATCGGTCCCTCTGTCGGTCCTGGCGCCATCGACCGCCCTGGCGCCCGTATCCGATCTGCCGGCACTGGCCAGCACCTGGCGTCGCAGCTGCTCCTTTATTTGTTGATATTGCTGGCGCCTGCGGTCTGGGCCGCCTCCCCGCAACCAATCAAGACGCAGCAGCAGATCGCAGCCAAGCTGCTCGCTCTCCAGGGGATCTCTCTCGCTCAGCAGGGCGGCCAGTTCACAGCCCAGCTCCAATTGCCCCTGGGCGTGGGCGAGTAGGAGCAGCTGCCCCAGGCGTGGGTGCAGACCCAGCTGGGCCAGTTGACGGCCGTGGGGCAGGATCGTTCCCTCGGCGTTAAGGGCATCGAGCTGCAGCAGCAGCTGCCTGGCTTCCTCCAGGGCCCGTTTTGGTGGCGGATCGAGCCAATCCAGTTGCTCGCCAAGCGGATCCCCCCATTGGGCCAGCTGTAGTGCCAGCGGCAGTGGATCGGTCTCTGTTAGCTCCGGTGGATCGAAGCTGGGGCGGCGTTGCTGCTCCGCCGGGCTCCAGAGGCGAATGCAGCGACCAGCTGCCAGGCGTCCGGCCCGGCCGGCCCGCTGCTCGGCGCTGGCCTGGCTGGCGGGCAGGGTCACCAGAGCGGCCATGCCGGTGACCGGATCGAAGCGGCTGCGGCGAGTCAAGCCGCTGTCGATCACCAGGTTGACCCCGGCAATCGTCAGCGAACTCTCGGCCAGGTTGGTGGCCAGCACCACCTTGCCGGCCGGACTGGTGGCTGGGCTGATCGCCCGGCCCTGGGCCGCCAGCGGCAGGTTTCCATGCAGGGGGGTGCATTCGATCGAGCCACCCCAGCTGGTGTCTTGAATGGTTCTGAGACAGGCCTGGATCTCCCGCTGGCCCGGCAGGAACACCAGGGCGGTGTCTCCGGCGGCACCGCGCTGATCCAGCCAGTGGCTCTCCAGGGCCCGTAGCACCTGCCGCTCCAGCCGCTCCATGGGCCTCGCCGGTTGATGGCTGATGGCCACGGCATGGCTGCGCCCCTGGCTGCTGAGCACCTGGGCTCCCTCGATCGCCGCGGCCAGGGGGGCGGCCGCCAGGGTGGCCGACATCAGGGCGATGCGCAGCTCTGGGGTTAGCAGACTGCGGGCCTGGCGCACCAGGGCCAGGGCCAGGTCGGTATCGGCGCCCCGCTCGTGGAATTCATCGAAGAGCAGGTAGCGCACCCCCTCCAGCGCTGGGTCCGCCTGCAGGCGCCTTAAAAACACGCCGGTGGTGAGCACCTCGATGCGGGTGGCGCTGGAGCGGCGCGATTCCAGCCTCACGCTGTAGCCCACCCGCTGGCCCACCGGTTCGTTCAGTTCCGCAGCTAGCCGCATCGCTGCCGATTTGGCGGCGATGCGGCGCGGCTCCAGCATCCAGATTTGATCCTTGCCGCCTGGCTCAAGGCCTTCCAGCAGGCAGAGGGGCACGCGGCTGGTCTTGCCAGCTCCCGGCGGGGCGTGCAAAACCAGGGTGGCTCCTGGCGGAGCCAGGGCCTCGCCGATGGCTGCCAGCAGGCTGTCGATGGGCAGTGGCTGCCGCGGTCTCGGCAGGGAAGCCATCAGTGCTGGGGCATCAGTGCTGGGGCATCAGTGCTGGGGCATCAGTGCAGGGCCGTTAGCTCAGGGACCTCAGCGCACGTGGCGCATGCCGTCCACGGGGTGGTAATCCTCACCGGTGGTCTCTTCGTAAAGGATCGCCGGCAGACCCGTTTCAAAAATCGTCTGCAGGGCTTCTTTCAGAAAGGGATTCCAGCCGCCGGTGCTCACCTTGCCGTGGCGCACCGTCCAATCCCAGGTGCCCGGCAGATCGCGGGGGATGCGGCCCTCCCGATCGCGGCGGGCCACCAGATCCTGGGATTCCACCAGGCCCACCAGGATCGGCGCCTTGCCATAGGCGGGGGTGAGGCTCAGCTCCAGGCGCACCGGGTCTTCCTTCACCAGCTTGAGGCGAAAGCGGGGGGGCAGTTTGAGCGTGCGCAGGACCGCGGCCACAATCCTGGTGCGCTGATCGACCGCACGCTGTTCTGGCCTTTGTTCCACCTGCAATCTCACGAGTCACACCAGCGAGCCTATTCAGCGGGCGGCTCCTGAGCCTGCTGGTCGTTGGCTTGGTCGCTGAAGCGCACCGTGAGCAGGTTTTCCTTGGTGATGCGACCTTCGGCATCGAGCAGTTCGGGGTGAATGGTGGGGCGTCCGGTGCGGTCCCCAGCGATCACATCTCCGGGCCTGGGGACGGCCGAGAAGCCGCGGCGCATCACCTGAAAGGCCTGCCAGAGCAGCAATAAAAAGCACAGCCCGTAGATCAGCGGAAAGATCTGGGAGAGCAGGGCGTTCATGACCAGGCCGCCGGGCAGTGGATTCTGGCCACTGCCCATGGTCGAACCATCATGACCTGCTCCGCTCGGGCCTTGGCGGCGAAGTCAGGGGGGCACGCTGCTGCACCGCTGAAGAGCTTTGCGGTTGATCTGCGGCGCTAGCCAACAGCCAGGCCCAGAGAGTGGTACAGGCTGCGCCAAAGGTGAGAAAAGCCAGCAGCAGGCGACTGGTGTCCATCTCTTGTAAGAAAACTTTATCCAGCTTAGGGTCGTTCCCAGGGCGAATGGCCGCTCCGAGCGCCTGGGCCTGACTACGGTTTAAAGACTGCTTTCCAGGGATTCGGTGTCATGGTGACCGCTGCCCCTGTCCTGTCTGGGTTCTTTGCCCGGCTGCGGCTCCCCAGGGCGGTGCTTGCCGCTGGTTTGATCGGCAGCCTCGCCGCCGCAGCTGGCCCCCTGGTTGGCGGGGCGGTACTGCTGAGCAGCATTCCCCCTGCGCGGGCCCAGTCGGCCAAGGCGGGTGTCCTCTCCAGCCAGTCGTTTGTGGCCATCGCGGTTCGTCGCGCCGGGCCTGCGGTGGTCACCATCGATACAGAGCGCAAGGTGATGGTGCCGGGAGCTGCCGTGGGATCTCTGCCCCGGGCCCTGCTGGCGGACCCCCTGTTCCGTCAATTCTTTGCACTGCCCCAAGTGGCCCCCCCCTCCCAACGCACGGAGCGAGGTCAGGGCAGTGGCGTGATTTTTCAGGCCGATGGCCTGATCCTTACCAACGCCCATGTGGTGGATAAGAGCGAGCGGGTCACGGTGGGCTTGCCCGATGGCCGGCGGGTGGCCGCTCGGGTGGTTGGCATCGACCGGATCACCGATTTGGCCCTGGTGAGGCTGGTGGGAGCGGGCCCCTGGCCCGTGGCTGTTTTGGGCAATTCCGACACCTTGCACGTGGGCGATTGGGCAATTGCCGTGGGTAATCCCTACGGCCTTGATAACACCGTGACGCTAGGAATAATTAGTAGCCTCAATCGCAATGCCAGCAAGCTGGGGATAATGGATAAGCGCCTGGATTTAATCCAGACGGATGCCGCAATCAACCCTGGAAATTCTGGCGGACCTCTGCTCAATGCCGATGGCGAGGTGGTGGGCATCAATACCCTGGTGCGATCGGGGCCTGGAGCTGGCCTTGGCTTTGCCATCCCGATCAACCGGGCGCGGGAGATATCAGCCCAATTGATCGCCTCTGGCCGGGTCAGTCATCCCTTCATCGGCCTGGCTCTCGATGCCGTGCGGGCGACCGACGGCGGAGCTGCTGGAGCTGGCGCAAGGGTGGTTTCTGTCGTCCAGAGCGGTCCAGCCGCCAGGGCAGGGATGCGGCAGGGAGATGTGGTGGTCTCCGCGGCCGGGCAGTTGGTGCAAAGCCCCGCAGATTTAATCACTGCCGTGGAGCGCGTCGGGGTGGGCCGTCCGCTGCTGCTTACTGTGGAAAGGGATAAACGCAGGCTGCAATTGGAGGTTACCCCAGCCCAAATGGGCGGTTAAATGCTGGCAAAAGCCTAGAAATTCCGCAAACTTGCAACATGCACAATCGTGGAATTTGCACAAGCTTTGAATTGGTGTAATCTTATTGATACTCTGAGCAGGGGCAATTTTGTCGCCCCAGCCAGCCGAAGAGCCATTGCGGCCTACGGGTTCCATGGGCCGTGGCTCGGATTTTCAGAGCTTTCTTAGAGCTTGCTCGGGCTTGGAATTGCCGCAGTCTTTGAACTTTCACAATCTTGAAGCTTCTCCGAGCGCCTAACTAAAGCATCTACTTGCGTCTCCTTACATGCAGCTTATCATTACTTGCCCTAATTTAAACCAGCTCGAAATATCTTTGGTGCAAACTTCTGAGTGATTGAAGGGATTGCGTTTTTTGCATGCAACCTTTAAGCTTTGCTTGACATTTTACAGCCTGGTGCCCATTCTGGCTGTAAAAAAATGTGTTTTATTGCCGGTGAATTTGGCTGGAGCGGGTTGCGCTGTCGCGACGTGGTGAAATGATTTGTTGCGATTCGATTCGCGGTGGTCGTTGTAATTGGTTGGATTAATTTTGGTTAAGTTTTGAAACAGGAACTGATCTGTTTTGGCGCGGTTAATTCGATTTTATCAATAACAGCAACTTAGCTGACTGTTCCATCTTTGCCCAGTGAGCTCGTGGAGCTGACAGGGATTCTAATGTTTTGAACTTGCCTGCTTGGCTGCTGTATTGGTGATATGGACTGATGTCGGATTTGTGTGAGACTAAACAGGTGGCTGAATTGCCAGACAGAGGTGCACTTGTCCGATGCTGGATCAGGCTTCGCTGGGAAACTGTTGGCCGAATCCAGATCCTAAGCGTGATGGAGCCTCAAGTTGCTGGCGCATCACCCACTGGGTTGCGGCTTTCTGGCTATGCCAGGCCTGCAGCAGTTGCTTGGCGATTCCCTGCAGGGTTTGCAGGTCGGCCGTGGCATCGATGGCGCGGCTCATGCGCTCGAGCTCAAATTTTTGGCCGAGACTGAGGGCTAGCGGTTCGGACATGACTGAACTTCGCGATGGGGCTTTGATCAGTCCCAATGCTACAAACTGTTTCAAGGGCTTGCGTAGCGGTTGCAACGCTTGCCCTGATTTCGTGTTGGTTTCGTGGCTTGGGCGGCCCTGCCGGTTGGCTTCAGGCCTGTTCGCGCAGCTCTTCGACGCAGCGTGTCACGCATTCCCCATCCTCGAGGGAGCAGGTGGTGATGCAGCTGAAATAGGTTTCGATCGCGTCACTGGTGGAGTGGCGCTGGTGGCCAGTGCCAGCCTCGCTGAGGCCACTGCCGCCGGCGAGGGAGTCGCCGCTGAAGCCGCCGCCATGGAATGAACCGCTGTTGAAAGGGGTGCTGAACGGTTGGAAGCCGCTTGACATGACCGAGCTCCGTCAGGGGATGGTGATGTCAGCCTATGCACACTGAGGCCGTTTGTTTCACTTTGGTCTCAAAAATGAGTGGGTATGCCTAGGCCACCATGAAGTTGTGTGGCAGGGGCTGGAGCCCAGCCGGTTTGCGGCGTCAACTTTCCAGGCTGAGATGGGCTGGCGCCACCTGGTTGGTTGGCCTGATCTGGGGGGCCTCAGTAAGTGGAGGGGGCCGGGACCTGAGCTGGACGGAGGCAGCTGGATCGGGTGCTGGCAGCAGCTGGGTGGCAGCGCTACCCCGGCCTTGGCTAGCGGAAAGTTCGGTTCTGGCTTGGGGGCAACTGCCCTGCTTGGATCAGCGCTGCTTGGATCAGCGCTGCTTGGATCAGAACTGCTTGGGTTTAGGCCTTGGCTTGGCGAGCTTCGGCCTTGGCCTGGCGTTTCTGAGCCAGCTTTTCGTTGTTTTTGGCCTTGGTACTGGCCTGCTTCTGCTGCCGGGCAGCATGTGTAGCCGCGGCCAGGGACTGGTCGGCTTCCTCCTGCTTCTTGGCCAGGTAGTAGGCGTAGTCGCCTCGATATAGCACCAGTTCGCCATCGCGCAGTTCCACGATGCGGTTGGCTACCCGGGCGATGAAGGTGCGGTCGTGGCTTACCAGTAGCGCGGCACCCTCGTATTCGATCAAGGCATCTTCCAACATCTGCTTGGCCGGTATGTCCAGGTGGTTGGTGGGCTCATCCAGCAGCAGCAGGTTGCAGGGTCGTAGCAGCATCAAAGCCAGGGCGAGTCGGGCCTTCTCTCCCCCGGAGAGTTTGCCCGCCTGTTTAAACACGCTGTCGTTGGAGAAGCAGAAGCTGCCCAACAGGGAGCGCACCTGAGTTTGGGTCCAGTCGGGAACGGTTTCAAATATTGTGTCGATAACGGTTTTTTCTAGATCTAGGGCTTCGGCTTGGTTCTGCTCAAAGTAGCCAGCCACCACGTTGTGCTCGCCGATCCTGGCATGGCCATCATCGGGTTTTTCCATCCCCATGATCAGACGTAATAGGGTGGATTTACCGGCTCCATTTGGGCCAACAAAGGCAATCCTTTCGCCTCGCTCCACCTCTAGTTTGGCGCCTAGAAATAGAATCTTTTCGCCATAGGTATGGCTGAGATCGCCAATTTCAGCCACGATGCGGCCGGAGCGTGGCGCTTCTGGGAAGCGGAATTTTGGCCCCGTAAGGCTCTCAATGGGCGCCTCGATCCGCTCCACCTTCTCCAGCAGCTTCTCCCTGCTCTTGGCCTGGGTGGATCGGGTGGCGCTGGCCCGGAAGCGATCGATATAGGCCTGTTGGGAAGATAATTCCTTCTGCTGGCGATCAAAGGCGGCCTGGCTGGCCTCGCGTTCCAGCAGTTTTTGCTCCAGGTGTTGGCTATAATTTCCTAAATAGGTGCGGGAGATGCCCCGCTCTGTTTCGACTATCTGGGTGCAGACCCTGTCTAAAAAGGTGCGGTCATGGCTGATTACCACCAGGGCGGCAGTCTGATCAACCAAGTAATTTTCTAACCATTGAATTGTTTCGAGATCCAGGTGGTTGGTGGGCTCGTCCAGTAGTAGTAAATCCGGATCTTGCAGCAGAATTTTGCCAAGGGCGATGCGCATCTGCCAGCCGCCGGAATAGTCGGCCACCAGTTGTTCGGCCCCCTCCACGCTGAAGCCAATGCTGGGCAGTAGTTTGTCGATCCGGGCATCGAGCTCGTAGCCATGCAGAGCCTCGAAGCGCTCATGCAGGCCCCCAAGTTCGTGGATCAGAACCTCCAGATGTTCCGGGTCGTTGGCGGCCTTTTCGCCCCCCAGTTCCGCCTCCACCTCTCGTTGGCGATTTAGCACCAGCGCCGCCTCGCCAAAGGCTTGAAACAGTTCCTGGCGGACGCTGCGGCTGGGGTCGACATCAAACTCCTGTTGCAGGTAGGCGATGCGGGGGTTCCCCTGGGTCACCACCTGGCCACTGCTGGGCTCCTCCAAGCCGGCAATCAGGCGCAGCTGGGTGGATTTGCCGGCACCGTTGACGCCCACCAAACCGACGCGATCCCCTGGTTTTACCTCCCAGGTGACGTCGCGCAGCACCTCTCCGGTGGGATAGATCTTGCCGATACGTTCGAGGCGGAGCACGGGGAGGGGAGGGTGGTTAGGACGGCGCGGCTGAGGTTGGGAGGCTAGCCACCCTGCATCATCCCCGGCGGGCCGCCAAAAAGCACGCCCGGCCAGCCGCCGCCAGAATCGCCCGGCGGGGGCTGGCCGGACTTGCCCTACAGGCCTCCGCCAGACTGACTTCGCCCTGCCGCCGCCGCCATGATCAAACGCCTCGAGCAGCTGACGGCCCTTGTGGTGGCAGCCGGTCTGGCGATCGTCAGTTACTGGCTGTTTTTTAGTTGGGCAGGCGGCGGTGGCTTGAATCGTCCAGGCACCCAGCGCCGCTCAGAGGCCACCGCGGGCTTTGAGCAGCCATTGCTTGCTGGCGCCATCGTCAAGGGAGCCGAGGTGGGCCTTGACCTCCTCAGCGGTGACGGGTAGTTGCCAATCACGGCCCAGCTGCACAATGCGCTCCAGGGCTCCCTTGGGATCCTGCAGGGCCTGGCGAAACAGGGATTGGCTCAGCTCCTGCTCGGCGCTGATGCGGCCGTAGAGGGCCATGGCATTGCCGCCCTCGCCTGGGTTGCTGGCGGTCATGGGCACGAACCGACTGGGTTGAACCTATGGGTGCACAGGCGCGCTTGTCGCCTTTGCCCTTGCGCTTGTAGCCGGCCGTTACGCCGCTGGCGGGGCGGCTGAGCGGCACCAGGCGAGGGCAGTACCAGGCGAGGGCAGTACCGGGGCAGGGCAGTACCAGGGCAGGGCGGTCAGGGTTTTGCGCAAACCCCCAGCACAGACGGCCGGGAAGCTCCGGTTACGGCCGGGGCTGAACCAGGCTGGCCCAGCAGGTGCCACCAGGCCAGGAGGGCGAAGGCCAGGGCCTCGCGCTGCGCCTCGTCAATGCCCAGTTCAGCCAGGGATCCCACGGCCGTGCCTGGGCAACGCCGTTGCAACTGCTCCATCAGCAGCTGGTTGCGGGCACCCCCGCCAGCCACCAATAGCTCCAGCGGTGTGGGGCCGCCCTTGAGGTCCTGGGCCACCACGGCGGCAGTGAAGGCCGTCAGCGTGGCCAGGGCATCTGCGGCATCGAGACCAAGGCCGCGGCTGGCGGCCCTGCGGCTCAGGTCGGCCAGGCGGGTTTCCAGGTCGCTGGCACCAAATAGTTCCCGGCCGGTGGACTTGGGGGGAGGCTGCTGGAAATAGGGGGCCTGCAGCCAGTGCTCGATTAACGGCTCATCGATCTGGCCGCGGCGGGCCCAGGCCCCATCTGCGTCCCAGAGCAGTTCGCCGCCGCTGAAGCGCTGCACCGCCAGATCCAGCAGGCTGTTGGCCGGACCGCAGTCCCAGCCCCGCACCGGCTGGTGTCGATCCGGGCCCAGAGCCGGCGGCAGCAGGGTGAGATTGGCGATCCCCCCCAGGTTGAGCAGGGCCCGCCAGCCGCCGATGCGGCCCAGCAGGGCTTCATCGCAGGGGGGCACCAGCGGTGCTCCCTGGCCCCCCAAGGCCAGATCGGCCGCTCGAAAGTCGAATACCACCGGCTTCCGCAGCAGGCTGGCCAGTAATGGCGCTTGCAACAGCTGCCAACTGGCGCCTCGGCGGCTAGGGCTATGGGTGTGGCTATTGATCTGGTCACCGGCCTGGTCATTGGCCTGGCCAGCGCCGCAGGGGGGGCGGTGCCAGATGGTTTGGCCGTGGCAACCCACCAGCTGGGCCAGGCTCCGGGGGTCGCAGGCCTGGGCGGCGGCGGCCTGGGCCTCCGTAACCGCTTCTGCCAACTCCAGCAGGGCGGCGGCACTGCTGGCTTGGCCCTGGCCGATGGCCACCAGCTGCTGGCGCAGCTTGGTGGGGTAGGCCAAGCTGGCGCTATGGAGGATGCGCCACCGGGGGCGCCGGGCTGGGCCCGAGAACTCGGCGAGCACCGCGTCGACGCCGTCGGCGCTTGTGCCGCTCATCAGCCCCAACACCCGCATGGGGGGGGCGCTCAGGCTGGGTGGAGTTCGCCACCAGGGGGGCCGCGACCGCGCCCCCGGTTTGGCGGCCCAGATCACTTGTTGGGCTGGGGAGTTAGGCGCAGGTAGGGCTTGATTTCAGTGACGCCCTTGGGGAACTTGATCCGGGCCTGATCGGTGGGGATGGAGGGCACCACCACACAGTCTTCGCCGTCCTTCCAGTTCACTGGCGTGGCTACGGAGTGGGAATCGGTGAGCTGCAGGGAGTCGATTACCCGCAGGATTTCATCGAAGTTGCGGCCGGTGCTGGCCGGGTAGGTGATCTGCAGGCGCAGCTTCTTGTTGGGGTCGATCACGAACACCGACCGCACCGTGAGGTTGTTGAGCGAATTCGGATGGATCATCCCGTAAAGTTCTGCTACGGTCTTGTCTTGATCGGCAAGGATTGGATAATCCACCGTGGTGGCCTGGGTTTCATTGATGTCGCCAATCCAGCCCTTGTGGCTCTCGGCGGAATCGACACTCAAGGCGATCGTCTTGACGTTGCGCTTGTCCCATTCGGCCCGCAGCCGTGCCACTTCGCCCAGCTCGGTGGTGCAGACAGGGGTGTAGTCGGCGGGATGGGAAAACAGCACCACCCAGCTGTCAGCGGCGAAGTCGTAGAGGTTGACCGGACCCAATTGGGATTCCTGGGTGAAATCGGGAACCGTGTCACCGAGCTGCAGGGCTGCCATGGGTCTCAGAGCAAGGGGTTGGGAAACGGGGTTGCGAACAGAGGGGCTTAGGGGGCCCAATCGTCCGCTACCGAGCATAGCTCGGTAAACGTGTCGGGAATGGGTTTTCGCCGCTGGCCCCTGGGGCGCTGGCTTCTAATCTCGGCTAAACTGGGCTTGGCCGGATTCCCCGCCCCAGTGCCGTGGTATTTCACTGCCGTGGTATTTCACTGCCGCGGTATTTCGCAGCCATTGTATTTGGCGGTGGTTGTATTTCGCAGCCGTTGTATTTCGCAGTGGTTGTATTTCGCAGTCGTTATATTTCTCTGCCATTGTGTTGCCGCCGTGTTGTCAGGCCGTCGACTCAACGGGCCAGTGTCGCAGTGCTTGGCGCAGGTGTTGTAAGCCCAGCCCATCGGTGGCCGAGGCAAACAAGACGTCTGGCTCCAGGCTGCGAGCCCGCTCCAGTTCGGCGGCGGGGCAGCGGTCGATCTGGTTGCCCAGCAGCCGTCGCGGCGTGCTGGTGCCCAGCTCGTCGAGAATGGCGTGCACGGTGCGCCATTGCTCGGGCCAGGCCGGATCGGCCAGATCCACCACGATCAGCAGCCCATCGGCCTCCAGGGTTTCTTCCAAAGTTGATCGGAAAGCTTCCACCAGCGGCGGCGGCAGGTCGCGGATGAAGCCCACCGTGTCGGTGATCAGCGCCGTTTCGCATGGTCCCCCCTGGGGATCGGGCAAATCCAGCCGCCGGGTGGTGGGATCCAAGGTGGCAAACAGCTTGTTGGCGGCCAATACCGGGGCGCCACCGCTGGCGCGGGTGAGGGCGTTGAGCAGGGAGCTCTTGCCGGCGTTGGTGTAGCCCACCAGGGCAAATCGCCGCAGGCCCTGGCGACCCCGCCGCAGTCGTTGGCGATGTTCGCCCAGCTGACGGGCGTCCCTTTGCAGCCGCTCGATGCGGCGGGCGATGGCGCGGCGATCTTTTTCCAGCTGGGTTTCCCCTGGTCCGCGGGTGCCGATGCCGCCGCCCTGGCGGGACAGGCTCAGGCCCCGGCCGCTGAGCCGAGGCAGGCGATAGCGCAGTTGGGCCAGCTCCACCTGCAGCCTGCCGGCGGCGCTGGCGGCCCGCTGGGCAAAGATGTCGAGGATCAGCTCGCTGCGATCACTCACCGGCAAATCCAGTAGCCGCTCCAGGTTGCGGGCCTGCACTGGGGTGAGTTCCCGGTCTGTGACCACCAGCGTGGCGCCCAGGCGCCTGGCCTCCAGCGCCGCATCGCTGAGTTTGCCCTCCCCCCAGATCGTCTGGGGCGAGATCAGGCTGCGGCGCTGTTTCACCACGCCCACCGGTTCGGCGCCGGCACTGCGCACCAGCCCCTCCAGCTCGCCGATCAGACGTTGGGCCGCCTGGCGATCCCCGGGGGTGAGGGCCAGCAGCAGCACCCGCTCCACACCAGGCGCTGAGGTTTGGGGCTTCCCTGGCTCGCTGCCGACCCCTGGGCTGCTGGCTGCCCGATCGGGGCCACTGGTGTCTGGGCTGGTGGTGGCTGGTGCGGCGACCAGGCTGAGTAGATCGCGATCGCAGAGCCCGGCCAGGTCCCCCTGCTCCAGCAGCTGCCAAGGATCTGCCGCCGAGGCAGCCGCCGCCAGCAGTTGGGCTGGCCAATTGCCGCCCGGCTGGGCCTGGTCGGCGAAGCGCAGCCAGAACTGGGGGGCCAGATCCAGACCCACAATTCCCTCCTGCCGGCCGGGTTGCAGTTGCTTGCTGCGACCACAGCAGCTCAACAGCCGCCAATCGCTGCCCTGGCGCCGTTGGGAGCCCGGCAGCTTTTCCAGCAGTTGGCCCGACTGCTCCAGGGGGCCCACCCACAGCAGTCGGGCCAGGCCGCGGCCATCCACCACCAGGGTGAGTGGTAATTCCAGCTCGCGACTTTCGGCCCCGAGGCGCTGCAGGGTGAGCAGATCTGCGGCCCCATCGAGGGGATGGCGGCGATGGCACAGCTGCTCCAGCCGTCTTCGCTGGGAGGGGCGCAGCCCCGCGGTACGGCCAGCCAGGGTGCCCTGCTTCAAGGGCGGCGCACCATCAGGCAGCGGATGCCGGCGGCTTGGGCGCCCAGCTCATCTTCCGGGCTGTCCCCCACGTGCCACACCTGGTGGGCTTCCAGCCCCAGGATCTCGAGGGCCCGCTGGAAGGGCACTGGATCGGGCTTGGCCGCTCCCACCTGGCTGGAAATCACCAGGGCATCCAGGGCCTCGGCCAGCCCCAGGTCGGCCAGCAGAGCCGGCAGTCGGCTGTCGAAATTGCTCACCACCGCCAACTTCAGGGAGCGGCTGCGCCAACGCTCCAGACAGGCCGGCACCTCCGGAAATACCTGCCAGAGGGCCGCGTCCGCGAACCGCTCGAACAGCTTTTCCACCAGCCCGGCAGGCAGCTCGTCGGCCTTGATTTGGCCAGTGGCGGCAAGGCAGGCGCCGATGCGGGCCCCCCACCAATTCAGCTCCGCTTGGCGCAATTGCTTGCCCTCCAGGCCTGGAAAGGCCAGGGGTGGCGCCTGTCGGTAGATGCGGGGAAACACCCGATCGATCGCCGCTGGCTCCAGGGTCAGGCCAAAGTCGGCGGCCAGCTCGGCATAGCTGTGGCCCACCGAACGGCGCAGGCCGATCAGGGTGCCCATGGCATCGAGCAGCAGGGCCTGGGGCGGCTTCATCGGCCCCAGTCGGCAAGCCAGCCGGCCGCCACCTTGAGCTGGTGGGGCCTGCCGGGCAGGCGGGCGAGATAGGCGAGGCGCCGCAGCAGGAATGCTGGTTTGCCGGCCAGGGTGAGGCCTTGGCCAGTGAGGCTGGCCTCGCCGATGCCAAGGCTGAGCATCTCGCCGAGATCCTGGAACTGGAACGGTTCTTGGGGCTCGCCGGCGGCGGCGTGCATCAGGTTGTTGGCTAGGCAATCGGCCTGCTGGAAGGCGACCTGGGCCGTGGTGGGCAGGGGCTGAAGCGCATCGTCGCCATCCTGGTCGCTGGCTTGGGGGGCCAGGGCCGCCACATCGCCAACGGCATAGATATCAGCGCTGTGGAGCAGTCGTAGTTCTGGGCTGACCCAGAGGCGGCCGCGGCGGTCGCTGGCGGCGGCCGGGCTGATCGGTGGCGGCTGGAGGCGCAGACCAGCGGTCCAGATGGTGGCATCGACCGCCAGGGTTTGCCCCCCCGCCAGCCGTAGTTGGCCGGCCTCCACCGCCTGCACCGCCATGGCGGTGTGCAGGCGCACGTTGCGCCGTTGCAGAGCTGCCAGGGCCTGCTCCCGATTAAAGGCACGCGCCTGGGGCAGGGCGGTGGGCCCCTGCTCGATCAGGGCCACCGTGGCGGCGCCGGCCAGCAGATCGGCCAGCTTGCAGGCCAGTTCCACCCCACTGGGGCCTGCACCGACGATGGCAATGCGTTGCTGGGCGCCTCGTCGCTGCCGCAAAGTTTCGACCAGCTGATTCAGGCGCTCCACATCGGCCAGGGTGCGAAAGAACAGGCCATGCTCCTGGGCCCCGGGCACCCCGAAGGTTTCATTTCCCCCTCCGGTGGCCAGCACCAGCTGGCTGAACTGGAGGCTGCGGCCGCTGGCCGTGTGCACCTGATGGCTGTTGGCGTCGACTGCCGTGACCCGATCCCGCAGCCAGGCCACGCCACGGCCGGCGAGCAGGGCGTCGTAGCGGGGGCAAATTTCCCAGCTGCGCAGCTCGCCGCTGAGTAGCTCGTAGAGCAGGGGCAAGAACAGGAAGCGCTCGCCCGGTTCGATCAACAGGATCGGCGGGTGGTGGCGCTTGCTGGCCAGAGCTAGGGCCGTGTAGAGACCTCCGAAGCCACCACCGGCGATTACCACAGGTTTTGACACGCCTGCTGTCACCGCTTCACCTCTACGAACCCTAACCAGATGGGCTGGCCCCCTTCCCAGAAGCTCACGGCAGCAGGTAATGATGGCTTGATGGCGACAGCGCTTTTACCCACTCTGCCCAAGGATCGCAACGATTGCGCCCTCGACCAGGCGGTCGCTTGCGCTGAGCTGGAGCCGATGAGCCCTCAGGAGCGCTTGATCTGGGCCAGGACTCGCTTTGGCGAGCGCTTTGCATTGACCACAAGCTTCGGCATTCAGGCGGCGGTATTGCTGCATATGGCCAGTGAGATGGCCAAGCGTTTCGGCTCTGCGCTGCCTGTGATCTGGGTGGATACGGGCTACCTACCCCCCGAGACCTACCGCTACGCCGAGCGGTTGAGCGATCAATTGGAGCTGGATCTGCACGTGGCCCAGGCCAGCTGCAGCCCGGCGCGGATGGAGGCATTGCGGGGCCAGTTGTGGAACACAGGTCGGCTGGAAGACCTGGAGCTCTACAACCACATCCGCAAGGTGGAACCCCTCGATCAGCTGCTGGAAGAGCTGCAGGTGGCCTGCTGGGCCAGTGGCGTGCGGCTTCAGCAGACGCAACATCGCCAGGGCATGCGGCACCTTGAGGCGGTGCGCCAGCGCTGGTCGCTGCGACCGCTGCTGAACTGGACAAATAAAGATATTTTCTACTACATGCAGGACCATGACCTACCCCAGCACCCTCTATTTGAGAAGGGTTATTCAACGGTGGGTGACTGGCACTCCAGCGGCCCAGATGGCTTAGAAGTTAGCGGTCGTGCCACTCGCTTTGGCGGACTCAAGCAGGAGTGCGGCATTCATTTGCCCGGCCTGATGGGCGAGGGCATCTGAACTGCTGGCTGCTGATTGGCAATAGTCGCTGGCACTGGGCCTGCCAGGTCGCCCCAGGCATTCGTGAATATGTCGATGAGAGTCCAGTGGCCGGCCTGGCTCGGCTGCGGGCCTGGGCGGACCGGCAGCTGCTCGGCTGGGCTGCAGTGGGCCCGGTGCCGCCGCAGGCTGGCCTGGATCCAAGCCGCCGCCTGAGCCTCCAGGAGGTGCCCCTGGCCGGTCTGCCCCCCTGGCTTGGCGTAGATCGGGCACTGGTGGGCTGGCAGGCCTGGCGCAGTGCCTCTGCCGGATCGGCGGTGCTGGTGGCCGATGCGGGCACGGTTTTGAGCCTCACCTGTGTGGATCGCTGCGGGCGGTTTGTTGGCGGCCGGCTAATGGCTGGCGCCGGCCTGCAGTTGCGGGCCCTGAACGCCGGCACCGCCAACCTGCCCCCTCCGGCTGGGCAATTGGTGCTGGATCCAGATCCCTGGCCCCAGGCCACGGTGGCGGCGATGCAGGCCGGCGTGCTGCGGGGCCTGGCCGCCGCTCTCAATGCCGCGGCCGAAGAAAGAGCTTTCACTCCCACAGACTCTGATGTAAGGAATTCTGATAAAGGTGCTGATAAATGTGTTACTAAAGGCGCTGATAAATGTGTTGATGAATGGAGTCTGTGGCTCACCGGTGGCGATGGCCCCCTGTTGGCACCGTTGCTGAAAGCGCCGCGCCGCTCTTGGCGGTTGGCCTCGAATCTGGCCCTTGATGCCCTGGCGAGTCTTACCTTGGTGAGCCTTAGGCCAGACCCAGATCCTTGAGGATATCGTCGGCCATGGTTTCAGATTTTACTTTGGTATAGATTTTTTCTATTTTACCTTCGGTATCGATCACGAAGGTGTGGCGCATCATTCCCATGTATTCACGACCCATCATCTTCTTTAAGCCGTAGCTTTCGTAGCTGGTGGCCACGGCACAGGGCTCGGCGTCGGTGAGCAGCGGGAAGGGGAGGCTGAACTTGGCAATAAACTTGGTATGGCTGGCTGCATTGTCCTTGCTGATGCCAATCACCTGGATGCCATGCTGCTTGAAGGCATTCCACTGATCACGAAAATTGCAGGCCTCTTTGGTGCAGCCAGGCGTGTCATCTTTGGGATAAAAATAGATCACCACCCGCTGGCCGACCAGGTCGGTGAGGCTAACCATTTGGCCGTCCTGGTCGGGCAGGTTGAAGTCTGGGGCGGCATCTCCGATCTGCAGGGCCATGGGGCATTGGTAGCGGTGCCCTGAGCCTAGGTGGTCCGCTGGGAGCCAGGGTGTGCTGCCAATCCCTGCTCCTGATCCGTGCTGCCAATCCCCCATGGGCCAGGCCGCTATCAAGCCAGGCAGCCCTAATCGGCGCCGCACTTAGCCAATCTACTTGAATCAATGCTGATTGAATCAGTGCTGCTTGAATCAGTGTTGATGCAAGCAGCGCCTAGTGGGCAGATGCGATTCATTTAGGCAGACTCTGGAAAACCACGATTGATGCAATAATGCTGCTAATTAATTCTAGCTCGCTGGGGCTGGACGAAGTTGGCTGGCTGACTGAATGTTCCCTTAATGCATCAAACTCGCTGCGAAAACTTGATGGATAGTGTGGAGGCGTTGCAGCTGGCTAGATTTCTCATTGAACCGGCTACTTTTCATCCATGATCAACCCTCTGGCGATCAACTATCCATCTGCTGAGCGTCGGCCAGCCATGCCTCTGCCAGTCATGTCTATGTTGGGCAACCCTCTGCTGAGTAGGTTGCCAGTGACAGGCCCGATCAGGATGCTTTTGGCGGGTATAGCGGCGGGCGGCGCTTTGATGGTTTCCGCTCAGGCGCCTGCTTTGGCATTCGACTTTGTTGGCGGTCCACCCCCGCAGATGAACACCTCGGGTATGGTATCCGACAAAGTGGGCGATCTGCCCGTGCGCTGGAACACTGGTGGTGCAGTTTGGTCCACCAACCAATCAGCTATGGCTACTTTCTTCAACTCAGGCTCGATTACCGATCGCGGACTTGATGGGGGGCTGTACCGCTCTGGTTGGACTTCTGAAGAAGTGCGCCAAGGGATGATAAAGACCTATAGCGTTGATCTGATGGGTGTGTCCCGCTTCCTGTATTCCGATGAAGGGGTGAAATTTCTCAAGAATCAAACTACTAGCTATTTCCCTTATTGGGGCATGACTAGCACCTCCGTTCAGGCCCTGCGCTCGGCGATCATGGCCGATGCGGCTGACGGACAAATCTCCTCCGCCACGATCATGGCCAAACTGCCTACCAACATGCGACTGGCCGACACTTGCGGTACCTATACCGGTGCCCAGAACGTCTGTGACCAAGGCACTTGTAAGCCCGGTACCGGCCAGTGCACCTCACTGTTCTCTTGGTACGTATTCCTGCCGGCCTGCATTCAGGCCAACCAGGTGCTCGAGCCGGTGGCCCAGGCCCGTCCCGCGCAGCCCATGCCACAACAGCCGGTTCGCGGTCTTTGGTGAGCTGGAGTGCTTGCTGTTAGCCCTTTTGATGGGTCTGCTTGGCGGGCCCCATCGAGGGGGGCTGCGGGCCACACCTGCTGGTGACCAGCAGGTGTTCCAGTTGTTGTGGCAAAGACTGGGCCAGGTTTGCCTCAAATCCTCTTTGTAGTTGCTGCAGTTCGCCCTGGCTGAGGCGGCGATTGGCCACTGTTTCCAGTTGGCGCCGCCAGGAACTGCCCTCGGCGAGCCAGCGCTCAATTCGATTTGGCGTTATCTCCATGGTCAAAGCCTCCTGCCAGCGCTCTCGATCCAGGCGCCAATGCCGATCCTCCAGGCAGCTTTGGCAGTGGATGGCCGGTGCGAACTCCAGGGCGAGGGCCTGTTGTTCCAGCTTGGCCAGCTCTTGAAGCAGGTCAGTTAAGGCCCCATCCCGCTGTTGGCCAAGGGCCAGCAGGCCGCCAGCTGGGCCCAGCTGCGGCACGCTGAATAACAGTCGCCAGTGCCCCTGGCCAGCCAGCCGCGCATCTAGGCAGGTGATCCAGGCCTCGATGGCGGCTGGGGCCAGGCCGCAGAACGGCTGTCGGCCAGCCACCCATTCCACTGGCCCCGCTAGCGCGGCTGCCAATAGGGCTGGCTGTTCCGGTTGGCAGAGCAGGATGCTCGGTCGGCGCAGGGTATCGAGCAGCTGCAGCTGGGCTTCCAGACGCTGGCGATCGGCGGCGCTTTCCACGGCCACCAACACCTGTCCCTCTGGAGTGGCGGCCAGCGGATCGAGGGCCCAGAGCAGCGATCGGGCCCCCAGTACCAATACCCGCTGGTGCCTTTGCCACTGGGCCCCCTGCCAAAAGCGGCGGCGCAACCGATCTAGCCGCTCCCCCTCCGCCGCGGCCTGGCGTCTTAGCCAGAGGTCCAGGGGGCCATCGGCGGGGCCGGCACTGATCAGCTCGCAGTGCTCCAGCTCGGTTTCGGCCGCCGCGGCCAGCTGGGCGGCCCGGCGCAGTTGTAGCCGTTGGCGCTGGGCCCCTTCCCAGCCCAACCTGCCCGGTTGCCAGAAAACCTCACCCTGGAGCGTCTTGGGCAGGTATTGCTGGGCCACCCAGTGGTCGGCATAGGCATGGGGGTAGCGATAGCCCACCCCATCGCCGAAGGCCTTGCCATCCCGGTTGGCATCGCGCAGGTGGGGCGGCACCTGTTGGCCATTGCTGTTGCGTACCTGCCGCAGGGCATCAAATACCCCCAGCAGGCTGTTGCTCTTCTCGGCGCTTGCCAGGTAGAGGCTGGCTTGGGCCAGGGGGTAGAGGCCCTCCGGCAGACCCACCCGTTCAAATGCCGCCGCGCAGGCTTCCACCACCACCATGGCCTGGGGATCGGCCAGGCCGATGTCTTCCCCGGCGGAGATCAGCAGGCGACGAAAGATGAAGCGAGGATTTTCGCCGGCTTCCACCATCCGCGCCAGCCAGAAAAGGGCCGCATCTGGATCACTGCCCCGCAGCGACTTGATAAAGGCGCTGATCGTGTCGAAGTGGGCGTCGCCCTGCTTGTCGTAGAGCACCGCCCGCTGCTGGATCGACTCCTCGGCGATGCTCAGATCGATTTGAATCAGCCCATCGCCATTGGGTTCGGTGGTCTCCACCGCCAGCTCCAGGGCATTGAGCAGGCTGCGGGCATCGCCACTGGCCACATCCACCAGGTGAGCGGCCGCCTCTGGGGTGATCGCCACCTGGCGATCGCCGTAGCCCCGCTCGGGATCGGTGAGGGCCCGCTGCAGCAGGGCTTGCAGCTGGGCCGGTTCCAGCGGCTGCATGCGAAACAGGCGCGAGCGGCTCAGCAGCGCCTTGTTCACTTCAAAGAAAGGGTTTTCGGTGGTGGCGCCGATCAGGGTCAGGGTGCCGTTTTCCACCCAGGGCAGCAGCGCATCCTGCTGGGCGCTGTTGAAGCGATGCACTTCATCGATGAACAGGGTGGAGCGCAGTCCATGGCGCTCCAGCCGTTGCTGGGCTGCCTCCACCGCAGCCCGCAGATCCTTGATCCCCGCCAGCACGGCATTGAGGCTGCTGAAGTGGGATCTGGTGGTGGCGGCAATGATTCGCGCCAGGGTGGTCTTGCCCACGCCTGGTGGGCCATGCAGGATCAGATTGCCGACCCGGTCGGCGGCAATCGCGCGCCTTAGCAGGCGGCCTGGGCCGAGGATCGCCTCTTGACCGACGAAATCCTCCAAACACCTGGGCCTGAGCCGCTCGGCTAGGGGCGCCAGCCGCGCCAGGTTGACCTCTCGCTGGTGGCTAAACAGGTCGCCCAAGGCAGCCTCCGGCAGTGGCAGCCCCGCCACTTTCAGCGGCGTCAGTGGCAGCCCCGCCACTTTCAGCGGCGGCAGTGGCAGCCGCGGCAAGGGTGAGCTGCTGGGTCACCGGCGGCATAAATGTGTATTCGCCATCATCGGTCCTGTGGCGATACGCTCCGCCCATGCGCCGTTTTGCTTCACTGCTGCTGCCTGCCCTGCTGCTGGTGGCCTGTGGGCCTAGGCCGCCGGAGCGGCCTCTGGTCAGGGTGCTCACCGAGGTGATCGCTAAGGCCCCTTTTGCCGATGGGGTGGACACCGTCAGCACCCTGGAGGCGGCAGCCAGCGTCCAGTTGGCCGCCCAGGCGAGCGGGCGGGTGCAGCGGCTGCTGGTGCAGCAGGGGGAACGGGTGCAGCGGGGCCAATTGCTGCTGGTGCTTGACCAGACCCAGCAGCGGGCAGAGGTGGCCAGCCTGCAGGCCCAGATGCAGACCAGCCAGCTCAATTTTGAACGCTATGCGGCACTCGTGCGCCAGGGTGCCGCCAGCGCGATCGACCGCGACCAGTACCGCCAGACCTACATCGCTGCCCGAGAAGCCCTGGTGGCCCGCCGCGCCGATCTGGGCTTCAAGCAACTGCGCGCCCCGATCGAGGGCACTTTGGCCGATGTGCGGATCAAGCCCGGTGACGTGATTCAGGCCGGCAGTCCGATCGGCAGCTTGCTGCGTAACGATCGGCTCTTGGCTCGTATCGATCTGCCGGCCCACCTGGCGGATCGACTGCGGCCGGGCCAGTTGGTGCGGTTGTTCGATGCCGCCGGCGGCGAGTTGGCCCAGGGGCCGGTGCTGAGCGCCGATCCGGGCGTGAGTACGGACAGCCAGGTGTTGCTGGTGAAGGCCGCCTTTGCCAATGCCAAGGGCCGCTTGCGGGCAGGGATGAGGTTGCCTACCAGGCTGGTGTTCGAGCAGGCCTGGCAGGCCTCGGTGCCGTTCACCGCAGTGACCAGCCTGGCTGGTCAGGCTTTTGTTTATCGAGTTGGCAATTTGGCTTCCCTGGAGCGCCAACCGGGCAAGGCTCCCCTGGCGGAAATGCGCCAACTGCCCGCCTCCAGCCGCTTTGCCCTGCAGACCCCCGTGCGGCTGGGGCCGCTGCAGGGCACTCGCTATCCCTTGCTCAGCGGGCTGGCCCCTGGCGAGCTGGTGATCACCAGCGGCGTTATCAACCTGCGCCACGGCCAGCCGGTCAGGTTGGACTAACCAGACTCTGGAAACCCGCTATTTCGGCGATCCTGCCACCCGGGAACCTTTGCGGCATCAGGGCTCAATTGGCCTTGGCTAGGGTTTTCCAGAGATTCCTTACTGCTATTTACTGTAATGGATGTTAGGGGGCTGTTTTTTGGGGGGGAGGGGGCTGTTGCGTTTCTCCGTTAGTGTTCCTGGGTATGTGTTGATACTGTGCGTCGTCAGGTTCAGATCACGCCTGGCTTGCTGGGCCTATTGATTGTTGGCAGCTTGGTGGGCTGCAGTGAAAGGCAGCTGCCATTGCCACCGCCGCCCCAGGTGGTGCTGGTGACTCCACGGCCCGAAGTAAATCCGGATTCGGCTGATTATCAGAGCACGCTTGAGGCGATCCGCGAAGTGCGGCTGGCCCCTGAGATTGCCGGTCGCATTGTGAAAATGCCGGTATACGAGGGACAGCGGGTGCGCCCGGGGCAACTGCTATTTGTATTGGATCAGATTCAGCAACAGGCAAGTGTTAACGCTGATGCCGCTGAATTTCGCAAGGATCGCGTTAATGCTGAGCGATATATTTTCCTGAATCAGCAGGGTGCGGTTTCCACCAAGGATCGCGATTTTTATGTCACCCAGGCGATTCAAAGTAATGACCAGCTTAAGGCATCTTCTGCCACCCTGGCCTATAAAAACGTGTTGTCGCCGATCCCCGGCTATGTAGGCAATCTGAACTATAAAATTGGTGACGTTATTCAGGCTGGATCTGTGGTTGCCAGTGTGGTTGATAACAGCAAGCTCTGGGTGCGGTTGGACGTGCCAGGTGAGCTGGCTGATCGGGTGGTGCCAGGGCTTCAGGTAATTCTTAAGGGGCCAGATCCAAAGCGGCCGGCGGCTACTGGGTCGGTTACTTTCGTAGCGCCATCCCTGGATAAGCAACGCCAAACTTTGCTGGTTAAGGCTGTTTTTGACAACCCGGATGCTGCCCTGCGCAGCAATCAACGGGTTAGCGCAACAATCATCTTTTCCAAACAGCAGAATCTGATGATTCCCCAGCAGGCGGTGCTTATGCAGGCCGGCAAGCCCTTTGTATTTTTGGCTGTCAGCGTGGCTGAGGCCACCAGAAGGCTTGCTAGAAGTCCTGATCCCAAGCCCCGTCCGGATCTGCCCGTGGCGATCCAGGTGCCTGTGGGCCTCGGCAAGATGCAGGCTGGAGCCTATCCAGTTCTCCAGGGAATTACCGCAGCCGATCAGGTGGTTCTAGGTAATTTGGCCCAGTTACGTAGCGGCATTTCCGTGCAACCAGTAAATCCAGCCCAGGTCAACCGATGAGTCTTTCAGATACCTTTATTCGCCGCCCCGTGCTGAGCACGGTGTGCAGCATCTTGATTTTATTGGCGGGCATGATCAGTTTACCGCTGCTGCCAATCGAGAATTTGCCAAATATTGCACCACCCACAATTCAGGTAAATGCCAACCTGCCGGGTGCCGATGCCCTCACCGTAGAAAGTGCCGTAACAGGCCCCCTTGAGCAGCAAATTAATGGCACTCCGGGGATGGATTATATCACATCATTTAGCACCAGCGAAGGAGCTAGTCAGATAAATGTCTTTTTTAAGGCTAATACAGATCCTGACATTGATCAGGTCAATGTGCTCAATCGTGTTAATACTGCTTCGGCTCAGCTGCCCTCTAGTGTTAATAGTCAGGGGGTAACGGTTCAGCAGACGGCCAGTAGCTATTTGAAGGTTTACAATATCACCTCTACTGAGGGGCAATTCGATCGTAATTACCTCAATGGATTGTATCAGCTTAATTTGGCATACCCCTTGACTCGCTCTCCTGGAGTGGGCCAAGTGACTGTATTTGGCAGTAGCAATCCAGCCTACAGGCTCTGGGTAGATCCGCAAAAGCTAGCCCGATTTAACCTGTCCGTACAGGCTGTAACCGATGCCCTTAGCTCCCAGAACCAGATAGTGGTTGGTGGCTCTATCGGTGGCCCGCCCTCCACGGCGAAAAATCAAACCACCTATCCAATATTGGTGGAGGGAAATCTCAAGTCTGTAGAAGAATTTGAAAATTTGATTTTAGCCGGTGGTCCTGGTGGGCAGGGTTCTGACAAGGGACCAGATGGCAGCTTAATTCGACTGGGGGATGTAGGTAGAGCTGAGTATGCTTTTCAGAATTTTAATCAAGCTGCTATAAATGCTAAAACCGGTTATCCCTGTGTCGGTTTTGGTGTGATCCAGCTGCCGGGAAGCAATGCCATAGACACGGCAAAGCAGGTTGATGTGGTGCTCAAAAACTTTGAGAAGACCCTGCCGCCTGGGGTTGTTTTGGAGAAGGTGTTCGACCAGACTGATTTCATTAATGCCTCGATCTGGGGTGCCTTAGATGCCCTGCGGGATGCGGTGGTGCTGGTTTTACTAATCATATTTCTATTTCTGCAGGACTGGAAGGCCACAATGGTGCCAGCCCTGGCCCTGCCAATTGCCCTGCTAGGGGCACTGATTTTTGTTAAAATATTTGGTTTTTCTATTAACGAGCTCACTCTGCTCGGCATCATTCTCGCCACCGGTTTGGTGGTAGATGACGCGATTGTGGTAGTTGAGGCTGTTTCGGCCAGGATTGAAGCAGGCGAGCGCCCGTTTTTAGCTGCTTCTAATGCAATGAAGGAGCTAACAGGCGCAATCTTGGCCACCGCTTTGGTGCTGCTGGCGGTATTTGTGCCAGTCACTTTCTTCCCAGGTGCCACCGGGGTAATCTATCGCCAGTTTGCGCTCACAATTGTATTTGCAATTGTGGTCAGTACTTTTAATGCCATTTCTGGAAAGCCCCTGCAGTCAGCTCTGCTGCTTGGAGGTGGCAAGACGGAGCCCAAAGGGATCGCCTGGACTTTGATTGGAGCGGCCTTCGGCGCTGGCTATGGGTACTTGTTTGGTGGCTGGCCATGGTGCATTGGATTTGGGCTGCTGGGGGGAGTAGTGGGTACATTTTTGCAGCCGATTTTCCGGGGTTTCAATCGACTGTTTGACAGTTTTGCCAATACCTATTCCCGCCTGCTGGCTCAGGTAATCCGTCTACGCAGGATCGTGGTGGCTGTTTTGTTAGCTGGTGTGGTGCTCGCCGGTTTGGCATTTACGGCTATTCCCACCGGCTTTGTGCCCACTGAAGATCAGGGCTATGGCCTTGGCATCATTCAATTGCCACCACAGGCATCACTTGATGCCACGATGGAGGTGGCTGCTCAAGCCAGAAAAATTGTGGCAGCGGAAGAAGATGTGGTGAGTGGCGAGATGATTGGTGGCCTTGGTTTTAATGGTGGTGCACTGAATCAAGGCGTTTTCTTCTTCGGACTCAAGCCAATCGAAGAACGGAATTCACCGGATCAATCCGCAGGCGCAATCATTAAAAGGATGAACAAATCTTTTGCAGCTATCCCTGGGGCCAAGGTGCTTGCGGCACCGCCAGCGGCGGTGCCAGGCTTCAGCGCCCAAGGGGGACTTTCCTTCCAGTTTAATGATCTCAGCAATGGTGGATATAGCCCCACTGATCTATATAACATGGCCTGGCAATTGGTGAAAAAAGCCATGGCATCGGGAAATTTCTTCAACCTTTATACCCAGTATCTCAGCGACGCCCCGGTATGGAGGCTAATCCCTGATCGCGATCGCATGGCTTCACTAAATATAGATTTTAGCAAGGCAATGCAAGTGCTGGGGGTGTTCAACGGTGGAGCTTTTGTGAATCAAACCTATGAGAATGGTCAATATCGACAGGTTTACGTGCAGGCTGAAGGCTCGGAAAGAGACGTAGTTCAAGACCTGGACAACCTTTATGTACCTAACAGCAGCGGCGAACTGATCCCCCTCGCCAATGTGGTAAAAGTCAAGCTTGACAGTGCTCCACCGATTATTAGCCACTACAATTTGTATCGCACTGTGCTGATTCAGGGAGTGGAAAATCTTGGTAAGAGTAGTGGGCAGGCGATCGAGGCTTTGCAGTCTGCATTCAGCAAGATTAGTTTCACTAACATCGGTTTTGCCTGGTCTGCTTTGAGCCGATCTGAAGTGGCTGCAGGTTCCCTGGCTGCCCTGGTATTTGCCCTGGGCATTATTGTGGTTTATCTGGTGCTTTCAGCTCAGTATGGAAGCTATATTGATCCAATGATCATTTTAATGACTGTGCCCTTGGCCATGCTCGGGGCGCTAATGTTTTTGGTGCTTATGCATCAAGTCAACAACGTCTATGCCCAGGTTGGCCTGGTAACCCTGATCGGCCTAGCCGCTAAGAATGGCATATTAATTGTTGATTTAGCTAATCAGCGTATGCAGACGGGCTTATCGGCTCCGGAGGCTGTTAAGGGGGCGGCTGAATCCCGGTTGCGCCCAATCCTGATGACGGCCTCAGCGGCCTTGTCTGGTTTCTTCCCGCTAGTGGTGGCCCATGGTGCCGGCGCCATGAGCCAGCGTTCGGTTGGTTCCGTGATCTTTGGTGGTCTGTTGGTGGCTACTGTGACTAGTCTGTTTGTGGTGCCTGCGTTCTATGTGCTGATGAAGAATCTGGAATCAGATTGGTTTCCTGCCAGCAAGCAAACGGAGCCTGTACTGCCTGAACCTGTCCAGCCTTGAGTTATGCCGCTTCCCAAGCCCCCTGGCTATCGTCCCCGTCGTCAGTTACGCCGAGATAATCGACGCATCGTTTTTTCGGCGCTGCTATGCATCTTGATGGCGATGGTGGTGTTGCTTCTGCTCAACCGAGCCGCCCAAGTGCCTGGTCAACCTTTCACCCCATTTCCGCCGCATGGGGTATTGCTGGTATTATTCGGAGCTGGATTTTGTGGCGCATGGGGTGAAACTATGCGCCAGATACGTCTAATACGGCTTGGCGAAAAGGACGGGACCCAGCAAAGCTGATGGCGGGTTTCATTAAAAGGGCTGGCCCCCATTAAAGGGACGGGCCCCACCAAAGCTGAGTGAGGGCAGGCCCGATAAAAAGAACGGACCCCACCCAGGCTGAGGGCGGGCCCGATAAAAAGAACGGACCCCACAAAAGCTGAGGCGGGCCCCAGCACACTCCCTGGATCAGGTGATCACCGTGGGCTGTCCCATGCCGGTGCGGCTGCGGATCTCAGCCAGCTGATCGATGGCCGTTATCAAGCTGGCCAGGGCGGTTTGGGGATCCTGGTGCAGGTCGCCACTGGCGGGCACATAGCTTTCCAGGTACACCCTTAACGTGGCCCCCTGGGTGCCGGTGCCCGAGAGGCGCAGCACCACTCGGCTGCCGTCATCGAGCAGTAGCCGCAGGCCCTGGCCAGTGGTGAGTGAGCCGTCCACCGGATCGGTGTAGGCGAAGTCGTCTGCGGTGGCGATTATGCGGCCGGCAAAGGCCTGTCCCACCAGGCTGGGCTGCATTTCCTTGAGCCGGTTGTAGAGGCCGTGGGCTGCCTCGCTGGGGATCGCTTCGTAGTCGTGGCGCGAATAGTAGTGGCGGCCAAATCGGTTCCAATGCTCGGCCATGATTTCGGCGACAGAGCACTTGCGTACCGCCAGAATCTGCAGCCAGAACAGCACCGCCCAGAGGCCATCTTTTTCGCGAATGTGGTTACTACCGGTGCCAAAGCTCTCCTCACCGCAAAGGGTGATGCGGCCCGCATCTAGCAGGTTTCCGAAAAATTTCCACCCCGTCGGCGTCTCGTAGCAGGGAATACCCAACTGTTGGGCCACCACGTCTGTGGCGGCACTGGTGGGCATCGAGCGGGCGACGCCGGCCAGGCCGTCGGCATAGCCAGGCGCCAAGCGGGCGTTGGCGGTGAGTACCGCCAAGCTGTCGCTGGGGTTCACAAAGCAGCTGCGGCCCACGATCATGTTGCGATCGCCGTCGCCGTCGCAGGCGGCTCCAAAACTGTAGTGATCGCCATCGAGCAGCAGGCTGGCCAGCTCATGGGCATAGGTGAGGTTGGGGTCGGGGTGGCCGCCGCCAAAATCCTCCAGGGGGATGCCATTGCGAACAGTGCCGGCCGGCGCCCCCAGCAGCCCTTCCAATAGGCGGCTGGCATAGGGGCCAGTGACGGCGTGCATCGCGTCGAAGGCGATCGGGAAATCGCTGCGTAACAGGGCTCCGATTTGATCGAAATCGAACAGGCGCTGCATCAGTGCCACGTAGTCCTCCACCCCGTCGATCACCTGCACCACCAGTTCCCCCAGCTGCTGCTCGCCGCAGACGGAGAGGTTGGGCGGCGGCGCATCCATATCGATGCGGTACCCATCGAGGCGGGTGGTTTCGGCATAGATGGCGTCGGTGATCGACTCGGGTGCCGGACCGCCGTTGGCGCCGTTCACCTTGACGCCGAAGTCCCCGTCGGGACCACCAGGATTGTGGCTAGCCGAAAGAATGATGCCGGCGATGGCGCCGTGGCTGCGGATCAGGTGCGAGGCGGCGGGGGTGGAGAGGATGCCGCCGGTGGTGGTGATCACCCGTGCCAGCCCATGGGCCGCAGCCATGCGGCAGATGACGCCAATGGCCTGGCTGTTGCCATAGCGGCCGTCTCCCCCCACCACCAGGGTGCCGCCGGCGACGCCGGGGATGGTGCGCAGGGTGGCCTCGATAAAGCTTTCGAGGTAATCGGGGGTGGCAAATTGGCTAGAGCTCTTGCGCAGCCCAGAGGTGCCAGGCTTCTGGTCGCTGAAGGGCTGGGCAAGGCTGATGTGCTGAACGCTCACGGATCGTTGCCGGCGTGCCGCGCCAGGTTATCCGTGCCGCCCTACGGGGATCGTCGCTGCCGGGATGGGTCCACTGGCTGGGCTGTGGTCACTGCTGGGCGGCGGTCACCGGCTTGGCGACGGCCACTAGCCGCGCGGCGGTCCTGGGGTTGCTCCAGCCATCTGACAGCAGATTCGCTGGTGGATCACTGCTGGCAGAAACCTGGAGATTGTCTAGCTTTTATGTATGATGAAAATCACGTCATCTTGCCTAATCATCTCCGGGCGCTTAATTACCCCTGGGCGCCCAATCATCTCCGGGCGCCTAAGGCTGCTTGCTGGCCTAAGGCTGGCTGCTGGCCTAAGGCTGGCTGCTGGCCTAATGCTGATCAGGCCCCTGAGCAAACTCTGGTAAATCGTGATTGCGTCGACCTTGCCGCCGGGCATATCTGGCGACCTGCCGACTGGGTACATCTGGCCACCACGGCGCCTGGGCATATCTGGCGACCCTGCCGTCTTGGCATATCTGCGGTATGAGAACTGTAATTGCGGTGGCTGGGTTTTTCCAGGTCTTCCCTGGTGTTGTCTAATCCCCATGCTGATCAGGCGCCTAGGCGGACTGTGGCAAGCCGCTATGGGTGTGACCCTGCCAGTTGCGAGCCTTTCAGCTCCAGGGTTGCCCTGGCCTTGGCTCTGGTTACCCAGGGCTTCTTGAATTCTGCCCAATCGAATTATGATCTTTCCTGAACTGGTTGCAATGTTGGCCAGGCGAATTGCAATCTTTCCCAGGCGATTTGCCTCGAGGTCTATTCAGATCGGCTTGCTTGCGCTGTTGCTGGCAGTTGGCTTTCACTCCGCTGGGTTGGCGGGGGTGATGGGCGGTGTAACTCCAGTCCCTTATTTCGAGGCGGTGGAGCGCAGTCGCCTGGCCGCCAGGGCCGTGCTGGAGCGCAGGGGCGCCGAGGCCTGCCTGCGGGGCAAGCTCACCGGGGCGCTGCTGGCCCTCTCCGCCAGTTGTGAGGCCGAGGCACGCCAAACCCCCCTCTGCTTATTGGCAGAGCGGGCCGTGGTGAGCAGTGATTGGCGACTGGCCACCATGGATGCCACGGCACTCGCCATCCTTGCCCAACCCGCTTGAGGGGAGGCGCATTCACTTTCTTGATTGGCCAGAAACCTCGCTGCGACCAAAAGCAATCGCCAAGCAGCTTGGCGAAAATGGAGCTGCAGCAGGCCCGGTCCACAGACCCTCCCGCCAGCCCCGAACCCTCCAGCCAGACCGTCCGGCTAGACCTAGGCCGTCCAGCTAGATCTAAGCCGTCCAGCTAGACCTAAGCCGTCCAGCTAGACTCAAATCCAGCCATGCTTATGCTTTCCAGCTAGACCCGAGCAGTTCAGCTATGCCAAGGGGTGATCTGGGCAATTAAATTTACTTTTATGGGCACCTCAAAAAACTAGATCTCATCTCGAAAATTGCTAATTGAGATTACTTGGGCTACTGAATAACTTTGGGATCAGAATTTGAGCAGGTTATTGGTTTTGCCGCCCTGGTCTGGCTTGTTGTTGGGGGCTGGGTTGGCGTTTCGTTCCCGGCAGAGCGGTAGCAGCTCACTGGCGGCCTTGTTGAGCCGTTCGCGGCGGGCGTAGCTATTGCTGGCTGCCACCACAGCTTGGTCGCGAATCGTCCAGAGGGTGTCCTTGCAGGTGGCCGGCAGCTGGGGGTGATCCAGCAGCGGGTCGGCGGTGCTGCGGGCCAGATCGCAGCTAGCGGCTGTGTTCTCGCGGCCACAGGCCAGCACGGTGAGCTGTAGCTGGCGCCATTGATCAGTGCTGGGATAGCTGAGCTCTTTGGGAGCGGCCCGCAGCGCGGAGGGCATAGCCAGGCCGCCAGCGAGCAGGCCCCCAGTGACCAGGCAGCAAGTGACCATGCCGCAGTAACAGAGGTGGGCGAGGCGGCGGAGGCGGCCCATGGCATCAGCCAGTGCATGGAGCCCCATCATGGCCGCAGCGTCAGGCGATTGATCCCCTGCCTGAGCTGTAGCTGCTGGCTGCGCCAGCGCCTGCCGATCAGCCCCCCCAGCAGGGGCGCCGTTGCCGCCAGCAGGCAGCGCAGGGCTGGCCTTTGGCGTAGCAGTTCGCCGCGACGCATTTCTTCTGCCTGCAGGATCTGCAGTTGGCTCACCTCTGGCCGCCGCTCAGCTTCGATGGCGGCCAGCCTGGCGTCGATCGCTGCCGGCGGCGGGCTGGCGCCCGGGGCCAGGGGTTGCGCCAGCTCGATCAGCTGCCGAGCCGCCACCGCTGCATCCCGCAGAGCCCCATTGATCCCCTGGGCCCGCACCGGGCTCATCGGGTGGGCCGCATCGCCCAGCAGCAGCAGACCCGGTTGCCACCAGCGTTCGGCCATGCCCACCTGCACGCTCAGCCGCACCGGAGCGGTTAAGCAAGCCGCATTTGCCAGTAGCCAGCTGGCCAGCGGCGGCGGGGCCTGGCTGGCCAGCCTGGCGCTCCATTCAGCGGCACTGCGCAACGGGGTGGGCGCTAGATGATCGATCACCCAGCCCAGCTGAACCTGACCGCTGGCATTGCAAAACAGGCTGCCGATCCCCTCGTCGCCCACCAGGGTGTAAAAGCGGCCGGCCAGGGGCGGCGCTGTGGGCGTTTCCGCGTAGCGAAACCAGAGCACATCGATGGGGCTGTCCTGGCCGATTAGCGCCAGGCCTGCCTGGCGCCTTAGCAAGGAGGCTCGGCCATCGCAGGCCACCACCAGATCGGCCTGGAGCTGCTGGCCTGTGGCCAGGGTCACGCCCGAGATGCGGGCTGCGCTGCTGTCGTCGCGCAACAGCTGCTTCACTGGCTGGCCGGTGAGCAGCGTTAGCGCGCTTGGCCTGGCGGCGGGGCAGAGCAGCCGCTCCAGCCAGACTGTTTGGTTGACCAGGGTGCAGGCCGCTTCGTCGCTGGCCCCGAGCGGTTCATCCAGTTCGAACAGCAGACGGCCCTGCACGGCCACGGCCCAGCCGGCCAGGGCCCTCTGGGGCACGGCCGCGGCAATGGGCGCCAAGCCCAGTGCCGCAAGGGCCTCCAGGCCCGAGGGCATCAGGGCCTCACCGCGCAACTCCCGATTGAAATTGGTGGCTGCTTCCACCAGCGTGGTGGCGATGCCAGCCCGTGCCAAGGCCAGGGCCAGGGAGGCCCCTGCCGGACCGGCTCCCACCACCACTACTCGCATGAAGGCTCAGGAAAGGCTGGCGTTGAACGGGGGAAGGATCAGAGCAAGCGGCTCAGACAAACCAGTGGCTAAAGCAAACCAGTGGCTAAAGCAAACGAGTGGGTCAGCAAAGCCAGTAGCTCAGACAAAAGAGTTGTAGTTCCGCTTTGGGGCACTGCCCGAGGCCTCTTGGCCCATCAGGTGGCTTTTTTTGGTGAGCAGGTAGTCGACCAGTTCCTGCTGCACTTCCAACAGCTCTCGGGTGCAGCCTCGGAAGGCCGCCTTGTGGCGAATCTCCTCGTGGCGGGTGTGCAGATCACGCAGCATCAGCTGGATCGCATCCAGGGTGGGTGCGTGCTGGGCGGAGGTGGGCTTGGACTCCATGGCGCGAGCTCTGGGCTTGAACTGATAGTAGGCTCTCCGCATCAATATCCGGATCTGCGGTTGGGCTGGCCGCACAGCCGCTTTGTTCAGAGTCTTTGTTCAGAGCCTTTGTTCACAGCCTTTGTTCGCTGGCTTTGTTCGCTGGCTTTGTGCACTGCCTTTTGGTTGATCTTAATCTCGTTCGCTGTGTTTTTGCTTTTATGGTGTCAGGGAGAGGGCTTCTTCCAGCCCGGCTAGCACCACGTCTGCCACTAGCTTTACCCGATAGCGGCAGGCCTGGGTTTCGGTGGAGTTAAAGCTGCCATTCTCCCAATATTTATTGCTGCCGGCGCCGCCACCGCATAGGCCGAAGTAGTCGCAGCTTTCGCGACAGCGGGCCACGCCAGCTGCCATGTCATGCTGGATGCGTTGGAATTTTTCCGTGGCAATAACCGATTCCAGGCTATCGGTTTGCACGTTGCCGAGCACGAAATCACCATATTCTTCGGTGTGGACAGCTAGTAACTCAGGGTCAAAGGTGGAGAAGTTGCCCTGGTGATCCACGCTCACGATCACGAACGGTTTGTTCATGTCGGTTTGTTTGAGCCGAGCATCGGCATAGGCCAGTGAGTAGACGCTCTCGAACTCCCGCAGTACGAACTGTTCGCCCGTGGCCCTGGTCAGTTCCCAGAAGCGGTGCATGAAGGCGCTGAAGCGCCTTTCGCATTCACTTCCCTGCAGGCTGGAGGCGCGATTGATGCCTTCTGTTTCTTCCATGTTGAAGCCCACGTCGTGGATGCCCTGCTCCAGAAAGAACTGGAAGATGCTGTCGGCGTGATCGAGGCCCTGCTCCCCCAGCACGCTGATCACATGGAAGGGCAGTCCGTAGCGGCGCAGCCAGCCAATGCCCCGCATCGTGGCGGCATGGCTGCCCAGGCCGGTGCGGGTGCGGCGGTGGGCATCGTGGAGAAACGCGGGCCCGTCCAGGCTCACCCCCACGCTGATCTGGTGGCGCTGGAAGCACTCACACCATTGCTGATCGATCAACGTGCCGTTGGTCTGGATCGACTGGTGGATGGCGATGTGCCGTTCGGGATGACGCTCCAGCGCCGCCTGGATGCGGCGGCTGGCTTCGTCATAAAAGCTCACTGGCAGTGCCAATGGCTCTCCGGCATGCCAGAGCAGGGTGAAGTCGCCGTCGATGAAGGGGCTGCTGAGCAGCCGATCCAGGATTGGATCGAGCAACTCTGGCTTTAGGCGGGCGCGGTTGTCGCGATCTGGCAGGTAGCAGTAGTCGCAGTCCAAGTTGCAGTAGGGGGTGGCCTGGACCACCAGCAGGCTGATCGGCCCGTAGTTGGGCTCGCCAGCGGCTTGGTTCTGCCCCATGGTCCGCTCCCCTGCCGGCCCTACCAATTCACAAATCCGCCATTGCGAAAGCCGCCGCCATTGAGGAAGCCCCCATTGCGGAAACCACCGTTGCGGAAACCGCCGTTGCCATTGAGGAAGCCGACGCCCCCGCCGTAGTAGGGATGGGCATTGCCAAAGCCGCCATAGCGGCTGTTACCCCAGCCGCCACGGCCACCATTGACGAAGCCGGCGGCCAGGCGCAGGTCGGCCCCAGCGGCTGCCTCCACACCGCCTTGCAGCTGCTGTTCCCGCAGGGCGGCAGAGATGCGCTGCAGGCGCGCCTCGATCGAACCGGTGATCGAACCGGCGGGGGCTGGGTTGCCAGTGGCCTCGGCGCCGGCGCTAGCACTGGCCTGGCCGGCCGGGATCTGCAGGGTGGCCAGCACCATCAGGAAGGCGAACAGGCCGGAGCGGGTATTAATCGACATGGATCTGCTGCTATTTGGCGGAGGAGGGAGAGGCAACCTGGATCTGCTCATAGTTGAGCATTACGGCTGCGAAATAGGCCTTGATCATCGGGCTGGGCAGCTCGAGCATCCCCTGCGGGCCGAACCAGCGATTGACGATGGCCACAGCAGCCGGATCATCGTTGAGGTAACTCTGTAGCAGCCTGGCAATGGCTATATTTACCAGATTGCGGAAGGTGGAATTATTTTCCGGCATGATGCAGCCCACCGCATAGCGGGCCAGGGGCTGTTCGGGCCGTAATTCCAGGCCCTGTTTGCCCTTGAGCTTGCGGATTGCCATCAACAGCAGTGAATCGCCGGCCACTGCGTCCACCTTGCCTGTCTGCAGGGCCGCCACCGCTTCGTTAAGGCCAGGGAAGGGTTGGCGCAGGGCCTTGGGCTGCAGGTCGGCGATGGTGGTGTCGCCGAGGCCGCCAGCCAGCACGCCAATGCGCTTGCCGACCAGGCTCTGGGGCGAGCCGTCAATGCGCCCATCTCTACTCAGCACCCGGATGCCGGAGAGGCTGTAGGGCAGCGAGAAATCAACAAACATCTCCCGCTCCCAGGTGAATTGGGCGCCGCAGGCCAGGTCGGTTTCACCATGGCTCACCTGGCGGAACAGGGTGGCGGGGTCGTTCACCACCTGGAACTCCAGTTTCACTGGCTTGCCCAGGTAGGCGCTTGCCTCCGCCTCGATCAGCCGGGCCACATCAATCGAGAAGCCCGTGACCGCTTTGCTGCCATCGAGAAAGGAGAAGGGGGGCAGATCGGTGCGGCCGCCCATGCTGATCACGCCGGTGCGGGCCGCCCGCTCCAGCACCGTTTCGGCCGCGGCGGCCAGGGGTGTCACCAGTCCGGGGGCCAGTAGGGCGAAGGCCAGCGCCAGGCCGCTCAGGCGCCGCCCTGAGGGGGAAAAATGATCGGGCATCGCGACGCCGCCTGAAGCCAGCGGCACGGAGGTTGACCCTCACTGTGCTCAACCTGGCAACGTCTAGGCAGCGAGAAGATAAAGCCGATGGTTTTCTTTACCTAGGGGCCCTTTTCAGCGGGCCATTTGTGACCTTGTTGCCAGGTTGCAGCGCTGTTGTCGCTAACTGCGCTGCTGGCCACGGCCGCATTTTTGTTGCAGCCTTAGCTGTTTTCGGGCCAGGCGGGGGCTAATGCCCAATTCGGCTGTTTTCCAGAGTTGGTCGATTTCAGCCTTGAAGTGGCGGGCGAGTAGAGCTGAATCGATCACCAGCAGGGTTTCGTCGTTTTGGAAGGAGGCGCTGGGGCTCCAGTTGAAGGAGCCGCTGATCACTCGTTCGTCGTCGATGATCGCTAATTTGTGATGCAATTTGTCGCCTCTGGGCAGGCGTGGTGTGCCTACCCCAGCGAGGGGTTGCTGCCAAGGCTTGTTGCCTGCCTCCAGCATGCAGCGGCGATCGGGCATGCGCGTGCCGAGCAGGTCAAGCACCTCGCTGAATGAGCGATTTGCAAAACCTGGATCGGCCAGTAATCGAATCTTTATCCCGTGCTGCTGTAGAGCTTCCATCGTATCTGCCAGCCGTTGTTCGGACAGTACAAATAGGGCCAGATCCAGGCTCCTATCGGTTTCGGACAGCAAGTTGTCGATTACTGCCAGCCCATTATTGCCGTCGCGGCGGGGATGGGGCGCAAACAGCACCCCTACCGTTGTCTCGCCAATTTGCACCACCTGCAGTGGCCCTTCTTGCTTGGCTAAGCCAAATTGACTGTCGGCTGCACCGCCGGGGCCATCGCCCCACATGCGGTTGAATTCGGCGGCGAACAACTCAGCCAGGGCAGGGCTCTGGAAGCGCAGTAGATGGTTGACGTTGCCCAGGGTGGTTGGATCATCCGGGTCGCCATGGACGCAGGAGGGGGAGAAGTTGGTGGAACCGGTAATCACTTCCCGCCGATCAATCACCATGAATTTATGGTGCATCAAGCCGCTACCTTTGCTGCCATCTGCGGTATCGTCGATCATCGGCACATGGGCCTGTTGCATAATTGCTACCGCATCTCCCCAGCCCAGTTTTTGTAACTGGGTATTGCGGAGTCGCTGGTGGGGGCTGAGATCGGCGGCATGCTCTTGGCTCCAGGGCTTGCTGTAGGTGTTCTCTAGAATTACACGCACTGTGATACCTTCGCTCTGGCGGCGGGCCAATGCCTCGGCCACTTTGGGTAGCGATAATTCCTGCACTGCCACAAGTATTTCCCGCTGGGCGGAATTAATGCCCCGCAGGATGAATGCCTCCAGGTCGTCGCCAGCTCGCCATTGGCCGCTGATGGGACTGCGGTAATGCTGCAGGGGGTTGTGGTTGAACACCAGCTCAATGCCGGCGGGCAGCGGCCCTGGCGTGGGCGGCTTGCCCACCAGCTGGGCAGTTGCTTGACAGCCCCCCAGGGGGAACAGCAGCAGAGCGGCACAGATGCGTAGCGCGGCAGCTGCTCTTAGGGCGGCAGGCTGGTGTCGCAGGGCAGGCTGCTGTTGCAAGGCTGCTTTGCCGGCTGGCGCTGGCTGGTGATGCCAAATCCAGAGCATTAAGATTCAGTCGCTGGCTTCAGGGTTGCCACAAGGCTCCTCCTGCAGCAACAAGGGTACTAATGTTCCCAGGCCAGCAGGGATAAATGCTATCGGGGGCCGGCATAAGTTTAAGGGTCTATGTTATGCAGGTTTTGCCGGGAAATTCTTAGGGTGACAGCCTTAGGCCCGAGTGGGACAGGCCTTAGGCCTTAGTGGGATAGACCTGGGCCTGGGTGTTTTGAGGACACCTTAGAAAAATCTCAAGGGCACCTCAAAAAACTGTCCATTCGGTCCACATGAGTTAAGGGTAGGCAAGTCGACACCAGGTTCTTCGCACCATTTTTCGCACCATAAAATGGGAGGAATTTGAGATCTTTCGAGCTTCCCTCAAGTATTAACGACTTTTTGACAAATAAAATATTGAAAATATTTGAATTTTCATAGCTACTATGAGCATGAGTGGCAATTTTTGAGACGCTCTTTGGCTAACCTGTTTTCCTTGATTTCCTTGGTTTTCTTGGTTAATTTGCCTTTATTGACTGGCTTGGCTTGGCTTGGTTTGCTTTTCTTGATTGGCTTGCCTTGCCTGGTTTGTATAACTTGCCTTGCCCTGATTGGCTGGGATGGGTTGGGGGAGATCTGGGAAAAATAGATGAAGCGTTAATCTAGCCTTGATGCCGCAAAGCTTTAGGCATCAGGGGTTTTAGGTGTCAGTGTCACGCAAAAGTATCGGGTATTGCAGGGCTTAACTAGCGATTTTCCAGAGCTTAACTAGTGGCTGGGCATCTCGGAAGTGCGCAGCATGGCCACAAACCAGAGGGAGCCGAGCACCATGGCGGTGAGCACTGCGGCCGGAATGCCCAGGTGCTTCATCACTAGGGGCACTGCCACTGGGAAGCTGACAGCCCCCAGCAGCGGTGTGAAGGCCACCAGAGCGCGTCGGGTATCCATCAGAACCATTCCGAGATCGCTTCGTCAGCGGGATTGCTGTGGTCTTGGGGAGTGGAGCGGCGGAATTCCATTGTGATGGCTCGCTTTTGTACTCCGTCGGCAGCTATTGCCTCAATTGGATATAATTGTTCGCCATCGCGGAAGGGCACCTGGATGCGAAAGGTGCCGTCATTGGAGAGGGGTACTTCTTCTCCGCCGATCAGCAACCTAGCCGCAGGATCTGTGGCGCCATAAACCACCAGTTCTGCATCGGCCACCAACCAGAAGGAGCGCTGGCGGGCTTGCACTCCGCCGGCTCCAGATTCGCTGCGTCCACTGGCCCAGACCCCAGCTCCTGAGGCGTGGTGTTCGGAGGAGTCGAAACCGGCACTGTCCAGATCCAGCTCATGGAAGGCCTCTGAACCGCGGCCCAGGCGGCGCCAACGGGAGGTGGCGGTTTGATAGAGGCGCTCATGCAAGCGGCTGTCGTCAGTCTCTGGAAGGGCTGGGGCAGCGGCGCTAAAGCCGGTGCTGGTGGCGGGCTGGCTGCTGCTTTCCAGGGAGAAGGGCACAAATTGGTCGAGGATCTGCTCGCTGGGGTGCACCGCCGGTACCCGGGCCACCGAGGAGAAGGCCAGGGAGATCCAGCCGCCACTTTTGTTGGTGCGGAAGCCCAACTCAACTCGATAGTCGCGGTCGCTGAGCGGAACGGGTAGGTACCACTCGGTGGAAAAGCGATCGACCACCACCTCCTGCATGGTGTGGGGATGGGCGGCACCGCCAGCCAGTCCGGTCACATCGGCCACCCG
This sequence comes from Cyanobacteria bacterium UBA5018, assembly GCA_002396505.1. GTDB lineage: Bacteria > Cyanobacteriota > Cyanobacteriia > PCC-6307 > Cyanobiaceae > UBA5018. The sequence continues at coordinate 28,652 of DGYA01000124.1, read as the reverse complement.
CAGGCATAGCTGGGAGGCACCCTCGACCTCGGCATCCTGTCGATCCTGTGGGGCAATTTCCCAGAACACGTAGGCCCATTGGGGATCCCTAGGCAGGAACACCACATTGGTGAATCCCTCTGGGCGAGGCGCTGGATTCATCTCGGCCTCGATGGCCAGCAGGCTGAGCTCGTTGTTCTCGTTGCGGGCACTGATCTCAGCTACGAGCTCTTCCTTCGATTTGCGGCTGTATAAGGAAACGCCCAGGTCGCTGGCGACCTTACGCAGCTGTCGCAGGGTCATCTGGGCCAACAATGAGAGCGTCTGGGTCACAGCTGCAACTTCTTTTTGATTTCATTGTGGTCGAGTTTGCAGCCCCCCAGGCCCGATCGCAGACCGGGGTCAGAAGATGCTGACGATAGTCTCGCCATTGAGTCCAGGCGGCGACCAACAAAAAAGCGGCCAGGTAGGCCGCTTGGGGGAGCTGGATTGGCTTGCGCGGTGATCCGCCCTAGGTGGCCTCGCTCAGGGTCTTCACTCCAGGACCAAGCTCAGCGGCCGATGCTGCGGTAGGGCACCTTGGAGAGGTAGTCCATGCCGGCGCTGCCAGAGGCGGCTGCCGTAGCCCGCGGGGCGGGCAGGCTGCGCACCATGTCCAGGTAGTCCTCGGGGTAGCCGCCGCGACGCTGGCTGGCGCGGGCGGGGTAGCCCTTGCGGACGCCGGTGTAGATCACCTGCGGGAAGCCAAAAATGCCGCGGTAATAGGCGTCGTAGCGGGGGCTGGTGATGTTGAAGGGGGTTTCGCCCAGGTCACGGCTGCCCACCACCCGGTTGCGGTGATAGGGGACGGTGTCGTATCCGAAGCTTTCCAGATACTCTTGGCTGTTGAGGATCTGATCAACTGCCCCTTTGATGCCGCGAGTCATAATAACCGCGGACCAGGCAATTTCCTCTGATTTGCCGTAGGTGCTACGCCCCAGCAGTTTCTCTACAAGGTGACGAGCCACCTTGTAGTTGTTGTTGAGATTGTAGAAGCTGCGGTTAAAAGTGTCCGACAAACAGAGTGAGCGAATGAAATCGCGCACGGTGATCTGGCCGTCCCGCAGCTGGCATTCCAGGGTGCGGTCGCGGTCGACTTTGAAGGCGTGGAAGAAGATCTGGCGATAAGCCGATTCAATTACGAAGTTTTGATCTTCGCGATCGATCGCTTTGTCAAGGGAGACGGCCTTGGGATCCTCATCCGAACCCACCCGCAGAGGGTTCACGCGGGAGTTCTGAGTGGTGGGCGCGTATTGCAGGAGGGGCAGGGCCACGCGACTACGGCATTCTGTCGTCAGTGATCGTAGAAGTGAGCCCGGAGCGCTTTTCCAGGGGCTGGGATAGGCCTCACAGTCCGTAACGTTCGCCACCCCGCCCGTCACCCCGGCAGCCAGGGCCAAGCTTGCCCGTCATGGTCAGCCTGGGAGCAGTGGCTGGGGTTCACCAACCCAGCGGGGACAGGGCGCCGCCATGGGCCCCAGGGGCGTCAGGGGCCGCTGGGGCTTCGGTTTCGAGTATCCGGGTCTCGACACAGAAGGAGGCGGTGTTGGAGAGCCCCTCCACCGTGCTGGTGCGCAGCCGCACGTTGGGGCCCCAGAAGCAGAAGCGCTCCAGGCTGTTCATCGTTTCGTAGCCGGTGCTCAGCAGCAGCTCATCGCGGTCATCCATGGCGAACTGGCCGGCCACCGGGGCCGTTTCGGCATAGCCCCGATCGCGCAGCAGCAGGCCCTGGCGGCCGCGCTCGTCGGTGGGGATCAGGCCAAAGACGCTCTTGCCCTCATGGGCCTCACCGGCCCTGTCCCAGGCCATCGAGGCGTTCCAGGTGACGCGGCAGCCACCCACCAGCTTGCTGGGATCCTGGCCGTGCAGCTCGGCGATAGCGATCAGCTGCGAGTCGTCGGCAGTAAGGGCCACCACCTCGATGTAGGAGCTACCGGCTTCTGCGCGGCGGTGCAGCAGGTGGTGACTGCTGCGCTGGGAGCGCCAACGACCGCAACTGAGCTGGAAGAAACTGATGGCGTCGGCGATGCTTTGGCTCACGGCGGCCGGCCTGCGGGGATTGCCGCGATGATCGCAAGGCGCTGCCCTGGACGTGGTTTGAACGATGAGCTCCGCCCTGTTTTCTGTTTCCTGTGTCCTGTGAGCTGTGAGCTGTGAACGGCGAGCGGTGACCTGTGTGAACGGCGACTGGTGAGTGGTGACCTGTGACTGGCGAGGGGGTGAGCGGTGAAAGGTGAGTTGATCGGCGTGGTTGCCGCCCTGGCGGCGGCTCTGTGCTGGACCCTGGCCAGCAGCCTCTGGCGGCGCTTGCCCACCTCCCTGGGACCGGGCCAACTCAACCTGCTCAAGAACCTGGTGGCCCTGGCCCTGCAGCTGCCGCTGCTGCTGGCCCTGGTGGCTATCGGGGGGGCAGGGGCCGGTGGGGCGGCAGGGTCTGGAGGGGCCGGTCCGGTGGCCCTGTTGCTGCTCAGCGGCGTAGTGGGCATAGCCCTCGGCGACAGCTTTTACCTGGCGGCCCTGCGGCGGCTGGGTACCCGCAGGGCGCTCACCTTCGATGCGGCCGGCCCGGCCCTGAGCGCCATCGGTGCTGCCCTGCTGTTGGCGGAAGTGCCTGCCCCAAGGCAGTGGCTGGGGATTGGTCTGATCAGCCTGGCCGTATTGCTCGTGGCCGCTCAGACACCGCGGCAGGCACCGCGGCAGGCACCTGCCACTGCTCCCTCAGATGCCATCGCCACTGCTCCCCGCACTGGCCTCGTCACTGCTCCCGCAGCTGCCATTGCAACTGCCCCCGCAGCTGGCTCCCTGGGCTCCCCTGGCACTAGGGGGCCCATGGGCTTGCCCGGCTCATCCGCAGCGATGGGCCCCGGTCTGCACAGCCAGCAGGGATTAGGGATTTTGTTGGCGCTGGCGGCCGTCTTTTGTGGTGTTGCCGCTGCGCTGCTGTCTCGGGCGGCCCTGCGCGAGGGGCTGTTCTCGCCGCTGCTGTCGGCCACGCTGCGGCTCGGGGCGGCGGCCCTGGTGATGATGCCGATGCTGTGGCGGTTGCCCACTGCCGCTAGGCGGCCGTTGCCGGCCCAAAGGCGCTGGCCGCTGCTGCTGCTGGCCACCCTGTTGGGCACCTGTGCTGGCCTGGTGTTGCAGCAGACGGCCCTGGTCCAGCTCAAGGGCGGCCTGGCGGTGGCTTTGCTGTCCACAGGACCGGTAATGGCCCTGCCCCTGGCGCCCCTGGAGGGGGATCGCCCCGGTGCGCTGGGCCTGGCGGCGGCGCTGCTGGCGGTGCTCGGTGTCGCCCTGGTGGCGATTTAAACCGGCCCCCCCAGGGCCCGGGGCGCCCCTCAGCTTTGAGGTGCTGGGCTCTGCCTCTGGGCAGCGTTGATCAGCTCGCTGAGCTCCAGGGCCAGGGCGCCGCCTGGGCGATCTCCGGCCAGCTGGCTGAGCTGCTGGCCCGCCACTTGCAGCTGGATGGAGAAGGCGCGGACAAAGGTTTCGTCGCCGCCGATGCTGGGCTGCTGGCGGGCCCAGGCCTGAATCGCGGCCAGCTCCGGCGGCGGGCCGGCCCGCCGGCCGGCGATTTGCTGCAAGGTGCGCAAGCCATGGGCCAGTAGCCGCAGCTGATGCCGTTCTCGGCTTGGCAGTAAGGGGGCTTCCAGGGCGGCCAGCTCCGCTGGGTTTAGGGGCCCCTCCGCGCCTGCGGTTGCGCTGCCGGTGGCGCTTATCGGGGCGCTGGTCGCAGCGCTGGCAGTTGAACCGGTAACCGCGGGGTTGGTGTCAGGGCTCAAGGGCGGTGGAGGCGGGGACTGGTGGGGTTTGGCCGGAATTGGGTTGGCTGGAGTAGGTGGGGGTGAGGCGGAAGCCGCAGGAGTGGCCCTTGTCCAGGCGCCAGTGCACCCTTTCCACGGCGCAGTCTGGGAAGGTGTGGCGGATCAGTTGAAGTTCCTGGTCGCAGACACAGGGGAACTGCTCAGCGATGCGCATTACGGAACAGTGGTACTCGCTGATGATCCAGGCCTTGTCGCCGTCGGGTTCACATTCGGCCACATAGCCCTCGCCGCGGCGCAGCTGCACTAATCGCCCCAGGCGCAGCTGCAGGGGGCCGTCGCCGATCTGGCGGCGGTAGTCCAGGGCTTTTTGTTGAGCTTGGTGCTCCAGTAGGGCCTGCACCGCCGCCGGCGGCAGGCTGCCGGCCAAGGACTGCATCAGGCCCAGGGCGAAATGCTCGCTGCCATCGGGAAACAGGGATTGCCCCTTGCCGGTGAGCTGCCAGCGGTTGCTGGGCCTGCCGGGGCCTTCTGCGCTCAGGCTGGCCTCCACCAGGCCTTCTTCTTCCAGACTGCGGAGATGGCGCCGCATCACCTGCACTGAAACGCTCAAGCGGTTGGCCAGTTCGGCTGCCGTGCCAGCCCCGTGGCGAATCAGCAGGGCCAGGGCCGCGTCTCGGGTGGGCAGGCCAGGGGATTGGTGGCCAGCCTCCGGCTGGCCGGGGGCGGTTGAATCGTGATCAGCCTGACCTTTGGCCGGCTGGGCCCTGTCTGCCTGGTGATTGGCTGACAGGGCTTTGGCGCCCAAAGCGGTGGCGCCCATGCTGGTAGCGCTCATCGACTGGTGGCCAAGCGCAAAGAGATATGCCTCACCATGCCACGCCAATCGGTTGGTTGCGAGCATGTGTTGCCGCAAATACAGACGAACCAGCCGGCCGGGCACAATGGCCTTTGCCGCACTTGCCCCGGCCTTGCCCTAGGCTCAGTTAAAAGGAAACCAAGGGGTTTCGTAACCCTCAGGTCTTCGCCAGCTTAGGTTTTGCCGTCTGAAGGGTCTTGCCACCCCAGGGCCTGGCTGCCTCAGATAGGCGCAGACTGAGGTTTTGTTGCCCAACGTTTCGTTTCCCTCCGCTTTTCGTGACTGAAAGTTTCCTGGCCAAGGGTTTCGGTGAACAACTTTTCCGTAGCTCCGGGCTTTGGCAGCAGAGGTTTTCGAATCGAGAAGGGTTGGTTCTCAACTGGAGTCCTCTGGCAGGTTTTTGACCCTCTGCGGTTTCTTCCCCAACCGTTGCGCCCCCTGGGTTGCTCGGCCCAGGGTTTGCTCCGATTAGATTTCCTGCTGCGACTGGCCTTTTTCTAGCTGCCGGTTTTGGTTCCAGCTCCCCGTCTCCGCTCACCCGCATCCAGGCCTCGCTTCCCACTCCTCTTATTTCATGGCTGATATGGCTGACACCGACGCCTCCCAACCAGTCGCACCCAGTGCGGATACGACCCCTGACAGTTTGGAGGTGATTCGCCGGTTCGCCGAGACCTACGCCCAGCGCACCGGTACCTACTTTTGCGTTGACCCCTCCGTCACCGCGGTGGTACTTCAGGGGCTGGCCCGACACAAGGACGAACTGGGCGGTGCCCTCTGCCCCTGTCGGCATTATGAGGACAAGCAGGCAGAGGTGTCCCAGGCCTTTTGGAACTGCCCCTGTGTGCCGATGCGGGAGCGCAAGGAGTGCCATTGCATGCTGTTTCTCACGGAAGACAATGCCTTCCGCGGCGATCAGCAGACGATTTCCATGGATGAGATCAACGCAGTAACCGCTAGCTGAGGGGTTTTATGACTAGCACTGCCACCGTTGGGGACCTGGTGGCCCAGCCGTATAAGTACGGCTTCGTCACTGATATTGAAACCGAAAAGATTGCCAAGGGTCTCAGCGAAGATGTGGTGCGGTTAATTTCCGCCAAGAAACAAGAGCCAGTTTTCCTGCTCGATTTCCGGCTGCGGGCCTACCGCAACTGGCTGCGGATGCAAGAGCCAGACTGGGCTGCTTTGGGATATCCAAAAATTGATTATCAAAATATTGTTTATTATGCGGCGCCCAAGCAGCAGGAGAAAAAAGCCAGCCTCGACGAGGTGGATCCCAAGTTGTTGGAAACATTTGAAAAGTTAGGAATACCCTTGAGTGAGCAGAAGCGGCTTTCTAATGTCGCGGTAGATGCGGTATTTGATAGCGTTTCAATCGCCACCACCTATCGGGAGAAGCTGGCGGAGCACGGCGTGATCTTCTGCTCCATCAGTGAGGCGGTGAAGGACCATCCCGAGCTGGTGGAAAAATATCTTGGTACGGTGGTTCCCGCCAACGATAATTACTTCGCCGCCCTCAATTCAGCCGTTTTCAGTGATGGCTCGTTTGTGTTCATTCCCAAGGGCGTCGAGTGCCCGATGGAATTATCTACTTACTTCCGTATCAATTCCGGCGATACCGGTCAGTTTGAGCGCACCTTGATAGTGGCGGAAGAGGGAGCTTCGGTGAGTTATCTGGAGGGTTGCACGGCGCCGATGTTCGACACCAATCAGCTGCATGCGGCGGTGGTGGAGTTGGTGACCCTAGATGATGCCACGATCAAGTATTCCACCGTGCAGAACTGGTATGCTGGCGATGAGAACGGCGTCGGCGGCATTTATAATTTCGTTACTAAGCGCGGCCAGTGCCGCGGCGACCGCAGCCGCATTAGCTGGACCCAGGTGGAGACTGGCTCGGCGATCACCTGGAAGTATCCCGGCTGTGTGTTGCAGGGGGACGATTCGGTGGGGGAATTTTATTCCGTAGCCCTCACCAATAACCTCCAGCAGGCGGACACCGGCAGCAAGATGGTGCATCTGGGGGCCCGCAGCCGCTCCACGATCGTGAGCAAGGGCATCTGTGCCGGCCATTCAGCTAATAGCTATCGGGGGCTGGTTCAAATCGGTCCTAAGGCTGTGGGAGCCAAGAACTACAGCCAGTGCGATTCGATGCTGATTGGCGATCAGGCCGCCGCCAACACCTATCCCTACATCCGTTGCCAGCAGCCCGATGCGGCCGTGGAGCACGAAGCCAGCACCTCTCGCATTTCCGCAGATCAGCTCTTCTACTTGCAGAGCCGAGGTATAGGTCTGGAGGAGGCCGTTTCGATGATGGTGAGTGGCTTCTGTCGCGACGTTTTCAACCAGTTGCCGATGGAATTCGCCGCCGAGGCGGACAAGCTGCTGGCTCTGAAGCTTGAGGGTTCGGTGGGATAGTGGAACCAGCCCCGGCCAAGCCCCCCGATCTAGGCAACCGTGAACTGTGTACCAGCGCCCTGTTTGCTGGTGAATTGTTTAAAGGTGAACAGTTTGCCAATGAACTGAGTGCGCCTTGAACTGTGGGCCATTGGGCTAGAAACATTCCCTAGCTAGCAACTCCAGCGAGCTCGCCCTCCAGCGAGCCCAGCCTTGGCAGCCCAGCCCCAGCCTCTTTACCTTCTCCAGCCCCAGACTTTTTCCCTTCTCCAGCCCAAGCATCAGCCCATTCTCCAGTCACTGACCATTTCCCAGCGCCTGGCGCTTTTGCCGCTAGTGATCTCCCGTTTGATTCCCGTTTTTCCATCCGCCCGCCCTCTGCTGTGATTCGCCCCGACGCACCGGTTCTGCTTGAGATTCGCGACCTGCATGCCAGCGTTGGCGACCAGCCCATCCTGCATGGGGTGAACCTCACCCTGCGGGAGGGGGAGATCCATGCGGTGATGGGTCGCAATGGCAGTGGCAAGAGCACCCTGTCCAAGGTGTTGGCGGGTCATCCCGCCTATCAGGTGACCGGCGGTTCGGTTACCTATCGCGGTGAAAACCTGCTGGAGCTGGATCCGGAAATCAGGGCCCGCAGTGGCCTGTTTCTCGGTTTTCAATATCCGGTGGAGATTCCCGGAGTGAGCAATCTGGAGTTTCTGCGGGTGGCCACCAATGCCCGCCGCGGCCAACGGGGCGAGGAAGAGCTAGATACCTTTGCCTTTGAGGATCTGGTGCGCGAGCGGATGCAGCTGGTGCAGATGGATCCGGCCTTCCTGGATCGCTCGGTGAACGAGGGATTTAGTGGTGGCGAGAAGAAGCGCAACGAGATTTTGCAGATGGCCCTGCTCGAACCGCTGGTGTCGATTCTCGATGAAACCGATTCCGGCCTGGATATCGACGCCCTGCGCATCGTGGCCAGCGGCGTGAACCAGTTGGCCGGTGATGCAAATACCACCTTGTTGATCACCCATTACCAACGCCTGCTGGATCTGATTACGCCGGATTACGTGCACGTGATGGCGGCGGGCCGCATTCTGCGCACCGGCGGCAAGGAATTGGCTCTGGAGCTGGAGCGGATTGGCTACGACTGGGTGGACGAGGCCCTGGCCCAGCTGGAGGCCAACCCAGCAGAGCTGAACGCGGGAGAGCTGAACCCAGGGCAGTCAACACCAGTGGAGGTGGCCTGATGCCCACGGCAACCGAAACCACAACCGCAACGCCGCCGGCAACCGCACCGGCTGCCCCCTGGCTGGCCGAATTGGCCGGCTCGCCCCTGCCGACGCGGCGCCAGGAGGACTGGCGGTTTACGGCCTTGGATCCGCTCACGGCCATCGCTCCCCGGCTGGCGCCTAGTGAGGGGGGCAGCGGGTGGGGCCAGCCGCAGTTGCCGGCTGGCGTGGAGCGGTTGGAGGGGGCCGCCGCCGAGGAGCAGTGGCTGCGGCTGCTCCAGGCCAGCGGTGGCGGCGAGCAATGGCCCGTGGCTCTCAACAGAGCCGCCGCCCAGAGGGCGGCTGAGCCCCTGCTGGCCCTGAGGGTGCGGGGTGTTGTCACCGAACCGCTGCTGTTGAGTTTGGCGGCCAGTGCCGCCGGTGGCCTGCGGCCCGCCCAGCTGCTGCTGGTGCTGGAACCCGGCGCCAGTTTGGAGCTGTTGCAGGTGATCACCGATGACCAGGAGCAACCGAGCCAGGGGCCGGCGGCCCTGAGTGTGGTGACGGCGGTGCAGCTGGGGGGCGGTGCCCGCCTCAAGGCCGGTTGTTTGGCCCTGGGGGAAGCTCAGGCCTGTCTGCTGGCCCATTGGGCGGTGCTGCAGGAGCCCGCCAGTGAACTGGAGTTGAGCAGTGCCATGGGCGGTTGGGGTTTGGCGCGCTTTGAGCCCCGGATAGTGCAGAGCCAGGGGGCCGCCAGCACCAGGCTGCGGGGCCTGCAGGTGTGCAACGGCCGCCAGATTGCCGACACCCACAGCGCCGTGCGTTTTGATGGGCCCGACGGCCAGCTGGACCAACTGCACAAGGTGTTGGCCGATGGACAGGGTCGCAGTGTGTTCAACGGGGCGGTGAAGGTGCCCCAGGTGGCGCAGCGCACCAATGCCGCCCAGCTGAGCCGCAGCCTGCTGCTTTCGGATCGGGCCCGGGTGGACACCAAGCCCGAGCTGGAAATCGTGGCCGATGACGTGAAGTGCGCCCATGGCGCCACCGTGAGCCGGCTGCGCCAGGAAGAACTGTTTTATTTGCAGAGTCGCGGCATCGCCGCCAGCCAGGCGGCCACCCTGCTGAAACGGGCCTTCTGCGAGGAGGTGCTGCGCGATTTGCCGGCCGCCGCGGCAGGCTGGAATCCCCTAGAGCGCCTGCTGGCCGAGGCCTGACCCGATGAGCGCCTCCCCCGCCACAGCCGCAATCGCTGAACCCACCGCTGACCCGCCCGAAAACCTGGCGGCCCTCACCCGGCCCGATTTCCCGCTGCTCGCCCAAACCGCCTGCCTGGGGGAACCGCTGATCTATCTGGACTATGCGGCCACCAGCCAGAAGCCCAGCCAGGTGCTGCAGGCGTTACAGCATTACTACAGCCACGACAACGCCAACGTGCATCGCGGCGCCCACCAGTTGAGTGCGCGGGCCACCGAGGGCTTTGAGGCGGCACGGCAGAAGACGGCCAATTTTGTGGGGGCGGCTTCCGCCCACGAGATCGTGTTCACCCGCAATGCCAGCGAAGCGATCAACCTGGTGGCGCGCAGCTGGGGGGAGGCCAATCTCAAGCCCGGCGATGAAGTGCTGCTTTCGGTGATGGAGCACCACAGCAATCTGGTGCCCTGGCAGTTGCTGGCCGCCCGCACTGGCTGCCGGTTGCGCCATGTGGGCTTGACCCAGAGCGGTGAGTTGGATCTAGACGATATGAAGGCCCAGCTGAATGAACGCACCCGGTTGGTGAGCCTGGTGCAGGTGAGCAATACCCTCGGTTGCCTCAATCCAATCGCTGAGATCGCCCAATTAGCCCATCGAGTTGGTGCCTTGCTGCTGGTGGATGCCTGCCAGAGCCTGCCGCATCTGCCCATCGATGTGGCCCAGCTCGATTGCGACTTCCTGGTGGGTAGTTCCCATAAATTGTGTGGCCCCACCGGCATGGGTTTCCTCTGGGCGCGGGAGACGTTGCTGGAGGCGATGCCCCCCTTCCTGGGCGGCGGTGAAATGATCCAAGACGTATATCTGGATCACAGCAGCTGGGCGGAGCTGCCACACAAATTTGAGGCCGGCACACCGGCGATCGGCGAGGCGATTGGCATGGGTGCCGCCCTCGATTACCTAAATGGGATCGGCTTGGCGCGCATCCAGGCCTGGGAGCAGCGGTTGATTCGCCAGTTGTTTGATCGCCTGCAGGCGATCGAGGGGCTGCGCATCCTTGGCCCCACGCCGGAGCAGCAACCGCACCGCGGCGCCCTGGCGGCCTTCACGGTGGAGGGTCTGCATGCCAACGACATCGCGGCGCTGTTGGATTCGGCCGGCATCTGCATCCGCAGTGGCCACCACTGCACCCAACCCCTGCACCGCTATTACGGCCTCAGTGGTACCGCCCGGGCCAGTCTCAGCTTCACCACCACCCCGGAGGAGATTGATCGCTTCGCCGAGGAATTGCAGGGCACGATTGCCTTTTTGCGGGAGCACAGCTGAACGGTTAGACCGGTGTCAGCAGGGCCAGGGCTTTGTCGCTGAGCTGGATGGCGGCGCGATCGGCCGAAATGTCCTATTGGCTGAGGTGGTCGATTACCAGCTGCCGCTGCTGGGGGGGGGCGGCTCGCAGCTGACCATCTTCCTGGGGGTTGGAGAGGTCCTGGAACTCCACCTGGAACTCCACCTGGAACATGGCGCCGTAAAACGCCTTGGTGCACTCCAGGTGGAGAATGTTCAGCTTTTTGGTTTAATTGCAGCCGCTCGTGCTCAAAGGAAGCTGAACATTGCGGTCGTGAGTGGCCCGGAGAAGCCGATCAGCAGAACGCTGCTGGAACTACTTGTGGTGATCAGGGTGCCGTTAGAACCTAGGTCTCGGGTGGCTTTGCTAAGCACGTCGGCGAAAGAGTTGAGAGGGTTGCCGAAACCGGAGAAGACGATCCGATCCTCCGCGCTGAAATCGTGGATCACATCGTGGCCGGCGAACTGGGCAGAGAAGGTGTAGCGATCCGAGCCAAAGCCACCACTGTACTCCTGGTTGCCGCCACCATCAATGATCCGATCGGCCGCACTGGTGGCCGTGAAAGCTTCAAATCCCCTGAAGGTGTTGAGGATCGGTGTGCTGCCGAGGCTGAGGGTTCCGTTGGCAACATTGATGGTGGCGGCGCGCTCGCCGGCCCTGACGTTGCCGAGAAAAAGGCTATCCCTGCCGTCTCCCCCGTCAAAGCTGTTGCCACTCACCGTGACCGTGGACGGTCCGCTCGCGAACAACGTCAGGCTGAGATAGTCGTTGCCATCGCCCAGCGCGATGCTGTTGCCGCTCACTTCCACCGTGGCCTGTCCGGTGATGCCGTCAATTCCCTTAAGGCCAGCGGAAGTGCCGACGATGGTGGAGGTCTGGAAGAAGTCGGGACCACCACTGGTGGAGGACCGACTCGCCACTGCACTACCGCCGAAGCCACCTGCTCCGCCCAACCCGCCAAAGGCGCTGAGCCCCAGCGTCAGGGAGTCGGCCTGATCGGTGCCGTTGATCGTGCTGCCAACCAGCCGGGCTGTGGCTCTACCACCATTACCGCCGTTGCCGCCGTTGCCGGCAGCCGCATAGGTAGTGGTGTCCAGCGAAGAGCCAACGCCATTGGTGCTGGTGCTGTTGATGACCATGCCGGAGCCGGCCTCGCCGGCACCACCTCCCTGTCCCCCCGATTGACCGGTGGCCGAGAGCTGGATCGAGAGATTCAGGCCCCGCGTGGCGTTCACCTGGAGTCTGGTCACCTCAGCCAGCGCCAGGTTGGCGTTTCCACCGTTCCCTCCACGGCTACCCGGTTGCCCAACCGAACCGGAACCGCCACGCACGCCACCGCTGCCGCCGCCGCCTGCGCCACCTAAGGCGGTGCCGAACAGGCCAATATCCGCGTTCTCGCCCCTCACCTGGATGTCCGTGAAGCTGACCGTACCCGCAGAGCCGGCCCCGCCTGTGACGCCGTTGGGCGCCACGCCGCCCGGGGTTCCCAGCTGCCTATAGATCCTGCTGAAGTTTTGGGTGCTCGTGCTAGTGCTTTCCACGAAGTCGCCTCTCCAGCCGGAGCTACCGGGCCCGTCGGAACCCCCAGCATTTCCGCCGTAGCCGCCGCGGGCCTCGCCCCAGAGACGCAGTGAATTCTGGGCTGTCAGCCCACCAGCAAAGTCCACATTGAGGGAGCCGAAGCGCACTGCGGCTGCCCCTCCCGCCCCAGCACCGCCGCCGGCTCCGCCGTTGCCAGGGTTGTCGTAGACGGCGTTCTGGGTGGTGGAATTGGGTCCGTTGATCGTGCTCAACGTGGCCTCGGCACTTGCACCACTGCCGCCCGAGCCACCCGCCGCCCCCCGGCCGCCTTCAGCAAACCAGTCATGCCTGATCAAGTCGCCACCGGCATCGCCCTGGAAGCTGATCCCGGTGAGGCTCAGGCTCTTGGCTGTGCCGGCTGTGCCGGCTTTGCCGTTTCCACCGTTCCGTTGGGAAGAAGAACCCCGGGTGCCGTTGATGCCGGCAGTCCCATCAGTTCCGGTTACCCGTTGGCTGGTATTGATGTTGAGTGTCATGGGTAGTTAACCGTTATGGCTTGATCGTACAGAAGATTGCCCAAATTTGGGCGATCTTGATCAAAGGCTGCCGTGATCAGGAGCAACCCGTGAGGAATTGCTTCCAACCCCACCCACCAGATTCAGCCGCACAGCGGGTCCGGCGGCGATTACCCGCCGCAGTGGCCTGAGGCCGCAGAGTTTCCCGGGTGGCAGGATCGCCAAAATGGCGGTTTTCCAGAGTCTGCTAGTGGGCTAACCCACTGATGACGCAGATTTGTTGGGCTGTAGCCCGGTTTTTGGATTCAAGCTGGCGTTAGGGCCGCCAGGGCTTCTGCTTGCTGGCTGCCCTGCCATAGCCACTGCCACTGCCAGCCGCAGGCGCTGGCGATGGCCACGATCTGCTCGCGATCGGCGGGCAGATCATAATTGGTGATGTGGTGAATCACCGCATCGCGGTGACTGGTTTCGATTACCTGCCAGCTGGAGTTGATGCGCTGGCTGTAGCGAAGCAAATAGTTGGCTAGCGATTCACCAGGTTGGCGGAATACATCGGCCCAGAGGAACAGACCATCGCCGCTGATTTTTTGACGCGCCTGGCGTAGAAAATCCCCCTTAGCCTGATCACTGAGGTGGTGGAGCGCGTAGCTGGAATGGAGTAGCTGCACCGGCGGCTCGCCCTGGTGGGTTTGGGCCCAGTTGATCAGGTTTTGCTGTTGGAATTGGCAGCTATAGGCCACGGGCCCCAGGGCCTGGCGGGCCAGGGGTAGCACCTGGGGCGAGAGATCCAGCCCCAGGTAGGAGCTCAGCGGCAGTTGGCGCAGCAGCGGCGCCAACAGGGCGAGATCGCCGCAACCCAGGTCCACCATGGCCGCCGCCGCTCTATCCGGGGCCGGGGTGGACTGGCGTCGCTGCAGATAGTTGGTCAGTGCATTGCCCAGCACGGCACTGAGGGCCCGATGCTCCATCAGGTCGTGATCAACGATCTGGCGGTATGTGCTCCACTGGCGATTGAACAGATCCATGGCCCAAGCCCTTGCCGCATCCCACCAGTCTTAATTGGTGGTGCAGCAGCGGCCATGGCCGGTGGCAAGCCCTGCACCCCCGATGATCTATTGGAATTTGTTCAGCTCTTCTATTTGGATCATGCTTCGAAATTGGCCATCTATTTACTGGAGGTGAAGCGAAAGCTTGGCGTGCAATCGTTGCTGGCTTGGGCGGGCTCTGGGAAATAGTGATTTTGAGTCTATGCCGGCTGGCAAATGTTTGCGGCCCAAGGTTAGGGTAAGCCGGCAGCGGCGAGGCCCATTTCCTGCCGCCAGCGACGCACCACATGCTCCGGAGTTTGTCGTTGCTGATCCACCGCTGCGTTGAGCTTTTGCATGGTGGCGGCCGATAGGCGGCCCGTCAGTCGCTCAATAATCGTGATCAGTTCCGGATGGCGCCGCAGGCTGGCCTCCTGGAACACCGGCACGGCGTCGTAGGGGGGGAAGTAGCCGAGATCGTCTTCCAGTTGTTGTAGCTGGAGCACAGCAATCAGGCCGTTGGTGCTGTCCCCGGCGATCAGGTCGACACGGCCATCGGCCAGGGCCCGGTAGGTGAGGCCCAGATCCATGGCGCTGGGCGGCTTGGCGAAACGCAGCCCGTAACGCTGGGCCAGGCCGGAGAAGCCATCGACGCGGTTGAGGAACTCGTAGCCAAAGGCGGCCGTCCATTGACGAGCCGGCGCCACGGCGTCGCTGATTTTGCGCAGCCCCAGCCTTTGGCCATCGGCGCGGCGGATCAAGATCGCGAAGGTATTTTCAAAGCCAAGCGAGGGGAACAGGCGCAAGCCGTAGCGTTCGCTATAGAGCTGGCGCGCGTTTTGCCACACTTTCGCCCGCTGCTCCGCCCGCTGTTCAGCTCGCTGCTGCTGCGGCTGGGGAGGCAGGGGTGGCTGGTTCAGGATCGCCGTCCAGGCGGTGCCGGTGTATTCCACGTAGCCGTCGATGCGACCCCGCCGCAGGGCTTCATGCACCAGGAAAGTGCTGCCAAGGCTGAACTCCCGCTTCACTCGCAAAGGAGTTTTGGCTTCTATCTCCTGGGCTAATAGCTCCCCCAGGATCAGCTGTTCGGTGTAACCCTTGGCTCCGATTACCACCGTGGTGGCCGTGTTGGCTTTCGGCCCACCCCAGCGCCAGGCCAGGGGGATCGCCACCAGCAGCACCACCAGAAAAGCTGCCGCCCACCGCCCTTGCCAGTCCATCCGCAAGCCGATCGGCCAGCCCATCGGCCAGCGCCATTGGCGGAGGCGTTTTGGGGATTGGTAACTGAGGCGCTTCTCCAGAGCCCCCAATGCGGCATCGGCGGCCAGGGCGATCGCCGCCGACGGCAGGGCACCGGCCAGCAACAGAGTGTTGTTCACCGTGGCGATGCCGCGGAAAATAAACACCCCCAAGCCACCGGCGCCGATGGCCGCGGCGATGGTGGCCACCCCCACCGAGATCACGGTGGCCACCCGCAAGGCCGCCATCAGGCTGGGAATGGTCAGGGGAAATTGCAGATGCAGCAACACCTGCCGGCGATTGAGACCCAGGGCCCGGCCGGCTTCATTGATCCCCGGCGGCACCAAACTCAGGCCGCTCACCAGGCCCCGCAGCAGCGGCAACAGGGCGTAGAGGGTGAGAGCCACCACGGCGGGAGTGGGGCCGATGCCCCCCAGCAAGGGCACGCTCAGCAGCAGACCAAAGATCGCCAGGCTGGGGATGGTTTGCACAACACTGGCGGTACCCAGCACTAGACGCGCCAGCCGGGGCCTTTCCTGGATCAGCACCCCCAACGGCAGAGCGATTGCCAGGGCCAGGGCTACCGCCAGGGCCACCAGCAGTAGATGTTCGCCGCTGCGCTGCAAGATTTCGCGGAGCAGCTCAGACGACATCGCTTCACCAACCGCTAATCGGATTGCCTTCATGATCGGCCAGGCGGTGCCCACCGGGGCTGGCTTGAGCTGAGGGCGGCGGCCTGGTGACAGGGCTCTGGCGCTGGTGGGTGGCTCTGGCCTATGGAAGAACGCACTTCCCCAAGCCAGCGCAATTCCCCGCAAGCCACGGCAATTGCCCTTGCGAGTTATTTTCTGTTTGCATAGAATTGACCAGCTGCTGCTGGGATTTGAGCTATGTCTAGGGCTGGCGGTGCCAGGGGCCAGCGGCTTGGTGAACCCCTTCAAATTCTGCGCTGGCGCAGCCGTAGCCAGGCCTTTGTGGAGCGGATCGATGGGCTCGAGCTCACGATGCTGAAGATTCCGGCCGGCAGCTTTTTGATGGGTTCGCCGGAGGGGGAGGAGGAGCGGATTGATGCCGAAGGACCTCAACATCGGGTGGAGATTGGGGAGTTCTTGATGGGCCAAACGCCGATTACTCAGGCCCAGTGGCGGGTGGTGGCTGGTTGGCAGCCGCCGGATGGGGAAAGCTGGGGGAGGGAGTTGAAGTCAAACCCCTCCTACTTTCAGGTTGGCGATGAACAAAAAGGCGGCAATGCTGGGTTGTTGGCTTGTGAGTTGAACACTGATCAGAGGCCGGTGGAGGAGGTAAGCTGGGAAGATGCGATCGAATTTTGCAAACGCTTAAGTAAGCGTACGGGCCAAAACTACAGCTTACCCAGCGAAGCCCAGTGGGAATATGCCTGCCGGGCGGGCAGTGTTACACCGTTTAACTTTGGGGAAACGATCAGCTCGGAGCTTGCTAATTACGATGGTAATCGTACTTATGGTGATGGTCCAAAGGGCGAGTATCGGCGGCAGACCACACCGGTGGGTACGTTGCCAGCCAGTGCTTCTACTATCAAAGCTTTCCCAGCTAATGCTTGGGGTCTGCGGGATATGCATGGCAATGTGTGGGAGTGGTGCTTGGATCAATGGCCCCCCAGCTATGAGGGAGCACCGATCGATGGCAGCGCCTGGGTGGACGCGGATATCAAGCGTGCTGATGTTAATAAAGATGACAGATTTATTTCAAGGCTGCTGCGCGGCGGCTCCTGGGACCCCCTCCCCAGGTACTGCCGCTCGGCCTACCGCCTCCGTTCCCGGCCTGGCTACGTCAACTTCAACGTCGGTTTGCGTTTGGTCTGCCTCCCCCAGGGCTGTTCTTCTTAATACTTAAGCTCTTAATCCCTTAACCATTGGATTTTCTTAGCCCTTGGCTGTTGGATTTATGGTTTCTGGATTTAAGGCTGTTGGTTTGTTGCGGAGGGCGCCGTAGGCGCCTCGATTTATCAGCATCGTTAGCCGGCAGCCAGCGGATTAGATCGGGCAACGCCTGGAACATCCGGTAGAACCAGTGGTCGCTCTTCAATGGGGGGTTTGAGGCTGGGCTGGAAACTACGGCGGCGCGAAATAGAAATAGGGGGCCGCGAATCTGTTTAGCCTGCTTGCGATTCCAGCCCTCAGCACTGCTGCAGCTCCAGCCAGCGCAGCAGGTCTGCCGCGCCGCTGAAGTCCAGCAACTCTTCTGCCAGGCTCTCCAGCTGCGGTAGCTCCAGCGCCTCAATGGCGGCCCTGGTGGCGGGTAGTAGGGGCCCGCAGCGGCGTTCGAGTAGCCGCAGGGTGAGGGCGGCGGCCTCCTGGCGTTGGCCTTTTTGCAGGCCTTCCTGCAGACCTTCTTGTCGGCCCTTGTATTTGCCCTCGCTGAGGATTTCCTGGAAGGCGCGGGTGTGGCGGAGGTCGTCTAGGGGGATGCCGGTGATCACCATGATTTGTTCGGTGCTCAGCTCAGCGAATCTTTCCACAAGCATAGGCAAAATCAGCTCCAGCAGTTCTGGTCGCAACGCCAGGATTTCCTGGCAGCAACTGCCCAGCTCTGGTTCCGGCCGCAGGGGGATGGTGAGCAGCGCCAGCAGGGGATCGGTGCCTTGCTGGCGGCAGAGTGCCTCTAGATCCACCCAGGCCACGTCTTCTGTGAGGAAGCGCCCGAGGGCGGCGGGTTGCCTTGTCCCCAGGTTCAGCCGGCTATGGGCCAGGAGCACCACCACCCGCAGGTGGCGCACCTGGGGCTGCTGCTGGAGAAAGCGGAAGGTTTCGGCCGCTAAACGGTGGTGAAAGACCGGATCGGGGTGCATCTGCACCTCGAGGATCACCACCGGCAGAGCCTCGGAGCCAGAGGCTGAATCCCTGGGCCAGAGCAGGCCATCGAGGCGGTGGCTAAGGGCTTTTAGTTCTGGCGCCGAAAAGCGATAAAGACTGTCTTCTCCCGCTTCCAGCAGTCCTTGGCCCGCTGTCGCCAGGCCCTGGTCAGCAAAGCCGGAGCCAGAATCAGCATCGTTAGCCGGCAGCCAGCGGATTAGATCGGGCAACGCCTGAAACACCCGGTAGAACCAGTGGTCGCTCTTCAATGGTGGTTTGAGGTTGGGCTGGAAACTACGGCGGCGGGAAATAGAAATAGGGGGCCGCGAATCTGTTTAGCCCGCTTGCGAATCCAGCTCTCAGCCCTGTAGATCAAGCCAGCGCAGCAGGTCTGCCGCGCCGCTGAAGTCCAGCAACTCTTCTGCCAGGGTCTCCAGCTTTACCAGCTCCAGCGCCTCGATGGCGGCCCTGTTGGCGGGGAGAAGGGGCCCGCAACGGCGATCGAGCTGCCTCATGGTGAGGGCGGCGGCCTCCTGGCGTTGGCCTTCCTGTCGGCCTTTCTGTAGGCCTTCCTGTAGGCCTTTTGCATTCCCTCGTTGTGGATTTCTTGGAAGGCGCGGGTGTGGCGCAGGTGGTCTAGGGGGATGCCGGTGATCACCATGATTTGTTCGGTGCTCAGCGGCCCAGCAGGGCGCGGCTGGTGCGGTTGAGGCCCTCGATGGTTTGGGGCAGGTAGGGCCCCTTGGTGAGCAGGCCGCCGAGCCGCAGGCTGGCGCCAGCCACCGTCAAATCCAGGGCCGCCACCGCCAGCAGCGCCTGGCCCAGCGGCCAGCCCTGGCCCTGCACCAGCCACACCACCAGGGCCGCCTGCAGCGCCACCAGGGCCAGCAGCATCAACACTCCCCCCAGGATCAAAAACAGGCCGCCGCCAATCAGCCGCCGCTTCTCCCGGTCGATTTCCTGCAGGGCGATGCGCACGTGCAAATCCATCACCGAGGCGGCCAGGGCCGTCACCCGGCCAGCCATTCCGGGGCCGCGACCCTGGCCCTGGCCCTGGGGTTGCGACTCAGTCATGCCTAGCGCCGTCTGGAGGAGAGCAGCATGCCAACCAGCAGGCCCACGCCGGCGGCCAGGCCCACGGCCAACAGGGGCCGCTGACGCACCGGCGCCTCCAGCCGGGGCCTCAGGGTGGCGTCGAGTTCGTCTAGCAGGCGCTGCAGCTGCTGCTCCAGGGGTTCGAGGCCATCGGCCAGGCGGGCTGTCTGCTCGCCGGCCACCTGCAGCAGTTCCAGCAGCTGTTCTTGCACCACCGTGGCGGTGCGGCCCGTTTGGCTGGCGATCACCGCCGCAACCTCCTCTAGGCTGCCGCGGCTGGCCTCCAGGCTGTGGCGGGCCACGCTGGGCCACTGCTCCTGGATGCGAGGTAGCAGCGCCTCAAAGCGCTCGCGGAAGCTGTTCACCAGCGGCAACTGCGCCGCCCCAGCCCCCCCGGACTGGTGCCGCCAGCCGGGTGGTTCCGGCTTGGGCACCTGGCATGCGGGGCTGGCAGCCGCGGGGCTGGTCGCCGCGGGGTTGGGGGGATCGAGAGCCAGCCCTGTCTCGTCATGCAGCCCTGTCTCGCCATGCAGTTCAGTCTCGCCAGCCAGTTTTGTTTCGGGTTTTAGGTGGGACTCAGGATTCAGCCGTTGCTCCGGATCCAGCCTGGTATCCGGATTCAGCCTGGTATCGGGATCCAGGCCTGTCGCTGGATTCAGCCTGGTATTGGGATCCATCTAACCTCGCGCGCGTTGCTAAGCCCAGGCTAGGAACTCCCTGGAGCGGTGGGCAGCCTCCGCTACATTTCCGATGACTGGCGAATGGGCCTGTTGGTCCACATCAATCAGGTCGAGCTCACCCACTTCAAGTCGTTTGGCGGCTCGATCTCGATCCCGCTCGAGACCGGTTTTACGGTGGTTACCGGCCCCAATGGCTCGGGCAAGAGCAACATCCTCGATGCGGTGCTGTTCTGCCTGGGCCTGGCCACCAGCCGCGGCATGC
The DNA here is from genome assembly GCA_002396505.1 of Cyanobacteria bacterium UBA5018. GTDB lineage: Bacteria > Cyanobacteriota > Cyanobacteriia > PCC-6307 > Cyanobiaceae > UBA5018. The sequence continues at coordinate 8,732 of DGYA01000124.1, read as the reverse complement.
GCGCCGAACGGCTGCCCGATCTGATCAATAGCGCCATGCTCCGCCAGGGCCGCGCCGCCGAAACCGTGGTCAGCGTGCGCTTTGACCTGGCCGACTGGCAGCCCGATCCATCCGAATTGGGCCTGGAGCTGGTGGAGCAGGGTCCCTGGATCCAGCCCGGCCAGAGCAGCTGGACCGTCAGCCGGCGGCTGCGGGTGGCGCCGGGGGGCACCTACAGCAGCAGCTTCAACGCCGACGGGGTGCCCTGCAATCTGCAGCAGCTGCAGACCCAATTGCGCCGCCTGCGGGTGGATCCAGAGGGCAGCAACGTGGTCATGCAGGGCGATGTCACCCGCATCGTCTCGATGAGCTCCCGCGATCGCCGCGGCATCATCGATGAACTGGCAGGGGTGGCCCTCTTCGATACCCGCATCGAGCAGAGTCGCGGCAAGCTCAGCGAGGTGCAGGAAAGCCAGGAGCGCTGCGACATCGTGCGCCAGGAGCTGCTGGTGTCGCGCCAGAAACTGGAGCGCGACTGCGCCAAGGCCCGCAGCTACCAGGAGCTGCGCCAGCGCCTCCAGACAGGCCGCCTGCAGGAACAGCTGTTGGCCTGGGAGGCCGCCGCCCTGGCCCTGCGGCAGCTCGACCAGCGCCAGCAGGCCCTCGAGCAACAGCAACAGCAGGGCCAGGCGGAGCTGCTGGTGAAGGAAGGCGAAATCACCGCCGCCGCCGCCCTGCTCGAACAGCTGCAGGCTGAGGTGAAGGCCCTCGGAGAAGATCAGCTGCTGGCCGTGCAGGCCGAACTGGCCGGTTTGGAGGCCAGGGCCCGGGAACTGGCCCGCCAGGCGGAAAAGCACCAATTGGATGCAGAAGCCCTGCAGCGCCAGCGCCAGCAGCTGGCCGGCCAGCAGGCAGAGCTGCGCCAGCAGCTGCAGCTGCTCCAGGCCAACGACGACGAACAGCCCCTGCAGGCCGCCGAGGTCGCCTGCCGCGATGCAGAAGCGTCCGTCGACTTCTCCCGCCGGCGCCTGGGGGAGGTGGCCGACCGCAGCGGCAGCTGGCTGGAGCAGCAGCGCCAGCGCAGCCAGCAGCGCCAGCAGCTCAGCGAGGGCCTGGCGCCGCTGCAGGCCGAATTGCAGCAACTGCTGGAACGGCTGCGCCAGAACCGCCAGCGCCAACTGGAACTAAGCGCCGAACAGGCCGGCGAAACCGATGCCGGCCGCAGCGCCGCCGAGCAGTCGCAGCAGGCCGAACGGGAATGGCAGCAGCTGGAAGTAGACCTGGCCCAGGCGCAGGCCGGGCTCCAGGAGCTGGCGGCAGCCCTGGCCCTGCAGCAGCGCACCCGCAGCCGCCTGGAGCAGGAGCAGGCCCAGCTGGAGCGGGAGATCGCCCGCCTCGATAGCCGCCGCGAAACCCTCCAGGAGAGCCGTGGCACAGGCGCCCTGCGGATGCTGCTGGAGGCCGGCCTGGAGGGCATCCATGGCCCTGTCGCCCAGCTGGGGGAGGTGCAGGAGCAGCACCGCTTGGCCCTGGAGGTGGCGGCCGGCGCCCGCCTCGGCCAGGTGGTGGTGGATGACGACCGCATCGCCGCCCGCGCCATTGAGCTGCTCAAGAGCCGCCGCGCCGGTCGGCTCACCTTTCTGCCGCTGAACAAGATCCGCGGCAGCGGTTACGGCGCCGGCTCCACGAGCCCCGGCTCCAGCAATTCCGCCGCCCTGCGGCGGGGGGAAGCGCCAGGCCCCGCTGGCGGGGGCCTGGTGGGGCGGGCCGTGGAACTGGTGCGCCACGAGCCGGTCTACGCCGAGGTGTTTCGCTACGTGTTCGGCGACACCCTGGTATTTGGCGATCTCAGCAGCGCCCGCCGCGAATTGGGCCGCTGCCGGGCGGTGACCCTCGACGGGGAGCTGCTGGAGAAGAGCGGCGCCATGACCGGCGGCAGCCTGCAGCAGCGCAGTGGCCAGCTCAGCTTTGGCAGCAGCCCCGAGGGCGACGAGGCCGAACCGCTGCGCCGGCGCTTGTTGGAGCTGGGCGAGAGCCTGGTGGCCTGTCGGCGGCGGGAGGCGGAGCTGGCCCAGCAGCTGGAGGCCCAGCGCCCGGCGCTGCTGCAGCGCCAGCAGCGTCGAGCAGCCCTGGAGGCGGAGTACAAGGCGGCCGCCAGGGCCCTGGCCCCCCAGCAGCAGCGCCAGCAACAGCTGGCCGAGCGCCTCGCCGCCCTGGCGGCGGCGATCGGCGTCGATGGCCCGCGCCAGGGGCAATTAGAGGCCCAGATCGGCCCGATGCTCAGCCGGTTGGCAGAACTGGAGGCGGCGGAAGCCCAGGCCGCCGGCTCGGGCGATGTCGCCCGCTGGCAGGGCCTGCAAAGAGAGTTGGAGGGCGCCGATGCCGCCCTCTCCGCCGCCCGCCAACAGCGGGATGGCCTGCTGGCCGCCCGGCGGGAGCGGAGTCTGGCGCTGGAGCGTTGCACCACGGGCTTGCAGGCCCTCGATGGCGATGAACGGCGCCTGGTGGCGGCGGTGCAGGCGCTGGTGGCCGAGCGGCAGCAGTGGAAACAGCAGCAGCAGCAGGACCAGCAGCAACGCACCGCCCTGGAGAGCCGCCAGCAGGAGCTGCAAACCCGTTTTGGCGAGCAGCGGCGCGCCCGGGATATCGCCGAAGCCCAGCTGGCCGACCGGCGACAACAGTTGCAACAACAGCAGTGGCAGCTGCAGCGGCTGGCCCAGGAACTGCTGGGGCTGCAGGAGGAGAGGCGCAGCGGCCAGCAGCGGCTGGAGCAGCTCCAGCGCCAGCTGCCCGATCCACCCCCCGCCATTCCCGAGCTGGTGCGGGCCGCTGGCCTGGAGGCCCTGCAGCGGGATCTGCACGCCATCCAGCAGCGGATGGAGGCTTTGGAACCGGTGAACATGCTGGCCTTAGAGGAGCTGGAACAGCTGGAGCAGCGGCTGGCGGAGCTGGATGAACGCCTCGAAGTGCTCAGCAAGGAGCGGCAGGAGCTGCTGTTGCGGATCGAAACCGTGGCCACCCTGCGCCAGGAGGCGTTCATGGAGGCATTTGTGGCTGTGGATGGCCACTTCCGCGAGATCTTCGCGGGGCTATCGGAGGGGGAGGGGCAGCTGCAGCTGGATAACCCCGAGGCGCCCCTGGAGGGGGGGCTCACCCTGGTGGCCCATCCCAAGGGCAAGGCCGTGCGGCGGCTGGCGGCGATGAGCGGCGGCGAGAAGTCGCTCACCGCCCTCAGCTTCCTGTTCGCCCTGCAGCGCTTTCGCCCCTCCCCCTTCTATGCCCTAGATGAGGTGGACAGCTTCCTTGATGGGGTGAATGTGGAGCGGCTGGCGGGGCTGATCGCCGCCCAGGCCGATGCCGCCCAGTTCCTGGTGGTCAGCCACCGGCGGCCGATGATCGCCGCCGCCAACCGCACCATCGGCGTCACCCAGGCCCGCGGTGCCCACACCCAGGTGGTTGGCATGCCCCCGGCTGCCTGATCGAGACCCCTTGATCGCGATGGGCTGATCGTGACGGCCTGCGCCACAATGGATCGACTGGGCCCTGCACCTCTCCCTAGACCCGTCCAGGATCTGCCGACTTGACCTCCTCCATCCCCCCTGCTGCGGATCCCGGTTCAGCCACCCCCAGCGATCGGCTCTGGCTGCGCTCTGAGCTGATGGGAACCCAGGTGATCACCCGCGATACAGGCCGCCGCCTGGGGGTGGTGGGCGAAGTGGTGGTGGACATCGATCGTCGCGAGGTGGTGGCCCTCGGCCTGCGGGACAACCCGCTCACCCGCTTTCTGCCGGGCCTGCCCCGCTGGATGCCCCTGGATCGGATTCGCCAGGTGGGCGATGTGATTTTGGTGGATTCGGCCGATTCCCTGGTGGAGGCCTTCAATCCGGAGCGCTATAGCAAGGTGATCAATTGCCAGGTGATCACCGAAGCTGGCAATGTATTGGGCCGGGTTCTTGGCTTTAGTTTTGATATTGAAACCGGCGAACTTGCCAGCCTGGTGATTGGTGCCCTTGGGGTGCCCCTGCTGGGGGAGGGGGTGTTGAGCACCTGGGAGCTGTCGGTGCAGGAGCTGGTGAGCAGTGGCCCAGATCGAATCATTGTTTATGAAGGAGCCGACGAAAAGCTCAAGCAGTTGAGCAGCGGTCTGCTGGAAAAACTTGGCATCGGTGGCTCCAGCTGGGAGCAGGAAGAGCGCGACCGCTTCCGTTCCAGCATGGTGCCCGTGGAAAACCAATTGGCCGCCGGCCAGGCCGCCACCAGCGAACAGCGCCGCATCCAGCCCGCCACCAGTCGGGCCGTGGTGCCAGAGGAGCAGCTGGAGTACGTGGAGGTGGAGGAGCGGCGCGAACGCGAGCCCCTGCGCCAACGCCGCTACCTGGATGAAGACGAGCCCGAGTACAGATCAGAAGGCCGGGAGCCCAGGGGTGTGGCTGGCCCCCGGGGCCAGTTCGATCGCCAGGATCTCGATCGCGGTGAGCGGCAAGACAGAGAAAGGGATCAGTTGGGGCGCGATCGCTTCGATCTAGATCGAGATGATTCCTATCGCCGCGATCTGGATCGCCGCGATTTCGATCGCCGGGATATGGATCGTCGGGATTTCGATCCTCGGGATATGGATCAACCTAACCTGAATCGCCGCGATTTCGATCAGCAGGGCTTTGATCGCCGGGATTTGGATAGCGGCGAGCCAGCGAGGTCAGATTTAGACGGGGGCGATTTTGACAGGCGCAATCAAGATAGGGGCGATCTATACGGTCGGGATCGTTATGAACGCGAACCAGGTCGCTTCGATGCTGCGGCCGAAGATCCAGGTAGTCGTGATGCCTATAGCCGTGATGCTTTAAGTCGGGATCCTTATGGTACCGATTCTTCCTGGCGTGATCCTTCGGTCCGCGATTTGGGTGGCCGCGAAACTTCTACTGGTGATAATTACAGCCGCGATCTAGGCGGTGGCGATTCTTCCGGGCGCGATCCTTCTGGCCGCGATACATATGGCCGCGATCTAGGCGGTGGAGATGTTTATGGCCGCGATCGCGGCCCTCGAGATCTAGGCCGCCGAGATTTTGATCTGCCCAATCGAGAGCCTCAGCTACAAAGCCGCTGGGATCAGGATCCCCGTGAGTTGGATAGACCAGCCGGCCGCGGCCTTGATCCGATCAAGGATCGCCAGCTCGATGCAGGCGAAAAATCCCCACTTCAGCCCAGTGCTGCCTCCGGCCGTGCCCTGGAGGCCCGCCCCGCGCCGCGCCGCCAAGATAGTGGCCCCCTGGATGTGGAGGTGGAACCCCTGCCCCAGGCCGGGCGTCAGGATCCAGCCACCCGACAGGATCCAGCTCCCCGTCAACTAGATGATCGCGACACGGGCTTTGAAGATCCCTGGTAAAATTCGCCTGTTGATTTGTTTTGCCTACCCGTAACTACGGTAAATTGTTTGCCGATTAAGTATTGTTCATAAGTCTCTGCCTGCTTAGGGAGCAAATGTGGCCTGCCCCGATCATTGAGAACACTACGAATTGCGGGCATCTCAAAAAATTGTTAATTCGACTGCCGCGAGACAGGCTCAAGCAAGTCTTAGTAACGCCCCTCGCATCATGGGATCTGTGAGTTATGCGATTTTTCTAGGTGGCCTTGCGCCTGTGCTGGATCAATTGTGCTGGGTCAATGGTGGGCGGTGTTTCATCAACCATTTAGTGTCTGATGAGAAGATCCAGCGGCCGTTGTTGACCCAGAGAAAAAGCTGTGCCGGCCCGATGGTAAAAAAATACAGCAGTTGACCAGGTGTGGCCTTTTGTCCCTAATCAACTGCTGGGTGGGGATGGATGATCTGGCTGCTGGTTGGCTGGCTATGCTCAAATGATTGAGAAGGAGCTGTTGGTTAGCGCTAGGCCCGAGCTGAGGGTGGCGAAGCCAATGGCACCGATAGCTCCAGTGCCATCGCTGTCATAGGAGAGGAGGCCGCTGGCACTGTTGTAGAGGATGCGCTGAGTGGCATTAGTGGCTGCAGCTCCGACGAAGAAGGCCGATGCCGCAAGAGTTCCAGTGGTGGTAAATGCGGTGAAAACGTTTCTAGAAAGCTGGATCGTATCTCCCTGAATAATGGAGAAATCTGTGATTGAGTCTAAGTTAGTGCCGGAATTGAGAGGTGAATCAAACCGGAATGCGTCTGCACCGAGCCCTCCTGTGATGGTGTCATTGCCGGCGCCGCCGATCAGGGTGTTGGCACCGCTGTTGCCGGCAATCGTGTTATTCAGACTGTTGCCCGTGCCGCTTATACCTGCGGTGCCTGTGAGGCTCAGATTCTCCACATTGGCGATGGCTGCCAGTGAGAAGCTGACGCTGGAAGCCACGGTGTCGGAGCCAGCATTGGCGGCTTCTGTGATCACATCGGTGGTGGTATCCACGGTGTAGGTGTCGTCACCGGCGCCGCCGATCAGGGTGTCGATGCCGGCGCCGCCATTGAGGCTGTCATTGCCAGCATCGCCAGAGAGATTATTGGCAGCGGAATTGCCAATAATGACGTTATTCAGATTGTTGCCAGTTCCATTGATTGCTGCAGTCCCGGTGAGGGTCAGATTCTCCACATTGGCGATGGCTGCCAGGGAGAAGCTGACACTGGAAGCCACAGCGTCGATACCAGCATTGTCCGCTTCTGTAATCACATCGGTGTTGCTGTCCACGATGTAAGTGTCGTTACCGGCACCGCCGATTAGGGTGTCAACCCCGTCGCCGCCATTGAGGCTGTTATTGGCAGTGTTACCGGTGAGAACATTGCTCAGACTATTACCAGTACCATTGGCTGCAGTCCCGGTGAGGCTCAGATTCTCCACATTGGCGATGGTTGCTAGGGAGAAGCTGACGCTGGAGGCCACGGTGTCGATGCCACCGTTGTCCGCTTCTGTGATTACATCGGTGGTGATATCCACGGTGTAGGTGTCGTCACCGGCGCCACCGATCAGGGTGTCGATGCCGGCACCGCCATTGAGGCTGTCGTTGCCAGCATCGCCAGAGAGATTATTGGCAGCGGAATTGCCCGTGATCACGTTATTCAGAGTATTGCCAGTTCCATTGATTGCCGTTGAACCTGTGAGGCTCAGATTCTCCACGTTGGCAATTGTGGCTAGTGAGAAGCTGACGCTGGAAGCCACGGAGTCGGAGCCAGCATTGGCGGCTTCTGTGATCACATCGGTGGTGGTATCCACGATGTAGGTGTCGTCACCGGCGCCACCAATCAGGGTGTCGATGCCGGCGCCGCCATTGAGGCTGTCATTACCAGCATCGCCAGAGAGATTATTGGCGGCAGAATTGCCCGTGATCACGTTATTTAGACTGTTGCCAATTCCATGGATTGCCGTTGCACCTGTGAGACTCAGGTTCTCCACATTGTCGATGGCTGCCAGTGAGAAGCTGACGCTGGAAGCCACGGTGTCGGAGCCAGCATTAGCGGCTTCTGTGATCACATCGGTGGTGGTATCCACGATGTAAGTGTCGTCGCCGGTGCCACCAATCAGGGTGTCAATGCCGGAGTTGCCATTGAGGCTGTTGGCGCCGCTGTTGCCGGTAATGGTGTTGTTGAGGCTATTGCCTGTGCCGCTTATGCCTGTGGTGCCGGTGAGGCTCAGGTTCTCCACATTGGCGATGGCGGCCAGTGAGAAGCTGATGCTGGAAGCCACGGTGTCGGAGCCAGCATTAGCGGCTTCTGTGATCACATCGGTGGTGGTATCCACGATGTAAGTGTCGTCGCCGGTGCCACCGATCAGGGTGTCAATTCCATCGCCGCCATTGAGGCTGTCATTGCCAGCATCGCCAGAGATATTATTGGCGGCGGAATTGCCAGTGATGGTGTTATTTAGATTGTTGCCAATTCCATTGATTGCTGTTGCACCTGTGAGACGTAGGTTCTCCACATTGTCGATGGCGGCTAGTGAGAAGCTGACGCTGGAAGCCA
>DGYA01000124.1:374-566 GCA_002396505.1 Cyanobacteria bacterium UBA5018 | reverse complement strand
TGTAAGTGTCGTCGCCGGTGCCACCGATCAGGGTGTCAATGCCGTCGCCGCCGTCAATACTGTTGGCGCCGCTGTTGCCGGTAATGGTGTTGTTGAGGCTATTGCCCGTGCCGCTTATGCCTGTGGTGCCTGTGAGGCTCAGGTTCTCCACATTGTCGATGGCTGCCAGTGAGAAGCTGACGCTGGAAGCCA
>DGYA01000124.1:0-125 GCA_002396505.1 Cyanobacteria bacterium UBA5018 | reverse complement strand
TGTAAGTGTCGTCGCCGGTGCCACCTATCAGGGTGTCAATGCCGGCGCCGCCATTGATCGTGTCGTTGCCACCGCCAGCGACAATCGAATCGCCTACGCAAGTTCCCGTAATTTGGAAGGTTTCG
>DGYA01000102.1:18143-18291 GCA_002396505.1 Cyanobacteria bacterium UBA5018 | reverse complement strand
TGATGAGAAGCAAATTTGAACTTAGAATTCAAATTTAGAAAGGCTGACTAGTGGATGCTAGTACTATTTGATATCAATCAAATGATTGAGATTTTGCCGGGCTGTTTAACCTCAGCCAATAGTAGGAGCGGTCAGAGCCACGGGGGTG
>DGYA01000102.1:619-17916 GCA_002396505.1 Cyanobacteria bacterium UBA5018 | reverse complement strand
TGCGCTCGTGCATCACTTCCATGCCCAGGCCAGCGCGGTTGAGCACGTCTGCCCAAGTGTTGATCACACGGCCTTGGCCGTCGAGGATCGACTGGTTGAAGTTGAAGCCATTCAGGTTGAAGGCCATGGTGCTGACGCCCAGGGCGGTGAACCAGATGCCAACCACAGGCCAGGCGGCCAGGAAGAAGTGGAGGGAACGGCTGTTGTTAAAGGAGGCGTATTGGAAGATCAGGCGACCGAAGTAACCGTGGGCAGCCACGATGTTGTAGGTCTCTTCCTCTTGACCAAACTTGTAGCCGTAGTTCTGGGACTCAGCTTCGGTGGTTTCCCGAACGAGGCTGGAGGTAACCAGGGAGCCGTGCATGGCGGAGAACAGACTGCCACCGAACACACCGGCCACACCCAACATATGGAAGGGGTGCATCAGGATGTTGTGCTCAGCCTGGAACACCAACATGTAGTTGAAGGTGCCAGAGATGCCCAGGGGCATGGCGTCAGAGAAGGAACCCTGACCGAAGGGGTAGACCAGGAACACTGCGCTGGCTGCGGCAACAGGAGCGCTGTAGGCCACACAGATCCAGGGACGCATGCCCAGGCGATAGCTCAGTTCCCACTCACGACCCATGTAGGCATAGATGCCGATCAGGAAGTGGAACACCACCAGTTGGAAAGGGCCACCGTTGTACAGCCACTCGTCGAGGCTGGCGGCTTCCCAGATGGGGTAGAAGTGCAGGCCGATGGCATTGCTGGAAGGAACAACAGCACCAGAGATGATGTTGTTGCCGTACATCAGGGAGCCGGCCACGGGCTCACGGATGCCGTCGATGTCGACGGGGGGCGCGGCGATGAAAGCCACGATGAAGCAGATGGTGGCAGCCAGGAGGCAGGGGATCATCAGCACACCAAACCAGCCCACATAGAGGCGGTTGTTGGTGGAGGTGATCCACTCACAAAATTGCTGCCAGCTGTTAGCGCCGGAGCGCTGCTGGAGAGTGGTGGTCATGAGAACGGGTGGTAATCGTCTCCAGAGAGACGGTTGGATTTGTCTCCAGAGGAGACGGGTATGAAGGGCGGGATCCTGCCTAGGGCGGGAAGCCGTCACATGAACTGTAACAGAAGATTGCGCGGTTTGTGAGTCCGCTGAATGAAGCTGCCGTCACCAAGCGGTCCACCCCGGGGATGGGCGCCAGGCCGCTGCTAGGAGTGCGTGAGCAGCGGCCAGACGGCCCATGGCCTCCAAGCAGCCCCTCTTCGCCTTCCCCCTGCTGGGGTTGTTACTGGCAATTAGTGGGATCGCGGCGGGCTGCCAGTCCAGGCCGGGCCCTGACCTGTTATTGCTCCAGCGCCGCCAGGAGCAGCTGGAGCTGAAGCTGCAGCAACTTGAGCAGAAGCTGAACGCCCCCACCCCCCGGGGCGCTGCCGATTCGGCCGGTAAACCGCCCGCCGGTCCGGTGAAGTCGCTCACCTTCCGCAGTGGTAGTGCTGATGATCGACTGCGGATTTACTGGGCCGATGGCAGCAGCAGTGACCTGCCCTGCACCAAGGAGCAGGGCACTCTTGTCTGCGGCTGATAAAGGAAAGAGGCTTCTGGTCCAAGGGCTTAGTGATGGCCCGCTTGTCTTGCTGGCTGGCTGGCTGGCTGGCCCTTGGCGCCGCAGCTGTGACGTTGGTAGAGGCGCTTTGCTCTGCTGGGGTGATCGCCGCCAAACTGGTGGCGATCTTTTTGTTGCCTTGAACATGCGCCTCCTCTCCAGCCTTTTGGCCGCTCCCCTTGGGCTAGCCCTGGCAGCCAGCGGAGTTCAGGCCCAGTCGTCAGACAACTTCAATTCCACCCGAGCCGTGAATATCGCCCGCAATACCGCCGTAACACTCAACGGCGGCCTGGTGGTTTATCAGCCGGCCAAATGCATGTTCGACAGCACCCCCAGCGAGAACCCCTGCTTAATTCAGCGGGGGCCCGATGGCTACACCTTCCGCTTCTTGGGCGGCTCCCCCGGCTGGCAGCAGCTCAACCAACCGCCCACCCTGGAAACCCAGATCCGCGTCGCAGCAGACGGCCGCAGCGTGCTGGGCATTGATTACAACGGCGCCCCCCGATGAGTTGGCGAGCTAGTAACTAAAGAGTGCCTCGAAAAGTGTCTCGAAGAATTGCCCATTCCGCTCGCCAGAGCGAGCGGTAAGCCAGTCTCCACAACACTTCTTGCGGTGCGGCATCGATCTGTCGCTATTAATTCTGTTCGGTTAGTAGTGCCGCCAGGGACTCTGCCCAGCTGGGGTCGACGGCCCAGCGCTCGCGGCTGGTGAGCGACAGGGCGATGCGCTTCTCCCCGTAGGCGGCCTCATTGATGAATAGGGGCCACACCTGCTGATCTTCCAGCCCCGCTGGGGGCTCATAGGCAATTGACTCGCCGGCGGCAGTGCGATAGAGGGGATCCCCAGGCCCCATCGGTTGCCAGTCGCGACCCTGACGCTGGGGATGCAGGCAGGCCAGCGGCCAGCCGCCGCCATCTCTGGGCAGATCGAGGCTGGCCCGATGGCGATGCACCACCAGGGCAGGCGGCTGGGCTAAGCAACCTCGCTTAGCAGCTGCCAAAGCCGCCAGGGCGGCCTCCAGGGCCAATTGGCTCTGGAGGCACAACCGCGGCTCAATCACCCCCTGGGGCACTGGTCCCACCTCGATCACCAGGCCGCAGGGCCAGCTCTCCACCAAAAACCCCCTCTGGGCTGCATCGCCCTCGTGCAGATAAATGGGTAAACCGAGCTGCGCCTGGATGGCGGCGGCCAAGGCCAGATCGGTGGGCCGGCGGCCGTAAACCACCAGGCAGTTGCCCATCGAACTGGTGGTGCTGTGCAGGTCGATCACCGCCTGGGCCGGCCGGCTGCCCTGGGGGCCGAATTGGGCCAGCAGTTCGCGGGCGCGCAGAATCTCCAGTTCATCGCAGGCCGCATCAGCCAGCAGATCTTGCACAAAACTGCGGTTGAGGTCCCGGTCGATGTAGCGGCGATTGGCGCGATGAGCGGCGGGATTGCCGATCTCCAGCAGCAGCTCCAGACCGCTGCTGTTCAAGCTGCTGGGCTCTTGACGCCAAGACTCCACTAGCCAAGCGCCATTGCGCTCATTGCCATGGGTGGCCGCCACCACCAACACCCGGGGCGCCTGCATCCGCTTGTCTGCCAGTCAGGCGGTCAGCCTGGCAGGAACTCTCACTTCAATTAATGCCAATCCCCCCTCTGGTGGTGAGCACGGCCCGCTGGGCCTGGCATTGGCAGTGGCTGCAACTGATGGGCGGCCTCGGCCCAGCCGATGCCTCCGGCAACTACCGCCGCCCCGTCAGCCCCTTTGCCCAAACACCGCCGCTGCCCAGCAGGGCTCAGGAGGTCGGTCGCCATGTGTTGATCGTGGGCCGTAGCTGCCCCTGGGCCCATCGAGCCTGGCTGGTGTGGGGCCTGAGGCGGCTGGAGGCCAGCATCGAGTTGCTGGTGGTGGAGCCAGACCCCCAGGCCGGCCGTTGGTGTTTCCAGCAACCCTTCCTGGGCTGCACCACTCTCCAGCAGCTCTACCGGTTGGCTGGCGCGGATCCCGGCGCCAGGGCCACTGTGCCGGTGCTGGTGGACCAGCTGGAAAAGCGCATCGTGCTGGGTGAAAGTGCCCGGCTGATCGAGCTGCTCAATGGCTGGCCCGCCGCCGAGGACAGCCTCGATCTGGAGCCGGCGGCGCAGCGAGAGGCGATCGATCGCTGGCGGCAACAGCTGCAGCATTCGGTTAACGACGGCGCATACCGCTGTGGTTTTGCGCGCCACCAAGCCGCTTATGACAGGGCCGAGACCGAGCTATTCGCCGTGTTGGACAAGGCGGAGAGCGAACTGGCTGGCGGCGGACCCTGGCTTTGCAGCGGCGGCGACCAGGGCTCCGGCCCCAGCTTGGCGGACGTGCAATTGTTTGCCACCCTGGTGCGGCTGGAATTGGTCTATGCGCCCCTGTTTGGGGTGAGTCGCCGGCCGCTGTGGCAGTTTCCGCAACTTTGGGCCTGGCGCCAGCGCTTCTGGCAGCTGCCCGGGGTGGCCGCCAGCTGCTTTGCCGACGCCTGGCGCCGGGATTATTTCGGCGCCCTGTTCCCGCTGCATCCCTCCGGCATCGTGCCCGCCGGCCCCGACTTGGCCACACTGATTGGCATGCCCGCCGCCCCAGCAAGGCCATGACCCCAGCGAATCCGTCAGCCGATCCCAGCTACGAGGGGGCCTACGGCCCATTCACGATCACGGCTAAGGATCGGCGCGAGGTGCTGGGCTATCGCCTGGCCCTGCTCACGGTGGCCATCGCCCAGGCTGCGCTGCTGGCCCAATGGCACTGGCAGGGCAGCGCCTGGATCTGGCCCTGGCTGCTGCCCTTAGCCGCCGGATTGGGGCTGGCCCTGCACTGGATTCACATCTATCTGCGGCCATTGCACCGGGCGCTGCAGCTGCTGTGGCTGCTCGGCTGCCTCGGCTGCCTCGCCCTGGCGGCCCTCGTGGGTCCAGGTGCCATGGGCGAGGTACTGGCGGTGAACAGCGGCTGGATATGGGCCGTCGGCCCCCTGTTTGCCGCCCTGGCCGGCATTGGCTTCAAGGAGTTTTTCTGCTTTCGCCGCCCCGAGGCCATCGGCGTCACCCTGTTGCTGCCGATCGCCCTGCTGGGCCGCCTCAGTGGCCTGCTTACAGCGGAGGCCTCTGGCCTGCTGTTGGCGGTGGAGGCCGGCCTGCTGCTGCTGCTCTGCTTGCGCAAATTCCCCATGCCCGCCGCCGCCGACGTGGGGGACAAGAGCGTGTTTGCTTACCTGGAGAATCGCCGTAGCAGCGCCGCCGCGTGAGTTTGATCAGCCTGGTGGGTGTCCGCAAGGACTACGGCATCCGCACCCTGTTTGAAAACCTGAATTTGCACGTGGGCGAACGGGAGCGGCTGGGGCTGATTGGCCCCAACGGCGCCGGCAAAAGCACCCTGCTGAAGGTGCTGGCGGGCCTGGAGCCCCCCGGTGCAGGGGAGCGGCGGGTGCTGCCGCGCAGCCGCATGGTGCTGGTGAGCCAGGAACCGCAGCTGGATCCAGAGCGCACCGTGCTCGACCAGGTGTTTGCCGGCAGCGGCGAAAAGATGGAGTTGCTGCGCCGCTATACGGCCGTGAGCGAGGCCCTGGCCCTGGCCAATGTCCATGGCGGCGACGACAGCGCCCTGCTGGCCGAACTGGGCAGCCTCAACAGCCGCATGGATCAAAGCCAGGCCTGGGGCTTGGAGCAGCAGATCCGCGAGGTGCTGGAGCGGCTGGGGGTGGGGGATGTGAACCGGCGGGTGGGCGACCTCTCGGGCGGCTACCGCAAGCGGCTGGCCCTGGCGGCGGCGCTGGTGGCCGAACCCGACCTCCTGCTGCTCGATGAGCCCACCAACCACCTGGATGCCGACTGCATCCAGTGGCTGCAGGGCCACCTGAGCCGCTTCCCCGGCGCCCTGGTATTGGTCACCCACGACCGCTACGTGCTCGATCAGGTGAGCGATCGCATCGTGGAGGTGGATGCGGGGGTGGCCCGCAGCTACAGCGGCAACTACGCCTATTACCTGGCCCGTCGCGCCGAGGAAGATGCCGCCGCCGTGGCCAGCGAGGCCAAATTCCGCGGTGTGCTGCGCCGGGAACTGGAGTGGCTGCAGCGCGGTCCTAAAGCTCGCAGCACCAAGCAGAAGGCCCGCATCCAGCGGATTGAGGCGATGCGAGAGGCGCCCAGGCGCCAGGTGAAGGGAAACCTGAGCCTGGCCAGCAACCAGCGCCGCCTCGGCAGGCGCGCCATCGAGGCGGAAGAACTGGCCTTCTGGGCCAGCGACGAGGCCCGGGCCAGCGGCCAGACACCGCTGCTGCAGGGCTTCAGTTACGACTTCAGCCCCGAGGATCGGGTTGGGATCATCGGCCCCAACGGCAGCGGCAAAACCACCCTGTTGGACTTGATTGCCGGACGCCGCAAGCTGCAGCAGGGCCGGCTCGAACTCGGATCCACGGTGAAGCTGGCCTACTTCGACCAGCACAGTCACGTGTTGCTGGCCGATCGCGATGCGGCCGGCCGCGAGCGCAAGGTGATCGACGTGGTGCAGGAGGCGGCCAGCAGCGTTGAGGTGGATGGCACCAGCCTCAGCGCCAGCCAATTGCTGGAGCGGTTCCTGTTTGCGCCCGCCCAGCAGCACCAGCCGGTGAACAAGCTCTCCGGGGGCGAGCGGCGCCGGCTGCACCTCTGCCGGCTGTTGATCGAGGCCCCCAATGTGCTGCTGCTCGACGAGCCCACCAACGACCTGGACGTGCAGACCCTCACCGTGCTGGAGGACTTCCTGGAGGACTTCCGCGGCTGCGTGGTGGTGGTGTCCCACGACCGCTATTTCCTCGACCGCAGCGTGGATCGCCTGTTCGCCTTTGAAAACGGCCAGCTGCGCCGCTTCGAGGGCAATTACAGCAGCTATCTGGAGCGCGATCAGCTCGACCGCGGCCAGGGGCAAAGCGGCGGCTCAGGGACCGTGGGCAGCCGGACCGGCAGCTCTGCCGCCGCTTCCAGCACCGCTCTGGGGGGGCTGAGCGCTGGCCAGCAAGCCCCGGCCGCCGCTAGCAGTCTCGGGGCAGGGGCTGGCTCCTCAGGGGCCAAGGGCGGAGCGGTGAAGCCGCGGCGGCGCAGCTTCAAGGAAAGCCGCGAATTACAGAGCCTGGAGTTGGAACTGCCCCAGTGGGAGGCAAGGCGAGCGGAATTGGAGGGCCAGCTGGCCGCCGGCGGCAGCGACTACGGCGCCCTGGAGAGCCTCACCCAAGACCTGGCCAACCTGCAGGCGCAAATCCTGCAGGGGGAGGAGCGCTGGCTGGAGCTCAGCGAACTGCAGGGTTAAGGCGGCGATTGTTTCCAATCCAAGATATGCCCCTCCAGCAGCCTGGCCCTGCTTGCCAGGGCTGGTGGCGGAGGCTTTACCGCTTGGCAAAAGCCAATGCTGACGGCCGTTTTCGGGCTGCAAGCCCAGTTGGCCAGCACTGCACTGAGCGCACCTATCGCTGGCCTGGGAGCGCAGATCAGCGGCGAAACGCCCAGCCGCGCCGGTGGGCAGCTGGCCATGGACAGACACAGAGCCTCGCGAGGCCCGTATGGTGTCCCCGATGAGCTCCGGACCCTGTCAGCCGGTACCTGCATGAAAACAATCGACGAACACATCCAGAAGGATCAGTCGGAGATCGAGGCTGCCCGCGCTGAGGGCAACTTGGGCAAAGTGCGCCACCTGGAAGAGGAACTCAAAGGCCTCGCGGAGTACAAGGAGCACCACCCAGAAGACAGCCACGATCCCAGCCCTCTGGAGGTCTATTGCGACCTGAACCCAGAAGCCCCCGAGTGCCGCGTCTACGACGATTGAGCAGCGCTGCTCTAGGGCTGACCCCTGGCCCTTCTCGGTCAGCCCCTAGCCCAGCAACCTGACAAACGGTCAAAAAACCCAGCGCCTGGCGATTGTCCGGGGAGCCGGTTCAGCAAGGCTTGCCTAGGTCTGAATTCCCAGCTGTTGCCATACCGATGCCAGCAGCTCTTTGAGCCCCATGGCGGCCACCGCCGAAATCGCCAGCACCTGTTGGCCCGTCAGCTGATCGAGTTCTAATTGCAACTCTTTTACCGCGGCTGGTTCCAGCAGTTCAATTTTGCTGAGCACCAGCAGGCGCGGTCGGCTGGCCAGGCCGTGGCCGTAGGCCGTTAATTCGCCACTGACGACCTCCAGATCGGCAGCCACTGTCTCTGAACTGGCGTCGACCAGGTGAATCAGCAGGCGGGTGCGCTCGATGTGGCGCAGGAAGTCGTGGCCCAGGCCGGCCCCCTGGGCCGCCCCGGCAATCAGGCCGGGGATATCGGCAAATACGGTGCCATCGCCACTGGGTCGCCTCACCACGCCCAAATTCGGCACCAGGGTGGTGAAGGGATAGTCGGCGATGCGGGGCCTTGCCGCCGAGAGCACCGAGATCAAGGTGCTCTTGCCGGCATTGGGTAGGCCGATGATGCCCACCTCGGCCAGCAGCTTCAGCTCCAGCTGCAGCAACCACTGCTCGCCATCCCGGCCTTCGCTGAATTTCTCCGGCGCCCGGTTGCGGTTGCTGAGGTAGTGGGCGTTGCCCAAGCCACCGCGACCGCCGGCGGCCACCAGCAACTCATCGCCGGCGTTCACCAGATCGCCCAGCAGGATGCCGGTGCGCAGGTCGCGCACCTCCGTACCGCAGGGCACCTTGATCACCATGTGGTCACCGCTGGCACCGCTGCAGCGGTTGGGACCGCCGCGCTTGCCCTCGGGAGCCTCAAACAAACGTCTGTACTTGAAATCGAGGAGGGTTTGCAGGTTGGCGTCGGCCCGTAGCAGCACATCGCCACCGCGACCGCCGTCGCCACCGGAGGGTCCCCCCGCCGGTACGTATTTTTCGCGGCGAAAGGCCACGATTCCATCCCCACCGCGACCGGCCTTGACGGCGATGCGGGCCTGATCGATGAATTGCAAGGGCGCTGGCTACGGGCGGCGGCCCGATCCGATCAATCTCCCAACCTAGGATTCGCCGGTCGGAGTGCCGCATTGGCCGAGGTTCGCTTCCAACAGGTCAGCAAGACCTATCCACCCAGGCGGGGGGGCGGCCAGGGCGGGGCGGCACCGGGGCCAGTGCTGCAGCAGCTGGACCTGGCGGTTGCCGATGGCGAATTCCTGGTGCTGGTGGGCCCATCTGGCTGCGGCAAGAGCACTCTGCTGCGCTTGTTGGCGGGGCTGGAGCAACCCAGCAGTGGCGAAATTTGGGTGGCTGATCGGCCCGTGAGCCAGCTGCGGCCTGCCCAGCGGGATGTGGCGATGGTGTTCCAGAGCTACGCCCTCTACCCCCACCTCTCGGTGGCCGACAACATCGGCTTTGGCCTGCGGCGCAGCCGGCCCCGCAGCCTGCGGCAACAGCTCCAGGACAGCCTGCACCGGGCCACGGGCCAGCTGCCGGGGCCGTTGCGATGCAGTTCACCGCGGGAGCAGCGGATTGAGCGGCGCATCGCCGAGGTGGCCGAGATGCTGGAGCTGGAGCCGCTGCTGCAACGCCTGCCCAAGGAGCTATCCGGCGGCCAGAAGCAAAGGGTGGCCCTGGGTAGAGCAATCGCTCGGCAACCGGCGGTGTTTTTGATGGACGAACCGCTCAGCAACCTGGATGCCAAGCTGCGCACGGGTACCCGGGCCCAGATCGTGGAGCTGCAGCGGCGGCTGGGCACCACCACCATTTATGTAACCCACGACCAGGTGGAGGCGATGACCATGGGCCATCGCATCGCCGTGCTCCACGGCGGCCGTCTGCAGCAACTGGGTACGCCGCTGGAGCTCTACCAGTGGCCGGCGAATCAATTTGTGGCCCAGTTCATCGGTAGCCCGCCGATGAACCTGCTGCCGGTGCAGGTGGTGGCGGCCGGTCAACTGCAGTTGGGCCAACGGCGCTTTGCCGTGGAGGGGCCGCTGGTGGATCAGCTGGCCAGCCGTATTGGTCAGCAGCTCTGCGGCGGTTTGCGGGCCGAGCACCTGCGGCTAGCACCGGCTGCTAACCGCAATTTGCCGGCATATGTGGTGCATATCGAGGCCCTAGGCAACGAGCAGCTGCTCGGCTGCCGCCTGGCTGAAACAGGTCATCTGGTGCAGGTGCGCAGCGGGCCTGAATACCAACTGGTGGTGGGCCAAACCATTTATCTAGATCTAGATCCCCGCGGCTGGCGCCTATTCGACGCCAACGGCCAGGCCCTAGCTAGACCCCTTGAAGCGCCAAACCGCGAACTCCAGCTGCCCGAGCTTTAAGTCAGCTCAGCTGGCTGGAACTACTGCCATGGGGAAAGGTCATAATGCCACCGGCGCACTGCCTTGACATTGCCACCAAACTAATCAGCCGAAATAGTAAGGGCACCTCGAAAGATTCCAGATCTCACCGATCTTTTGACAAGAGAAGCATTCCAGCGAATTGCATACCTCAAAATCATTTCAAATACACCACGCTGCAGCCGGCGCCGCCATCGCCCCGCTCCGCATCGCTCACCCGTTCCACGTAGGGCACCGTCTCCAGCCAGGCTCGCAGGCCGCGCTTGAGTTTGCCGGTGCCGATGCCATGGATCACCCATAGCGGACCATTGGCGGCCCGCAGCTGTTCCTCCACAGCCGCCTCCGCCTCATGCACCCGCAGGCCGCGCACGTCCACGGTGTTGCGCTCGGTGCGCACTTCAGCCCCCCGGGCCGCCAACCCCCGCTGGCCCTTGACCACCACCTGGGGTTCGGGCGGCGGTGCCGGCTTCTCGCCCGCCAGTCCCTCGATCGCCGCTAACTCAACCGTGGAGCGCATCACGCCGCAGCGCACGGTGAGTTCGCTGCCGTCGCTGGAAATCGCTAGCACCTCCGCCGCCTTGCCCAGGGCCAGCAGCCGCACCCGCTCCCCCACCGCCGGTCGCCAACCCCGATGCTCGCGCCGCTCGGAGGCCGGCCGGTGTTGTTGCTGCAGGGTCTTGAGGCGCTGGCCGGCCTGGCGGGCGGTTTCGCCCAGGGCATTGCTGGCCTCCCCGGCCTTTTCCCCCTGGCGCAGGCGGCGGATGATCCGACGCACCTCCTGCTGGCCGGAGCGAATCGACAGCTCCAATTGTTGGCGCCGCTGTTCCTGTAATTCGGCGCTCTGCTCCTTTTGTTGCTGCCAGCGCAGCAGCAATTCCTCGTGCAGCAATTCCGTGCGGGCCAGTAGAGCGGCGGCATCCTCCGCCGCCTCCTGCTGGCGCTGGCGCTGCTGCTCCAGGCCGGCGATCACCTGGTTCACATCCCCTTCCCCCAGGGGCTCCAGTTGGGTTTCGGCCTGGCGCAACACCGTTTCGGCCAACCCCAGCCGCCGGGCGATCGCCAGGGCATTACTGCGCCCCGGAATACCCCATTGCAGTCGATAGGTGGGCGAAAGTGTTTGCTCATCAAAGGCCACAGAGGCGTTTTCAAACCGCGGATCCGCATATTTCAGCGCCTTTAATTCGCCGTAATGGGTGGTGGCAATCGTGAGCCGCGCCCGCTCCGCAAGGTGCTGCAACAGGGCGGTAGCCAGGGCCGAACCCTCGGTGGGATCTGTGCCGGCACCCACCTCATCGAGCAGCACCAAAGCAGCCGCCGGCGCAGCGCCTGGTGCGGCGGCTCCTGAGGCACCAGCAGCGGTTGCAGCTGTTGCTAAGGCTATGGCTATGGCATCAGTGCCGGCAGCTGCCGTTGTGACGTTGGTGCTGGTACCGCTGGTGGAATCGGTGTTGTGGGAATCGGTGTTGTGGGCATCGCTGGTGGCATCGACCAGCGGCCCAGGCGGCTTCTGGGGTGCCAGGGCATCGAGGATGCGGGCGATGCGACGGATGTGGCCGCTGAAGGTGGAGAGGCTCTGCTGAAGCGACTGCTCATCGCCGATGTCGGCCAGCACCTGGCTGCACCAGGGCAGTTGCGGCGTGCCCTGGCAGGGCAAAAACAGGCCGGCCCTGGCCATCAAGGCCGCCAGACCCACACTTTTAAGCGTCACCGTTTTACCGCCGGTGTTCGGGCCAGTGATCGCCACCACCCGCAGCTCCGCCGCCACCCGCAGCGTCACCGGCACCACCTCCCTGCCCTGTTGGTGTCGCTGCTGCCAGAGCAGCAGGGGATGGCGCAGCTCCACCAGCGACAGGGGCGCCAGGGGATCGGCAGATAGCTGCGGTCGCACCGCCCCCAGCCACTGGCTGTAGCGGGCCCGTGCTATAGCCAAATCCAGCCTTAACAGCACCGCCTGCAGGGCCTGGAGCGATTCGGCCTGCTCGCCCACCAGGGCGCTCAATTCCACCAGCAACTGCCGCTCCAGCTCCCGTTCCTGGCCCTCCAGGTCGCGGATGCGGTTGCCGAGGGGAATCACCGCCTGGGGTTCGAGAAATACCGTGCTGCCGGAGGCCGAACTGTCGTGCACCAGGCCGGCCACCTGGCTGGCGGCCCCCACCTTGAAGGCCAGCACCGGCCGGCCATTGCGCTCGGCGATCACCGTGTCCTGGAGCATCGGCGCCCAGCGCCGCAGCAACTCCTGCAGCCTTTCCCGCCGTTCGGCCCGGGCCCCCGCCAATTGGCGGCGCACCCCCCCCAGAGCAGGGCTGGCCCGATCCGCCACCCGGCCTCCCTCCTCCAGGCAAAAGTGCAGCCGCTGTTCCAGCTCCGGCAGGGTGCGCAGCTCGGCCACCAGGGCCGTGGTCACCGGCCGCAGCTCGGGCCCATCGATCTGGCGCCGCAGCCGCCGGGCGGCGGCCAGGGTGGTGGCCAGCTCCAGTAGCGCCTCACCGGCGGCTGTGCCCCCCTTGGCGCAGAGCTGCACGGTGGTGGCGATGTCGGCCACCCCCTGAAAACTCAGCCCCCCCTCAGTGAGGCCATCGAGGGCCAGCAGCTCGCCGGTTTCCGCCTGCAAGGTCTCGCTATCGGCCTGGCAACTGGCCAGCGGCAGGGGGACACAGCCCCTTCTGCCGGCAGCGGTGCTGGTGAAACTGGCCACGTGGCTGGATAGCCTCGGCCACTCCAGCAGCTCCAGGGCTTCCTGTTCGATGCTCACCCGGCGCTAGGTCCAGTAGTTACGGCGGGATTGCCAGGGGTGACAGAAGCGGCAATGGCTGCGGCAATCCCAGGCGGAAGAGCGGCGGGGATGGGCGCCTGGCCGGGCATGTTGGAGGGAATGCCGGCGGCCGGTTCGTAGAGCATTTCCAGCCAGTTGCCCTCCGGATCACGCAAATAAAAGCTGGCGGTGCCATCGCGGTGGTCGTGCACCGGGCCGCAGCTCTGGCCCCTGGCCTCCAGCTCGGCATGCAGTCGATCCAGCTCGCCGCGGTCGCTGAAGTGGAAGGCGAAGTGGGGCCCAGCCGCCTTGTAGTCAGCACTGAGCAGGGCGATGCCGTCGCCGCTGAGCGGCGACTGCAGGTAACACCAGTCGTCTGCATCCCAGGTGATGCAGAGGCCCAGGGATTGGTAGAAGGCCTTGGCACGGCCCATCTCCTCAACGCGAATCGCCACATGGCCCAGCCGCTCCACCGCCATCAGCCCAACCCCATCGCTGCATTCATTAAAGATGCTCAAGCCCTCCTGCGCAGCCGTTGATCACCGCTAACGGTCGATCAGTGCCAGTAGCGCCAGTGGTGGCAGGGTGATCTCCAGCAAGCTGAACCAGGCTGGGCTGATCACTGGCGGCGCCGCCCGGGCCCTCAGCCCTCCCGCAACCAGGCGGCAGCGTCACAGGCGTGATAAGTGAGGATTAAATCGGCGCCGGCCCGCTTGAAGCAGAGCAGGGTTTCCAGCACCACCGCCCGCTCGTCGATCCAGCCCCGCTCGGCGGCCGCCTTCACCATGGCGTATTCGCCACTCACGTTGTAGGCGGCAATAGGTAACTCACTCTCCTGACGCAGCTTATGGATGATGTCGAGATAGGCCAGGCCAGGCTTCACCATCAAGATGTCAGCCCCTTCGCTCTCATCCAGCTGGGCCTCGGTGATCGCTTCGCGGCCATTGGCCGGATCCATTTGATAGCTGCTCTTGTCTTTAGGGATCGGCTTGTCGGCCAGGGCCCGCGGCGCTGAATCAAGCGCCTCTCGGAAGGGACCGTAATAGGCGCTGGCGTACTTGGCCGTATAGCTGATGATTCCTACCTGCTCGAAGCCCTCCTCATCCAGGGCTTCCCGGATCGCCCCCACCCGGCCGTCCATCATGTCGCTGGGGCCGATCAAGTCGGCGCCGGCCCGGGCTTGGGCCACGGCCTGTTTGCACAGGATCGCCACGGTTTCGTCGTTGAGCACGACGCCCTGTTGATTAACTATGCCGTCGTGGCCATCACAGGAATAGGGATCGAGGGCCACATCGGTCATGATCGCCATCTCGGGATGCCGCTGCTTGAGCAGCCGTATGGCGCGGGGAATCAGGCCGTGATCGTTGAAGCATTCGGCGCCATCCTCAGTTTTGAGTCCATCGGCCACCTTGGGAAATAACACCACACAGCGGATGCCCAAATCCCAGGCGCGACCCACCTCCTCCACCAGACCCTCCAGGCTCCAGCGCTGGCAGCCAGGCATGGCGCCAATCGGCTCGTTGGCGGCACTCTCGTGCACGAAGAGCGGGTAGATGAAATCGGCGGGGCTGAGCTGAAACTGGCGCACCATGGCCCTGAGAGCCGGGGTGCGGCGCAGCCGGCGGGGGCGGTAGGTGAGCTCCATCTGTGATGCGTGGCTGGGGCGGATCCTAGGGAGAGCCCTAAAGCCGGCCGGCTTGCAGCCAGCCGGAGCGGGGATTGCTGCTGCGCAGTTCCCGCAGCTGCTCAAACAGGGCCTGTTCCTGTTCGGTGAGTTGCTGGGGCAGCCGCAATACCGGCGTCAACAGCAGGTCACCGCGGCCCCCCTTGATCGGCCAGCCCTTGCCCTTCAACCGCAGGCTGCGACCGAGGCTGATACCCGCTGGCACCTGCAGGGTTGCCTCGCCATCGGGGGTGGCCACGCGCACTTCACCCCCCAGGGCCAGTTCATCCAAACTGAGCGGCAGCTCGCCCCGCAGCAGGTCGCCATCGAGCTTCCAGATCGGGTGCTCCTGCAGCTTGAGGGTGAGATAGAGATCCCCCCGGCGGCCGGTACCTGGCTGCAGGTTGCCCTTGGCCTTGAGCCTCAGCCGGCTGCCGGTCTTCACCCCTGGTGGAATGCGCACTTGTACCCGCTCCTCATTCACCGCCAGGGTGCGCTCGCAGCCATGAAAGGCATCGGAGAAGCTGATCGAAATCACGGCCTCCGCGTCGAGGTTGGCCGCCGCCGCTCCGCCGCCAAAACCGGTGTTGAAGCCACCCCCTGGAAAGCCACCGCCGGGGAAACCAGAACCAAAGCCAAAGCCGCCTGGGCCTGGGGAGCTACCGCCAAAGCGGCCCAGCAGGTCGTTCACGAAGTCGTCGAAGTTGCCGTAGCGGCCGAAGTCCACGTCCCCGCTGGTGCCAACCCCTGCACCGCCCTGATTCCAGTACTGGCCGAACTGCTCATAGCGACGGCGCTTATCGGGGTCGGAGAGCACCTCGTAGGCCTCGCTGATCTCCTTGAACTTCGCCTCGGCGTCCTTGTCGCCTGGATTTACATCAGGGTGATACTTGCGAGCCAGCTTGCGGAAAGTCCGCTTGATGGCATCGGCGTCGGCGCTGCGATCCAGGCCGAGCACCTTGAAGTAGTCGCGGTAACCGTTTGCGCTCATGGAAGCCAGTTTCTCAGCCGTTGGGGCCCAAAGGGAACCGGGCCCGGGGGCAAATCAGCCCCCGGGTGGGTTCACCCTCAGAATCCTCCCTACTCTGCCCAAGTTGGGATCCCCGCTGATGCCCCACTGCAGTTCCGCCCAGATCACCCGCCGCCGCAACGCCTTTTGGGGCCTCTGGGGTGGCCTAGGCAGCCTTAGCCTCCAACAGGACAGCCGCGCGGCTGATGGCAGCCATGGGCGTCAGCACACCCCTAGGTCTCAAACCAGCCGTAGATCTGCAGGCGCTGCCCAACCCGGGCTGCTGCCGCTGGCGGCCCTGGGCTTGCTGTTGGCAGCTGCCATCGGTGCTACGGATGCCCAGCGGGTGCGGGCGGAGGGCGCCGCAGCACCGCCTGGCCATGGGGGAGCAGCTGCGGTCGCGCGGCTGGGCGAACCGCTCAACCCCTCCACCCCCGAGCAAAGCGCCCTGGCCGCCCAGCTGAGCCGCCAGGGGGCGGAGTTTTATGGCGCCTGGTGGTGTCCGGCCTGTTTCCAGCAGAAAAACCTGTTCGGCAAGGAGGGCAGCCGCCTGCTGCCCTACGTGGAATGCGACAAAACTGAGGCAGATCGCGAGCGGTGCACGGCCGCCAAGATCCAGGCCTACCCCACCTGGGTGCTGAAGGGTCAGCGGTTGGTGGGGGTCCAAAGACTCGACGAACTAAAGCGCTGGGCCGACGAAGTCGGCGGCAGCCCAGCGCCGGCCAGCACCAGTGGGGCACCTAAAGCGATGGGCGCCAGTACCATGGGCCCAGGTCGCATGGGCAATTAGGGAGTCCCTGGGAAAGCACCATTTCGGCGAGCCTGCCCACTAATACATCTGCGGTATCTGGGCTGTATGGGCCATGGCCGATTTTTCCAGAACTTTCTTTGCAAAAGTGGAATATTAACGAAAGTTTTTAATATATTATTGACGAATAACCAACCGACAACTCTTCTATTCACCCGGGGGCTCCCAGATAATCCTGAAGATTTAATTCCTGTGATTCTCCGGGGTTCCCCATCCAGGCCCGGTCGTTACTGTGATAGGTCCGCGAGCAAGTCAGCGAGACGCGTAGTTGTTGTTTATCGAACCATCTCTCATGCAGCGGGTTGAGAGACGCCCCGTCGTTATCTAGATCAATGCCTCGCAGCGACAGGCACAGCCACTCGCTCCAGCCGTTGAATCTGCGCCCCGGCCCGCATCGCTGCACCGCGCTGCTTGTCCTTGCTGGCCGCCGCCAGCCCTTGCCCAGGCTGGTTGCTCGCATGGGAGCCAGCAACCGATCGATCGTGCCTCCGCTGATCGTGAGCAGCTTCTCCCTAGCCTCCAGATCAAGGGCTAGATGGCTGTGGCGCTCCAAGGACTCCAGCAGTATTGGCAGCAGCATCTGCAATCGCTTACCGCAGAGTCGATCGCTGGATTCCCATAGCGGTACTAGCCCTTCGATCACCTCCGGGCCATAGCGCCAGCGGTGATGCCCAATTATGTTCTCCGAAGTCGCCAGGCGGGAAGGGCTTGCGGTGGAGGGACTGAACCACTCAGGCTCTGATCAGTAGGGATTCTCGACAAACTGCCCTGCAGAACAGGCCACGACTGCAACAGTTCAGCTGATACATTAGCTTACACAGGCAACCATTTTTATGAAGCAATCGTAGCCCTAAAAAGCCCGAACAGCAAGCCGTCAGGTGAACCAGTTTTCGTGTCGGCGGCGAACCAAAAGCGGTTGATGCTTGAGATGCCGAGGGCTTCGCCCTCAGGAGTCCCTAACCGCCAGCCACGGTATCACGCGTCTCGTCTATGCCTTTGAAGCTCTTCAATCCGGAGCGCTTTAACCAGAGATTCTGCCAAAAGCCGATCACTGCCATTGGGATGACGAACCTTTTGCATTTTTAAGGTTCATATTTGAGATTATCCCGCCTAAATATGCGCCTAATCTTTATCCACTATTAGACTCTCTTTAGGGCACCTAGAAAAATATCAAATTCCATCGATGCCGCACTGAGAGAAGCATTGCAGCGACAGGCTTGC
>DGYA01000102.1:0-427 GCA_002396505.1 Cyanobacteria bacterium UBA5018 | reverse complement strand
GAGCGGAATGGGCAATTTTTCGAGGAGACCTTCATGTGAATCGTCATATTAGCGCTACGCTAGCACACAAGATTAACTGATTTTACTCAGGGCTCCGGTGGATTATATTGCCTATTGCTAATATAAAGCCAATCAAGCAACCACGGAAATCGACGATGTTTTTGTTCAGTCGATGATTCCCGTCGCAAAGAAGTCTCTAGACCATCTAGACATATTGGCCTTTGCGCCATAATCCGGTGAATGGCAGGTGGAAATAGAAGCTAATGGCATACCTTTTATTGATCAATCCCATCGAAATGAAGTCGACGCCATATTCAAGGAAATTTATTGCGAATATCGCGTCCAAGTTCTGCCTTGTAATAATGGCTCGCTTCTCATTGAATTATGGGGCTCTCACTACTAAAGGCTTTATCGATTAGAGCAAGCT
>DGYA01000040.1:6114-6378 GCA_002396505.1 Cyanobacteria bacterium UBA5018 | reverse complement strand
AAAGGGTGCGGTGGGTTCGTCCACCGCACTCAGCAGCTCCTGGAAAAAGGCGGCGTGGGCCTCAGCCGTCTGGCCCAGACGAGCCTGGGCGATGTAGTTCCGGTAGGGCAACGGCGCAGACAAAGCCTCAAACCGATCGCTTTGGTAGGCATCGATCTCCTCGAGCAGCACCTCCAAGGTGGTGTGGTCCGCCACCAGGTGGTGGTCGCGGAGCAGCAGCAGCCAACGGCCTTGGGCCGGGTCCTCGGCGATGGCGGCGTGGAA
>DGYA01000040.1:0-5909 GCA_002396505.1 Cyanobacteria bacterium UBA5018 | reverse complement strand
CGCTCCAGCAGCGCGGCGGCCACATTCTCAACCTCCGGCCCAAAGGCGACCTCCTCGATCGGCAGAGGGGCGTTCCGCCACACCACCTGCACCGGCTCGGGTAAGCCTTCCCAAGCAAAGGCGGTGCGGAAGATGTCATGGCGGGCGATCACCGCCTCGAAAGCGCTCAAAAAGCTCTCCAGCCGCTCTCGGTTGTCAAAGCCGTACAGGAGGGCTATCAGGTAGGCGTCTCCCTCCTGCTGCAGCAGGTGATGGAACAGAAGGCCCTCCTGCAGGGGCCCCAGCGGATAGATGTCTTGAACGTTGCCGGCTCCGCCCGGCACCGTGGCGACGATCCGATCGAGCGCGGCCTGCTCCAGGCTCACCAAGGGCAGCAGCTCGGGCGTCAGCCGGGTGCAATCCGGTGGAATGCGGTTCGGCGGCACCGCCACCTCGTCCCCGTCGCCCACCACTGATGCCAGCTCCGCCAGGGTCGGAGTGGTGAACAGGGCCCGCACGTCGACCGGCAAACCCTGGCGACGCATCCGCTCCACCAAGCTCACCGCCAGCAACGAATGGCCCCCCAGAGCAAAGAAATCGTCGTGGCGACCCACCCGCTCGATCCCCAGCAGCTCACTCCACAACTCCGCCAGCGCCTCCTCCACCTGGCCTTCTGGCGGGGCATAGGCACCGGTGGCATAGGCGTCTGCCTCAGGGGCTGGCAGGGCCTTGCGGTCCATCTTCCCGTTTGGCGTCAACGGAAAGCTCTCCAGCACCACAAATGCGGCCGGCACCATGTGGGAGGGCAGGCTGCTCTGCAGGTGGGTTTTGAGCGTGGCTGGCAGCGTGGTGGTGTCAGCGACGACGGCAGTGGTGTCCACGTCGCCCGCAACCGTGTCCGCTCTGCCCGCAACAGTCACATAAGCGACAAGGCGCTTCTCTCCGGGCCCCTCCTCTCGGGCCAGCACGACCGCATCACGAATGCCCTGGCAGGCCCGCAGCGCCGCCTCGATCTCGCCCAGTTCGATGCGAAAGCCGCGAATCTTGACCTGGAAGTCAGATCGGCCCAGGAACTCCAGATTCCCATCCGGCAACCAGCGCGCCAGATCGCCCGTGCGATACATCCGTGCGTTTGGCTCAGGAGAGTAGGGATCGGTCAGGAAGCGTTCCGTCGTCAGCTCCGGGCGATTCAGATACCCTCGGGCCACACCGGCACCGCCGATGTGTATCTCACCGGCTACGCCGATGGGCACCGGTTGGCCATCAGCGTCAAGAAGGTAGATGCGCTTGTTGGCGATCGGACGGCCGATGGGGATGGTGGGGCCTTTGAAATCAATGGGCAGCGCGAACACAGCTGCCGCCACTGTGGTTTCCGTGGGTCCGTAAACATTGAACAGCCGGGTGGTCTGGCTCAGGGGGAGCTGCCGCCATGCCGGCAGTACATCGACCGGCATGACATCACCGCCGACAATCAAGATCCGGAGCGTGCTACTCGGCGTCACATCCGGCTGTCCCAGCCAGTTCTGCACCAGCGACCGCCAGTAGACGCCAGAGATGTCGACCAATGTCACGGCATGAGCCTTGAGCTGACGAGAGAAGCGGCTCGGCTCCAGGTCGAATTTCGTCAGAATCACCTGACCCCCGGCAATCATGGCTGGAAAGAGTTGCTCCACCGAGGCGTCAAAAGAGATTTCCGCCATCAGCGACACCCGATCCGTCGCCCCCAACCCATGACGATCGCGGTATTCAAGGCAGTGGGCGCTCACGCCGCCATGCTCCACCATCACCCCCTTGGGCCTGCCTGTGGATCCCGAGGTATAGATCACATAGGCCAAGTGATTCGGCCTCAAGCCAATAGCGGCCGGTTCCGGATTGGTGGCGCTCAGCTCCGCCCAGGCCGCCGCATCAGCATCAAGATCCACCAGCGGTACATCCCCCGCTAACGCCGCAAAGCGTTCTCGCGTCGCCCCGTGCACCAGCAGCGCCACAGGCTTGCTGTCTTCCAGCATGAACTTCAGCCTTTCCTCTGGATAGGCCGGATCCAGGGGCACATAGGCGCCACCAGCTTTAAGGATGGCTAGCAATCCCACCACCATTTCCAGGCTCCGCTCCACGCCGATCGCCACGCGGTCGTCAGGCCTGACGCCCCGGGCGATGAGGTGGTGCGCCAGCTGATTAGCGCGGATGTTGAGCTCGGCGTAGGTGAGCGATTGCTCCTCAAACACCAGGACCACGGCGTCTGGCGTTTGCTCCGCCTGGTCCTGTACCAACTGGTGGATGCACTGGTCGTTTGGATAGTCCGTCTCTGTCGCGTTCCACTCAACCAGCACCTGCTGGCGCTCGGCATTGCTCAGCAGCGGCAGGCTGCCGACTGCTGTGGCATCGGAGGCTTCCGCCAGCCCCTCAAGCAAGCTGCGCCAGTGACCCACCCAGCGCTCCACCGTCGCTGAATCAAACAGCGCGGTGGCGTATTCAAAGCAACCCTCTATTCCCTCGCCGCTCTCCGCCAAGGAAAGGGTCAGATCAAACTTGGCGACGCCAAGGGGCGCCTCCAGGGCTTCCGCGGCCAGCCCCGGCAGCGCCAAGGACGCCTCGGGGGTGTTCTGCCAGGCGAACATCACCTGGAACAAAGGAGCATGGGCCAGGCTCCGCGGCGGCTGCAACAGCTCCACCACCTGCTCAAACGGCAGGTCCTCATGGGCCTGGGCCGCCAGGGTTTGCCCCTTGGCCCTGGCGATCAGCTCACCCACGCTCACGGAGTCGGTATCGATCCGCAGCGCCAAGGTGTTGACGAAAAAGCCGATCAGCCCCTCCAATTCCGTGCGGGAGCGGTGGGCGCTGGGGCTACCGATCACCACCTCTGTCTGACCCGAAAGCCGGCTCAATAGCGCCGCGAAACCCGCCAGCAGCACCTGGAACATGCTGGCGCCATGGCGCCGCGCCAGGGACTTGAGCTTGCTGGTGAGCTCCGCACTTATCACCACCGGCAGCAGCGCCCCGACGTAGTCCTGCACTGGCGGGCGGGGCCGATCGGTGGGCAGCTCCAGCAGCGCCGGCGCACCGGCCAGGGCGCTTTGCCAGTAGGCGGCCTGCCGTTGCAGGAGGGCATCCGCCACCCACTGCCTTTCCCAGACTGCGTAGTCGGGGTATTGAATCGGCAAGGGCGCCAACGGATCGTCGTTGCCCTGGCGGAAGGCGCCGTACAGCTCGGAGAACTCCCGGCCCAATACGCCCACCGACCAACCATCGGCGATGGCGTGGTGCAACGTCAGCAGCAGGGCGTGCTCGCATTCGGCCAACCGCAACAACCTCCCGCGAACCAAGGGCCCCGCCTCCAGATCAAAGGGCTCCGCCGCTTCCTTCTCCAGCCAGCTGGCCAGCTCCAGCTCAGCATCGGGCGTCTGCCTGAGGTCGTTCTCGCTCAGGGCAAAGCGGGCGTCTGTCGCCGGCACGATTCGCTGCACCGGCTCCCCGTCCACCGCCACAAACGTGGTGCGCAGCGCCTCGTGGCGCACCACCAGCTGTTCCAACGCCGCCCGCAGCGCCCCTGGATCCAGCTCGCCCGTCAAACGCCAGGCCAGCGGCATGTTGTAGGTGGCCGAGGGGCCTTCCAACTGGGCCAGGAACCACAGCCGCCGCTGCGCAAACGACAGGGGCAGTGGCTGGCTCCGATCGGCCAGCGGGATCAGCCCACCCTTGGCCGTATCAGCATCAGCCAGGCCGGCGGCAAACTCCGCCAGCAGCGGCCGTGCGAATAGCTCCGCCAGCGATACCTCCAGGCCAAGGGTGGTGCGCAGGCGAGAGATCACCTGCACCGCCAGCAATGAATGGCCGCCGAGGGCAAAGAAGTCGTCATGGCGACCCACCCGCTCGATCCCCAGCAGCTCGCTCCACAACTCCGCCAGCGCCTCCTCCACAGGCCCCTCTGGCGGGGCGTAGGCACCGGTGGCGTAGGCCATCTTGAGCGCCGGCAGCGCCTTGCGGTCCAGTTTCCCGTTGGGTGTGAGGGGCAGGGCCTCCAGGGCGACGAAGGCCGCCGGCACCATGTAATCCGGCAGCTGGGCCGCGAGATGGCTGCGCAGTTGCGGAACAAGACGTCGCTGCAGTTTGCCCAGCAGTGGGTTGTTTGCATAGGCCCGCCAGGGTTCGGGCCGTTCCGCCAAGGGCAAGGCCGGAGGCAGAGCAGACCAGTCACCTCGCGTGCGGCGCTCTAGATGGAGATCCATCGCGGTCGCCTTGCCACGGGTGGCCGGGGTGAGCTCCACCGTGTAGGGCAGCTCCTCGGCCAGCGCCCACAGCTTTGCCGGGTCGATGCCAGCGGATTGCTCCGCCAGCTGCTCCCGCCATTCCGCGACCGTGTTTTGCCCCGAGGAGGCCAGCCACGCCAACGTCTGCGCCTCGGCTTGCAGCCGGCCGTTGGGAATGTTGCGCAGCACCAGCCTGTCGGGCTCCTGCTCCCGCAGGTGATCCCGCAAAGCGCCGATGCTCCAGCCCTCCCGCTCCCAGTCCTGACTCGGCCAGGCCGGCTCCTCCGGCAAAGCCTCGTCCGCTTCCCCAACCTGTAACAACACCTGGTAGCGAAAGCGCGTCAGCTCGTTGTGGCATTGCCCGCGCTTGAGGCGCACCCCCACGCGCCTGATCTGGGGCAGATGATGCGGCAACGCCTGAAACAGCGCCGGATCAAGAAGCAATTCCTCCTCATCCGTCGTTCGTTGCCGCACCTGCGCCGCCAGCTCGGCACGGGACAGCTCGTCTGCCGCTTTGTGCAACTGCACGGAGGCGTGATATGCCGCCAGTAGCGGCTGGCTGCGCAGATCGCCCAAAACGATCACGCCGCCGGGCTTGAGCAGGCGCACCGCCCCCGCCAGCACGCGCAAGAAATAATCAACGCTGGGGAAGTATTGGGCCACCGAATTGAGGATGACCAGGTCGAATGACTCCGGTTGCAGACCGCTGAAGTCATCCGCCATGCATTGCATGGCTCTGACGTTGACCAACTCGGGCAAGGTGTCCCGCAGCCGCTGGATGTGGGATACCGCCTCAGCGGAATAGTCGGTGCCGAGGTAACTGCGGCACGCAGGGGCCACACGGGCCAGCAACAACCCTGAGCCGCAGCCGATTTCCAGCACATCTTCTGGATTCAGAGCAAGCAACTCCGCGACGGTCGCCTCCACCCACTCGGCCATTTCCGCAGCGGGAATGGGCTCACCCGTGTAGCTGCTGTTCCAGCCGTCGATGCGGAAGGTGGGATCCTCACCTCCATCAGCCATCTGCCCGTAGCTTTCCTCATAGAGGTTTTGCCACTGTTCGACATGTTCCGCCTGGGTGGCGTCGTCGCTTTGCCCTGGCACGATGTAAGCCACCAGACGCGGATCACCCTCCTGCTCTTCCGCAACGCTGACCGCGACCTGGGCCAGGGCGGGATGGGCGGCCAGCGCTGACTCGATCTCACCCAGCTCGATGCGAAAGCCGCGAATCTTGACCTGAAAGTCAGCCCTGCCGATGTACTCCAGGTTGCCGTCCGGCAACCAGCGCGCCAGATCACCTGTGCGATACATCCGTGCTTCTGGTTCAGGGGAGTAGGGATCCGACAAAAAACGTTCCGCCGTCAGCTCCGGGCGATTCAGATAGCCACGAGCCACACCCGCACCGCCGATGTGCAGCTCTCCAGCCATGCCAATTGGCACGGGTTGGCCATCGCTATCCAGCACATAAATGCGGGTATTGGCGATCGGCCGGCCGATAGGTGGATCGCCAGACGCATCCGCCGCGCACAAATGAACCGTCGCGCACACCGTGGCCTCAGTTGGCCCATAGGCATTGATCAAAGACCGGTCGGCGGCCCAGCGGCGAGCCAGCGCTTTCGGCAAGCGTTCACCTGCCACAGTCAATGTGCCAAGAGTGTTTAATCGCTCGCCATCCGGTAGCGT
>DGYA01000127.1 GCA_002396505.1 Cyanobacteria bacterium UBA5018 | reverse complement strand
CCAAAAGCGGATGTCGCTTGACAAACTGACGATTTCCACCCGCAGGCTGCTGCCGCTGTGGTCGATGGCATCGGCTGGGGCGCCGTAAAGCGGATAGGCCGCCGCCTGGGGCAGCCGTTCGGCCAGGGGCAGTGGCGCCTCGGCGCTGGCGCTGGAGGCAGGAGGCATGGCGCTCTCCACCGAAATCGAAGGAAGCAGGCGGCGCTCCAGTTGCTCCATGGCGGAGTCGAAGGAGCTGACCGGCGGGTTCAGGGAGGCGTTGACCAGCAGGCCGCCACCGATGACGACGAAGGCGGTGATGGATATATCAAGCAAGGTACGGGAAGTCATGATTCGAGTAGCAATGTGGAAAGAACAACCGTTGCCGGCACATCCGGACAACGCAGGGCCTCCTCCAGGGCGACCTCGTAGCAGCGCGTCAGAGCCTCCTGGCACTTCTGCAGGTGCTCCTGCAGGGCATCCAGTCGCCGCTCAAGCAGCAGCAGAGAGCCAGGGGTGGGCGCTCGGTTCAGGCGACAGAGGTGTTTTTCCATCGCCAGGGCCCGTTCCACCAGGCGCTCCAGCAGCACCAACAGCGCCAACCCAGAGCCCGGATCCAGCTCGGCGCAGGCCGCAGCCAGGCCTCGCACCGCTTCCAGCCGCCGACCGATCTGCCGCCAGTGATCCGAGGCCTCCGGCGCCAACTCGGCGTCAAGCCGCAGCCGCTCCCGCAGCAGACTGGCCTCGAGCAGGCACGCCGTCGGCGGCGAGGCTGCCGGTTGGCGCAGGCGGCGCTGGGCCCATCGCCACACCCCCAGGCTCGCCAGGGGCGGCAGCAGGCCGGGGAGCAGAACGGGCCAGCGCAGACCCAGGGCGCCCGCAACCAAGCTGGTGCTCAGGCCGAGGCCGCAGTAGAGCAGAAGCCCTTCTCGACCCTGCATGGACCTTTCGAGCAGCGCAACAGCGCTTGTCGGCACTGTCTGCCATCGGGATAATCCGTGCTGCGGCATAGATGAATGCCCTCCTTAATCACCGCGTGAGCACAGTGTTCTGCGGCCTCTTGGCCTGTGTCAATCATCGCCAGATGGAAGCAAATGGAAGGTGCTGTAAGCGGCCGCATTGGGTTGCCTTGCCGATAGAGTCTTGTCGGCGGCAAGCACTCCATCCCCGCAACTCCATCCCCCCCCAACTTTGTCGACGGCAATCAGCCGGACTGCCTTCCTTATGCTCGCCCCCCTCAATAATCAGGAACGGCAACACATCGCCAGCCTCCGGGCCCACCCCCTGCTGGCCAACGTCGCCACCCTCACCTGGGATGACCTGCTGGCCCTGTTGCTGCAGCGGCGCTTGTTGTCGCTGTCGATCGTGAATGTGTATGAGTGCGTGATCGACGCCCTGGTAAGCGACGCAATCAAGGCCACAGTTCGACAGATCCTGCATGAGGAATACCCGCGCAACACCCGCGGCATGCCACTGGCCTCCCATCGCGAATTGCTGCTTCGCGACCTGCTGCATCTAGGCGCCAGCCGGGAGTGCATCCTGGGCACCAGCGAATCCGCTGAGACTCGGCAGGTGCGACTGGCCAGCCTGGAAGCGTTGCAGAACTGCCTGGGCCAGCCCTACAGCGACCTGGCGTTGATCGCCTTTCTGCGTTTCTGGGCCGAGGTGCTGGTGTCGGTGGAGTACGAGTGCCTGTGGCCGCGCCTCTCGGAACGCTTGGCCCATGGTCCAGCGGCGGAGGGAGTGCGATCCGAATTTTTCTATTACCACATGATTCACGATCGCCGCCAATCCGATATCGGCGCTGAGCAGCTCCTGGGCGGCCTCACCCACTCCCAGGAGCTGGCCTGCCACATGGCGGAGCTGATTACCAGCGAGCAAGCGCTCCAGATTGCCATCAGCCAGGTGGAGCGGGCCTGGGCGCTGAAGGATCGCTTCTACCGGCAGTTCCTGCCCCTGCTGGCCACTAGGTGACGCCTGGGAGGTGAGCTGTCCCGCCCAGTGAACGGCGAATGGTCTACAGTTTAATCTACATCTCATTACATCTGTCTGCAGCTCGCCATTATTGACGTGATTGAAGTTGTCGAAGAAGGTTCACTAAGCAGGATCATTCCGCTTGTTTTTGATCCCTTCTTTGTTCGGCCACCCGATGCACGATCTCGTCTCTCTTGGGCATCGCGCCCGCAGTGATACGCCGCAGTCCCGGCAAAACAGCGCAGCCCTGTTGTTAGCCCTGATATCTGAGCTTGGCACGGCCCTGATCTTCGGCTGGCACGGCCTGCGTTGGCCCGTGCTGGCAGGTCCGCCTAAAAGTCTATCCGCATAGCTCTTGTCGGGGCTGTCAGCATTGGCTTTGCTTAGCGGGTCTCACCGCTGACACCCGTTACGCTGCAGTCGATCAGCCTGCTCCGGATGATCTGATCAGCTTCCTCAAGGCGATCCCGGATGGTCGCTACCCGCAGTGGTAACTGATGCTGGTGGCGGTACTGGGGATCTACTGCTTCTCTTCGAGAAGGCTTCGCCCACTGGTTGACCGACACATCTCAGCTG
>DGYA01000093.1:943-4368 GCA_002396505.1 Cyanobacteria bacterium UBA5018 | reverse complement strand
CCTCCCAGGCCGCCGCATCAGCATCAAGATCCACCAGCGGCACATCCCCCGCTAACGCCGCAAAGCGTTCTCGCGTCGCCCCGTGCACCAGCAGCGCCACAGGTGCGCTGTCTTCCAGCATGAACGCCAATCGCTCCTCGGGATATGCCGGATCCAAAGGCACGTAGGCGCCACCGGCTTTAAGAATGGCCAGCATTCCCACCACCATCTCCAGGCTCCGCTCCACGCCGATCGCCACCCGGTCATCCGGCCTGATGCCCAAGCCGATCAGGTGATGAGCCAGTTGATTGGCCCTTGCGTTGAGTTGGGCATAGGTGAGGATCTGCTCCTCAAACACCAGGGCAATGGCCTCAGGCGTCCGTTCGGCTTGGGCCTCAAACAATTGGTGCACACACCGGTCTTTCGGATACTCCACTTCCGTGGCGTTCCAGTCGAACAGCACCTGCCGGTGCTCGGCCTCCGGTAATATCGTCCAGGATGCAATCTGTCCATGGGGATCAGACACGGCTGTTTCCAGCACATGCCGGAACCGCTGCTGCAGGGCGCGAATTTCGTCAGCCGTAAAATAGGCCAGGTTAAAGACGAAATCGAGGCGAACATCGGCACCGGCGTGGAAGTCGTTGACGTATAGCTGAAAGGGAACCTGCTCCCAGGCGTGGTAAAGCAGGGTGAAGCGGCCATCGATCGCGGCGAAAGCGGCATCGTGATCGTGGTTCAAGTGAGCCAGCCCTACATCGAACAACCGGGCACCTCCGGCCTCCGCCCTGGCGACGCGGTGGATTTCGCTTGCAGGGAAGCGCTGATGACGGTAAACCGCCCTAAGGGTCGCGCCTATCCGCTTGGCAAGTTCAGCGAAGCTCAGATCCCGGCCGAAGGCAAAACGTACCGGGCTTAGGTTGATGAACAGACCGGCGGTTTGCTTATAGGCACCGTTGGCACGATTGAGCACCGGCAGACCAAACGTGACCTGATCGCACTGGCCCGTGCGGGCGAAGTAGACGTACAGCCCCCCCAGCAGCACGTGGAACCGGCTGACGCCAAGGCTCTCCGCCAAGGTGCCGAGGCAATCGTAAAAAGCTCGCGGCAGAGTCAGCGACTCGCAACCACTCCCCGCCAGTGCACCACCGAACTGGCCGCGGTAAAAGGGAGTGAGCAGCGGCTCCGGGGGCTGCGGATGATGATCACGCCAAAAAGCCCGCTGCTGCTCAAACTTCGCCGACTTGACATAGACCTGATCATCGGCAATGTAGGCGCCATAGGAGGGTGTCTCCAGCGCTGGTGCACACCCGCAAGCAAGGTCGCTGTAAAGAGCCGCCAGCGAGCGGTTCAGCAACGCCAGGCCCCAGCCATCGATGCTCAGGTGGTGATATTGCAGCAACCAGTAATAGTGGTCATCCGCCAGCTTCACCAGGTCGTAGCGAAACAGCGGTTGGCCCTCCAGGGCGAAGGGCTGCTCAAAGCGCTGCCGCATGAAGGCTTGGGCCGCCGCCTCGGGATCGGCCTCGCCCGACACGTCAACCAGCGGCACCCGAACGGGCCAAGGATCCACGAAAGCCTGCAGGGGCAGACCATCCGCATCCCGCTCCGCCGTGGGCCACAGCCGCAGGCTGTCGTGCCGCCGCACCAGGAGGTTCACCGCCTGCTCGAACAGCACCGGATCGATTCGCCCCGGCAGATCCACGTAGCCGCCGATGTTGTAAAGCGGCACGCCGTCGTGAAGCATCTGGTCGAACCAGATCTCCCGTTGCGGTGTGCTCAGGGGATACAGGGCGCTCACGAGATGGTCGGCGGTCATGGGGTCAGTTGAGAAGGATGACACTCAGGCGGTGGACGTCTGGTAATGGCTCGGAATCGAGAGCTGGAAGGCACGGCCTCTGGCCGGAGTATCGATTCGGGTTGCCTGGGGCCCAAACGGAGCATGGGGGCAGGGCCCTCTCAACGCGGACCAAATGCTTTAGCAGTTGGCATCAAGGCACCGAACAGGGACCCTAAGCAGCTAGCTGAATGGGCACTAGGCAGCCAAGGCATCACGAACCAAGACATAGGGACAAGCATTAACGGCTGTTTCCAGCGCGGTGTCCTAGGGAGACTCTGGAAAATCCTGGCAACAGCCAAGATAATGATGGTGCCGCAATGGTTTGAAGCTGGCAGAAGCACAGAAAATTGTGTATTTTCATAGCTTTACCTAGCCGACGTAAGATCAACTTCCCATGCTGTCACTCGGCAAATTAAATCGCCGAGACACTTTGAGGCGCATTGTCACGAAAGACCCCCCCCGCCGCAGGATCACAAGACAGTGAATCCTACCAGGAAGCTAGTAGAGTTATAAATTTGTTTCAACGTGGTTAATGGCCCGCTGCTTCCCCTCGGTCGTGGGGCGATGATGGTCATCAAAAAGCAGCATGTCCGGCCCAATCAATGCATAGGCAGTGGTTCCGGGTGATTTTTATATGAGAACGCTGTCATAGTGGCTGACTCATTGCCCTGCAATCCTTTCCAATTCATCCTTTACCTAAACCTTTTGGCTAATCCAACCTCAATCCTGGGCATCAACAGCGCCTACCACGAATCATCCGCCTGCTTGATCCAGGATGGTCATCTCATCGCTGCCGTAGAAGAAGAGCGGTTCAGCCGTGTGAAGCACGGCAAGCCCGCTCTAGTGGACAACGCGGATCAGCTGCCAGAGCAGGCGATCGCCTTTTGTTTGCAGAGCGGCGGCCTGACCAACCTGGCCGAAGTTGATTTTATCGGCTATTCTTTTGAACCGGAAGATCGCTTGCGCAAAAATTGTGATCATCCGCACGGATATCCCTTGCCGGAAGGGGATTTCGGCACCCTGGCCGGAGAAGAGCGCTTTTATAAGTCCCATCTCAGTGTGGAACAAAAGATTCGCGCCATGGGCTTTCAGGGGCGGTTCTTGTATCTTGATCACCACGCTTGCCACGCGGCCAGTGCGTTCTATGTGAGCGGCGTGGAGGAGTCGGCGGTGCTGGTGGTGGATGGCATCGGTGAATTTGAATCCACCACGATCTTCCAAGGCGAGGGCAGACGCCTCAACAAGATCAGGCATTTTGAATATCCCAATTCCCTTGGCTTTCTTTGGGAAAAGATGTCTGCCTTTCTAGGGTTTAGTCCCTACGACGCCGCCAAACTGATGGGGTTGTCTTCCTATGGCGAACCAGGAGTTTACAAGGAAGCCCTGGACTCCCTGCTCCAGATCGCAGCGGACGGCAGCTTTACCATTGATGACAGCCTGGCCCATTTGCGCAATGGCAATTTCCAGGCCCTGGAAACTCTCTTTGGCGTTACCAAGCAGGAGCGGCCCGTCGATCGCATCACCACGGAGACGCAGAAGTATGCGGATATCGCGGTGGCCCTGCAGGTGGCCACGGAGGAGATCTTTATCAAGCTGGCGAAACAGATCC
>DGYA01000093.1:0-575 GCA_002396505.1 Cyanobacteria bacterium UBA5018 | reverse complement strand
CCAGCCCCGGCAACCAGTCAGCAAGAGCCCCTACCTGGGGCCGGCCTATTCCGACGCCGAGATCAAGGCTGCCCTTGACGCCCGTGGGCTGGCCTTCCGACACAGCAACGCCATCGAGGCGGAAACCGCGCAATTACTGGCCGACGGCAAGATCATCGCCTGGTTCCAGGGACGAATGGAATTGGGACCGCGCGCTTTAGGCAACCGCTCCCTGCTCGCCGATCCGCGCAGCCAGGCCACGGTGGAGTTGATGAATGTCAAGGTAAAGCACCGGGAAGCCTTCCGGCCCTTCTGTCCGAGCGTGCTGGCGGAGCGGGCCTCGGACTGGTTTGAGCTGCCGGACCCGATGCCGGAGGTGGCGACCTACATGCTCGGCGCGTTCCGAGCCAGGAAGGAGAAGGCTCACCTGATTCCGGCCGTCGTCCATTTCGACGGCACCAGCCGCATTCAGACGGTGCATCGAGACACCAATCCCAGATTTCATGGGTTGTTGAGCGAAATGGAGCGGCTCACCGGGGTGCCCGTGGTGCTCAACATAGCGCCCTGCAGCACGGACCATAGCGGCAAAAGTTCAG
>DGYA01000021.1:4280-5507 GCA_002396505.1 Cyanobacteria bacterium UBA5018 | reverse complement strand
ACCCGCGCCGCATCCGGGCATCTGGGATCGCCTTGAGGAAACTGATCAGATCGAGATCGGTTGCATCAGAGCCGGTTTCTGGCACAGAGAAGGAGCAAGCCCGCTCAGTGAACCGAATGCTGAAAGCTCAGGCTACGGCCCTTGTGACACACTTTGAATCAGCCCTGGGAACAACCCCGATCGCAGGCGCGGTTGGCAGTGGGTGATGGTGACCCCAGTGGTGACGGTGTTTCTGCAGGGGCTGAGCCGTTCGGCCGCCGCGGCGATCGAGCTGCTGGGGAACAACTTTGGCGGGATCGTGATGAGCGATCGCTTCTCCGCCTACAACCACCTCCCCTTGGAGCAGCGCCAGCTGTGCTGGGCGCATGTGATCCGCGATCTCACCACCATCGCCGAACGCTCGGGTGCCAGTGCCCAGTTCGGAGCGGAGCTGCTGATCCTGCAGCAAGAGTTGTTTGGCCAGTGGCATCGCTACAAGGACGGAACGATCGACTGGCCGACATTGCAACAGGGCTGCCGGCCAATTCGGTTGGCGTTTGTAGCCACGTTGCAGCGGGTGGTGGAACTGGACTGCCAGCGAGGTGAACGAACACCATGGGCCAAAACGATCGGCACCTGCCGGCAGTTGCTCCAGGTGACTGATGGACTATGGACATTCCTGGAGATCAAGGGCATCGAACCCACCAACAACGCCGCCGAGCGTGCCCTGCGCACGTCGGTGATTCAGCGCAAGATCAGCCATGGCGTCCAATCCCGCCAAGGTGGGATCTGCCGCAGCCGATTGCTCACGGTCACCACAACCCTGCGACAACAAGGCCGGGATACCTGGCAGTTTCTGGAACAGGCATGGATTGCCCATCACCGCAACGGGGTGATGCCATCACTGCTGCCGGATAGCTGATGACGTCAGGCCAACACGCTGCGCCGATCGCCAACGATCGGGGTTGAATTGCGGTGCCTGAGCGTCTCGCCCTCTGAACGGATACGACTCCTCAAAGGAGCGCCTATCATTTACCTGGAATTCAAGCTCTTAATCGCTAAGGTTAAATAGTTGCTGGAGAATGACCATCTTGAAAAGGATCGGCGGATCAATCCTATTGCGCCCTGCATTGCTCTTGCGCTCATGCACATAACCATTGTCAAGCAGTGGGCGGAATGATTTCCATGGGATCGAATCAGCCAGGCGCTTGAGAACCGGCTTTTTCTCCTGGAGCTTTGCGACTCTTT
>DGYA01000021.1:0-4089 GCA_002396505.1 Cyanobacteria bacterium UBA5018 | reverse complement strand
TCTTTGCTGGTCGTCCCAGAAGCCTCTCTGACCCACAGTTGACCTGAAAACTGCTCAGCCGGTTATAGCCGAAATCATGCCGTAATCAACTATTTTTTTGATTTTTCGAGGTGCCCTCAAGTCGAATTCGGCGCTAAGATTTCGATTTCAGATGACAATAAAGTCGCAGAAATTGATCGAATTAGCTCGGAGACCTACAATTAAGCGAATGGCCTGATCGCGCGAGCCGAGCGATACAAGGATGATCGAGGATGCTATCCGGTGCGAATTGGTGCTGATGCGATCTATATGACTGTCGCAAACAAAAAGTTCCGCGAAAGCAATGGCATCCGACTCGGTGGCCGCGCAAGCAAGAAGGAGACAGCGGCAACCGAAGTCCAGTCAACAGAACAGCAGGAGCTGTTTAAATTAGACCTGAGAAAGCGTTCGACGATCGAAGGCAGAATCGGTACAAGCAAGAGAAAAAATGGACTCGATCTGGCAGCGACAAAGCTAGTTGCGACTTCAAAGCTGGCGATCGGGATGACATTTTTGTGACAAATTCCGAGAAGGTCTTGCGATTACCGTGCCTTTTATTTGTCTTGATTGCATCTGTATGCATAGCGATAATGTGCTTGCTTGCTCCTGCGAAGCGCGCAGCACGTTTGAGGGTTTTTTAGACAGCTTTATTGAGCCATTCCTTGACCCATTGACCAAGCACAGGCTTGCCAGGGCATCACACTTGATGCGCTACGAAAGCCGGAAGACTAATTTCAGTAAGTCCCAAGTTTTTCACACTGCACAAGGACTTTGTAATTATCGCTGTTTGAAGTCGCAAAGCCTTCAAGGCGTCCTAAGGTAATGGTAATTTTCCCTCCCGGTCCTTGACGGAAGCAGAGAGAACCTGATGGCCGCTCAACGACCTGATAGCGACTCCGAACGTCAGCGCATCAAGGATCTTGTGCTTGATGCCAATGCCGCGGAAAGCAGGGGTGATGGGCAAACAGCCCTGACCCTGCTGCGCCAGGCCCAGGTCCTTGCACCCCAGCACCAATGCCTGGTGGCATCCATGGTGCATATTTTCCTGGCTCGCAGCGAGGTACAGGAGGCCACTGACCTAGCTGAGTCACTTGTGGCCGCTGATCCAGCATCAGTGCCCGGCCTGATTGCTTTGGCCAGCTGTCAGCGTTACCGCCGTCAACTGCCGGAGGCCATAGCCACCTACAAGCGCGCCGCCGCGCTTGATCCCCACCATCTTGGCGTTCAGGCCGCCATTGCCACCCTGGGCCGCAGTTTCATCTCTGCCAGCGCATACGCAGAGGCGGCCGTGGGGGCCCTGATCGACAAAGCCGAAAAAGATTTTAAGGAGCAAAACCCCGCCAAAGCACTGGTCAACTTTCGTCAAGCGCTCGCCCTGAGTCCAGGCAATCCAGACCTGCTCGCCGCCAGCGCCCGCTGCCAGCGCAAGCTCGGCCAGCTGGATCAGGCCGAAGCCCTGCTCCAGCAAAGCATCCAGGAGCATCCGAACCACTTCTCCCTGCTGGTGGGTATGGCCGAACTCGAGGCCGATCGAGGCCACTGGTGGGTCTCCAGTGATTGGTTCGCCCGCGCCAGAGCGGCCGATCCGGCAGCGCCAGGGCTTGAGGAGGCCACCTACCAAAGCCGTGGGGCCGCCGCCGCCCTGCCCCGCCGGCAGATGTTCGTGCTGGGCATGCACCGCAGTGGGACCTCGGCCACGGCCGCCATGCTCTGTGGAGGCGGCTTCCAAGCTTCGCTGCCGGCCCAAACCCTAGCGGCCACCGCCTCTAACCCCAGGGGGCACTGGGAGCCCACGCCAGTCGTTTCAGCCCACGACACGCTTCTTGAGGAGCAGGGACTGGGCTGGTCTGACTCCTTTATGCCCACGGCCGACTGGGAAGCGGCGCTGCTGCCGCGCCATGGCGAAGCAATCGGCGAGGCCCTGCGGCTTGCCTTTGACAACGAGAGCTTTGCGGAGCGCATCCTTGTGGTGAAGGACCCGCGCCAATGCCGTCTGCAGCCGATCTGGAATCGCCTGCTGGAGCAGCATGGGCTGGAAGCGGCTGTGGTGCTCCAGCAGCGCCATCCCCTTGCCGTGGCGCGCTCGCTGCTGCAGCGCGATCGAATGCCCGCCAATCGCTCGCTGCTGCTCTGGCTGCAGCACAGCCTGGCCGCCGAACGCCACACCCGCCACCTGCCCAGGTTGATTGTTGACTACCAACAGGTGCTCGCCGAACCTGAAGTCGTGCTAACGCGCTGCCAGGCGCTCTGGCCCCAACAACTCTTCGATGGAACGGTAGCTAGCGCCGACTCCGCTTTTATCCCTGCCGTCGACCCTACGCTCAACCACGCTGGCCCCGACCCTGCCGCCGCCATGGCCGACCTTGGCCCTGTCGATCCCGTGCTGCTTGAACTGGCCCTGGGCGTGCACGGAACCCTGCTCGGTCCAGAGGAGTGCCGCAGCGATCAGCTCGACCAGGCCTGGGCTCGCCTTGAGCAGCATCTACAAGTTGTCGAGGAGCAATCCGTCTCCCTGGCCACGATGCAACTCTTCTGGTGCATCGACAACGGCTGGTGCCCGAAGAACGAGCCGGAATTCCATGAAGATCACTCGCTCCGAGCCACCGTTGTTCCCCTTCGCCGCGGCTATGACGTCTGCACCTTCACCCTGCCCGCCATCGCCGGCCGAGTTGTCGCTCTGCGCCTCGATCCGGCCGAAACCCCTACCCTGGTGAGGATCGAGCGGATGGAGATTCTTGGGCCTGCAGGGGAGCAGATCTGGCTCTGGCAGATCGAAGCGAACAGCGAGGCGTTTCCCGGCAGGGCTCTCGATGAGCGCACCCGGCTGACCAGCAGCCGATCCGGCCCCCTCTGGATCTGCAGAGATAGTGATCCCAGTATACTGCTTATTCTGCCACTACCCGTATGGGAGGTCCTCGGGGAAGATGTCCAGCTGCGGATCCATAGCCATCGTGATCTGCTGAGCCATGAACTCAGAGACCTACTCACACAGCGGGAGCAGGCCTGAGGGCAAGAGCTGGGTCTGATGCTTGCTTTTTGCTGGTGTGAATGAGTCGGCTTTCTGCCCCTTGCTTCAGCAAAGTTATTCACTCGGTTTGACCCATCCACCAGGGGCCTAACCGACGACCATGAAAACGACATTTGCTCCCGTACAGCGGGAGCGAATGAGCCCGCCGCCGGGTGGCCCCGGGGAACTCCCCCCCCCGAAGCCCCCACAGATACGTAGGTGACACTATTGCGTCACAAGGCTCCTGTTGTCCCAAGATTGCCATCACAAGTGATATCAATAACTCCTCTTTCGATGGCAGCACGTTGTTCTCTAAGCCACTCGCACTCCGCCCGGCGAGCTGATTGATGCTCTGGCTCAGTTTGGAGAATACAGCTCCTTCGCTCCATAGCCATTACGGCTCCTTCATTACTGCTACGGGCTGCTCCGCCCCTGCCATGGGTATTGGTATTCGCCATCGCGGCTGTGGGCACTTGTGGATTTCCCAACCGCTGCGCGAAAGGCTGGCGCCTACGCTTACCACCATGCCTATTAAGAACAGCAGCATATGGCAGCTCCTGATCAGCAAGAAAGCTCCGCACGCCCTGGCAGCACAACCGCCAAGCCCTTAAAGTAGTACGGGCGATCTATGGCAGATTGGTCAGGTGCCCCAGAACAGAGTCCAGTACCAGGAGTGGTTTTCCTTCTCCGATTTCATTCAGGCCTTTGGGACTGAGGAGAAGTGCCTTGCCGCCTTGGAGAATGCTCGCTGGCCAAATGGCTTCCTTTGCCCGCAGTGTGGCGCGGCCGAGAGCTTCGGCGTGATCCACGATGGCCGACGCAAAAGGTACCAGTGCAAAAGTTGTCGCGCATTGCATCTTAAAAACTGTTGACTGCGTAGGCTGTTGCCTCAGCTGAACTTTTGCCGCCATGGGCCGTGCTGCAGGGCG
Source organism: Cyanobacteria bacterium UBA5018 (assembly GCA_002396505.1). GTDB lineage: Bacteria > Cyanobacteriota > Cyanobacteriia > PCC-6307 > Cyanobiaceae > UBA5018. The sequence continues at coordinate 135 of DGYA01000021.1, read as the reverse complement.
GTCTGTTCAGAAGCGAAAGGGGAGAGCGGCCGGCCCTGATCCGCAGCGCTGGTGGATGAGCTGGTGATGATCACCGGCTATCACCGCAAATCGGTGCTGCGAGCGCTCAACTGACGTGGGCCCCGGAAACTGATC